>NZ_QUGQ01000035.1:0-15057 GCF_003479155.1 Blautia sp. AF19-1
ATATGGAATTGAATCCATACACTCTATGATTACTGGAACTTTATTTCATTTTTAATTCAACAAACTTCGGATTGTGACATCATTTCTTTCACTAATTCATAATCACTTTTCCAGTATTGATTGGAAATAAAATAATGTGCTTTCAGATTTGTCTTTAACCATATGTCAGTGACTCTATCGATATCTCTGTTCAGCAACTTTCTAATCATAACAAATATTCTCCACAACAACATCCTTTATGCTTTTCTCTTTATCTATTCTATCACAAGCTCACCATTAATCATCATTTTTTTGATATTTTTTCTTTTCCCCCACTGTAAAACAGCCTCTGAGAGTTTCGTTATATAGAGGGATACGAATAAGAGCAAGATCCACCCATGTTTAACGGTATTGCCATTTGGCCTCCCGTCAACCTATGGATTTTATCTTGATGGGGATCTCCCCATACCCTCTCAATAACAGACGTTTCACTTGTCTGTTGGTTCCACCTAAAGGTGTTCACAGCACTATTTCTAATATCGGAAGGGACAGCCGATATTGAAATACGTGGACTCCCGGTGGGAGGAATAGTCTCAGCGCAAGGAGGAGTATGAGAACAAAAAACAAAGATAAAGAACTGAATCACAGACATTTTATAGGATTCTCCTAAATATTTTTCTAGTCATTGCAATATAAAATTGCTTATACAGTCTCTCCCTTAAGAGTCCTGGTATTCTGGATAATATACAGAGCGACCGATATGACCATCATTATAGCGCACAAACCAATCAACAGATCTGATACCATCGGTGTAATGTGGAACCATATAATATGCACCGCTGCAGTTCCATATAATAAAAAGGTTACTATCTTTCCATGCCAGTCTGCACCATGTACTTTTCCTGTCTTTCGTATCACAAGACATCCACTGACTACCATATACAGCTCCTTACCTGCCATTATTACGATTAAAAGAAGCACATGCGGAAAACGAGTAAACAGACAGATTAACATCGCTGCCTGTGTCAGCTTATCAGCCACCGGATCAAGTATTTTTCCTAAATTACTAATCCTATGGAATCTTCTTGCGATATATCCATCAGCAAGATCCGTAAGCCCAGACAGCAATAAGATTTCACCAGCTAACAGAGGATTTTTCTTTACACAATAACTCCATATAATTACCGGAATCAGACAAAGCCGAAAAAAAGAAAGAAGATTAGGAACCGTAATAATTCTATTCAAATTTTCTTCCTGATTCACTTCACTCTGCATGTACGGTCACCTTACTTTCCTTTTTTTTTAGACATAAACCAATAAAATATAACACAAAATGCTAAAGCAAACACAACACCAAAAACATTTTGAATCACTCTAAGACTAACCGCTCCTTGTAGTCCATAAGTCTCTGCAGCAATGGCTAAAGCACCAAATGTGTTAAATACTGCCTGCCAGCCATATTGTGCTGAAAATCCTACACCGATTCCACCAAGAATTCCTATATATGCATAGATTGACGAAGGAAGCAGAAAATATAATACTGTAAAACATATAACACCTGCAATATTTCCGACAATCCTTTTACGGACTCTGTAGTGCATATCTTCCATAAACGGCAAAATCGTGGACATGGCCGCAATACCAGCCCACATTGCACGTGGCATATTACAAAGTTCTGCAATGCAAAGGACAATCGGTACGCATAAAATCTGACATATCTGCCATTTTGTTCTGGAAGAAGTGATATCAAATTCTTGTATCAGATCTTTCAGATTTCTTTTATAGGTTCTGTTTTTATGATTTCGATAAAATACGAAGCAGGTAAGTGCTGCACCTAAAGCCATTCCGACTAATCGCATCTGATAGCTTTTTCCCGTAACATCATAACCATATAGCAGTAGATACCCAAGAACCAATGTAGATTGATTAAACATGAATGGATTATGGCATCCGAACAGAATCAACACAGCCAGTGCCGCAATATTTAACAGCATTCCCAATACCGGTGAAAACTGATTTGCTAAATGCGGACATACAGTCATAATTACAAAGAACAAAGCCAAAAGCATCGTAGATTGTCCGGTGTGGATCCCCAGATCCGCATTTCTAAACACCATGAGACATAATAAGACTACTACACCTACAATGCTGTTCTCATTTCCAAATAGGATACTGAAAATACTAACAAAGCAAAAACAAAATGCCATTGTAGCAGCTATCTTCACCAGATATACCCACATATGATATGATTTTTCTTTTAGTGTTTCACTCTTTTTCAACAGGTTTTTAGAACCTGCCTGATTTAACTGCAACTCCTGATAAAATGTCATGTAATTCCTCCTCTATCTGTTTTTCTTAAACTTATATGGCCTTATCTTTCTGGATTGGAAGCTCTACAACAAATCTGCATCCACCATATTCACGGTTTTCTGCTTTGATTGTTCCTCCGGCACTATCTACAATCCGTTTTACAAGTGCAAGACCTAGGCCATTTCCTTCTGCTTTATGAGATCCATCTACCTGATAGAACTTGTCAAATATTCTGGATTTTACATCATCCTCTATTCCTGGTCCTTCATCTTCCAGAATGAACTTAACAGAATCCTGTTCTTGTTTCAGAAACATCGTAATTGTCCCCTTTGAAGGACTGAACTTAATCGCATTATCCAAAAGATTTATCCAGATATGCATAAAAAGTCCTTCATTCCCAGTATATTTAACTTCCTCCAATTCTACCTGAAAACCAATTTCTTTTTCTGTCCATTTTGTTTCCAATGAAAGAAATGCCTGGCGGATCTGTTCATCCAGACGATATTCTTTTTTTTTCATTGGTATATTCTGATTCTCTAACTTGGATAACAGCAAAATATTACCAACCAATCCGGAAAGTCTTTGGGTGTTAAATAAGATTTTTTCTACATATTCCTCTTGATCCGGAGACAGTTCTTCTCCCTGAAGCAGCATTGTATATCCTTCAATGGCATTAATCGGGGTCTTAAACTCATGAGAAACATCAGATACAAAATCCATCTGCAGCACCTCTGTTGCACGAAGTTCTTTTGTCATAACGTTAAAACTTTGATAAGATTCTCCAACTTCTGCTATACGGCTGTTCGTTTCCAAATGCTGTTCAAAATCTCCCTGAGAAACTTCCTTCATTGCTTTACTAAGTCTGGTAATTGGTTCCAGTAACTTTGCATTAATAAAGGAAGTGATCAGCCCGGCAATCAATGTATTGAAAATCAAAAGCCAGCCAAGCACAGATATGCTGCCCGGCAGATTAAAAAAATGATTCAAAAAAGCAAATAATAAAGCAGATATGACTGTTGAAAATACAAGTGCCAGCCAGATTGCACCAGTCAGACAGGATCGGATCCGCAATCCTTTTTCTTTCTTTTGTTCCATTATTTTTTCACCACCTTGTATCCAATTCCACGCATTGTTACGATTTCAAAATCAGGGTTATCTTTAAAACGCTCTCTGATTCTTCCTATATGTACCTCTATCGTATGTGGGTCTGCCTCCGTCTCGTATCCCCATACTTCATCCATCAACTGTTGTTTTGTAAATGTTCTGCCTGGCGAAGCTGCAAGCTTATATAAAAGCAGGAATTCTTTTTTAGGCAAAACAAGACTTTCCTTATCAGTTGTAACCGTCATTGCATCATAATCAAACTCTGTTGAACCGATCACAATTTTGTGTTCATTCAGTATCTGTGCACGGCGAAGCAGTGCTCCAACTCTTAAAACCATTTCATTCACATTTACCGGTTTTACCATATAATCGTCACTTCCCGAAAGAAATCCCTGGCGCATATCATCAAAGGAACCTTTCGCAGTGATCATAAGTACCGGTATCTGATATCCTGCTGAACGGAGTTCCGACACCAGTTCATAACCATCCATAACCGGCATCATAATATCGGAAATGATCAGATCAATATACTCTTTATCCAATATTTCTAATGCCAGTGCTCCATCCGATGCACTTTTGACCTGATATCCATTCTTCTCAAGCACTTTTTGGAATAGCTGGCTTAATTCTTTATCATCTTCTACAATCAATATTTGAAACACGTTTTCCTTCCTCCTTATTAAAACAGATACCTTGCCCATCCAAGCAGATGCTGTACCAAAAATATTTTTCTCTGACGTTTCTTTGTTAATTCGATTGGCTCTACATGATATGGATCACGATAGGTTCCATCTTCCAATACCTGTCGGGACACTCTTTCATATTCCATCATGCCTTCTTCCAACTGTTTATTAATCTCTTTGCTACGTATTACAAGCATCAGTTCCGTATCCAGATACGTGCTTCTCATATCCATGTTAAAGGAACCGATTACGGATAGATCATCATCAATCAGGATGCTTTTTCCGTGGTAAGAATAGCCGCCTTCATACTCCCAGATATCAATTCCTGTATTTAAAATTCTGTTTCTGTTTCTCGCATAATCAGCAGAACCAAACGGATTTCCATTGTTGGCAACCGAATTGGTCATGATAGAAAAATCCGGAACTCTCTCCGCAATCTCTTTCCATGTATTATACATCATATCATTGCAAATAATATATGGTGTATGAATTTTCACGCGCTCTTTTGCATTTTTCATTAGTTCTCCCAGTTGATACCAGACTACTGGTTCCTTGGAACCTGTGTGGATAGGATTTGACACTAATGCAATCTTTTCTGTCTCAAAAGTTTCGTCCGTGTAATCGGTATCGCAGATTCTTTCCTTATTCTCTTCAAAATATTTCTGATAGCCGTTCTGCAGTTCTAAAACTGCGTTCTTTACAGATTTTCTATTTGCCAGTTTTTTATTGTCATGAAAATAACCACTGTCTTCTTGTTCCCATATCGTTTCAAAATACTCTAACAACTGGTTAACTGAATTTTCTTTCTCAGGTTCATCGCAAACCACTAACACGTCTCTGTCATAGTTCTTATGTCCCGGAAAATCACCCAGGAAATAATTGTATGTATTTCTTCCCCCAAGAATATATCTCTTTCCATCTGCAATCAAATATTTATCATGCATTCTACCCATCATTTTCCACGGTTTCAACGGATTGGCCTTATTATATAGTTTAATTTCAACATTCTCATGGGAAGATAATCCATAGAAATACGGATTTCCTTCCATATCAATCCAGCTCTCCATTCCATCTACTAACAGACGAATATGTACACCCCTGTCTGCCGCATCATGCAGTGCTCCTAAAATCAATTTTCCACTTTCATCGGATTGAAATGCAAAAGTAGAAAGAATAATTTCCTTTTTTGCATTCTTGATCAAACGCACTCTTTGTAAAAGCGCTTCTGGATTCTTTTCTATGATTACTGCCCGTTCTGTATTTTCACTGCATTCGTTCCATGACACATTTTTTGTTTCTTTTTTGGTTGTATTGGACACTTCCGGCTGCTTTTTATATGCAACGCGGATTCCGAGCAATTCATAAAAAGCCACACATAAAAAAATTGCCAGTATAACAAGAAGGATTTTACATATTTTATACTTTTTCATTGTACATCACCTGATTCCTTTTTATTTCATACTTATACAATACAAAGTCAATCTCAATTTAACCTCAACAAGGTTTGTTTTTTCATCAATGCAAAATCTTCTTTGTACAACAGACTGTTAGATATAGTAAAAACGGCCTTTCAAAAACAGTTAACTTCTAAATCAACTGTTTTTTGAAAGGTCGTTTCATCAGATTCTTATAGCAATCCAGCAAATAATCTCATAAATAATTGTCCCAGTCGCAAATATGCACTTCGTCCGGTTTGATATTGGTCTGTCACATCACGACATTCTCCCATCGTTCTTATCAGATCATTTTTTATTTCCACAACTGCCTGACAATCTGCCATAAAACAGCCGTTTTCAAAATGGTGATATAAACTTCGATAATCCAGATTAATTGTTCCACAAGTTGCCATACAGTCATCTGCCACACTCATTTTTGCATGACAGAAACCAGGAGTCCACTCATAAACACGAACACCATGTTTAACCAATCCATGATAAAAAGAACGAGTTATATTATAAATGAATTTTTTATCAGGGATACCAGGTGTGATAATTCTTACGTCTACCCCTCGCTTAGCAGCCAGACATAACGCATGCGTCATTTCATCTGTTATGATTAGATATGGAGTCATAAACCAACAATATTTTTCAGCTTTATTTATCATACTGATATAAACTTCTTCTCCTACTTGCTCATTATCCATAGGGCTGTCTGCATAAGGTTGAACAAACCCAGTTTGCTGTGCCGCATAATCATAGTGGAAAAGGTATTTACTAAAATCAGAATCATTAGCATCCTTATCACTTACTGCATTCCACATTTCCAAAAATGTCACCGTAAGCGACTGAACAGCATCTCCTTCTAAACGAATACCTGTATCTTTCCACTGTCCATACGGGTGTGTGTAATTAAAATATTCGTTTGCTAGATTATATCCACCTGTAAATCCGACTTTTCCATCAATAACTGTTATTTTTCTATGATCACGATTGTTCAAAAACAGATTTAAACCTGGCATAAACGGATTGAATACACGGCAATGAATTCCTATTGCCTCCATCTTTTTCACAAAATCTGTGTTAATAAAGCCTATAGAACCCATATCATCGTAGAATACTCTAACTTTCACACCTGCTTTTACTCGCTCTTCCAGAACATCTTGAATCTTATGCCATGCTTCAGCGTCTTCTATCGCATGATATTCCATAAAGATAAACTTCTGTGCTTTCCCCAAATCCTTAAGCTGTGCCTCTAATCCTTTCACTGCTTCATCAAAATACACAATATCCGTATTCTGATAGATTGGATACTGCGAATTTCTTTGTATGTAACTTGCTATATTTCCTGCTTTCGGAATTGTTTCTTTTATTCTGCTCAAACACTCCTGACTGTCCGGGAGCATTGGTAACAATTTGCTATCAATTTCTGCATATCGCTCACGCATTTTATGTGTGCCGCCATTCAAACCAATCAACAAATACAGGCCTACACCCATAATTGGGAAAATTAGAATTAAGATGACCCAAGGCATTTTCATAGAGGATGTCTTATTTGATGCGTACAATCCCAAAACCAAGATCCCACTCAAAATCCTTGTAAATAAATTTATGATTTCTGCATATTCATTCAAGCGTGTTACGATAGTAATAATAAAAATCACTTCCAGAAGAATGCAGATTATGGAAAAGCACAGCCGTTTTACCCCATTTTTTGTTTTTGCTTTGCCCTCTAAAGTATCTTGTTTCATATATATTCCACCTTCCTACTTGCTCAGTTTTCTCCCTAAATTTCGTGTAACATACCAATTTTGTCTTTTATTCTCTGCAGTTCATTATCTGCTTCAATGATAGCTCTTGCAGAATGAAGTAATTCTTCACTTATCTCATCATAGCCAGGATGAATTGACTTACGTCTGGCAATTCTTGCAGCATTTCGTTTAGGGTTTTGTGCTTCACATATTTCTGCACATACACCCAACAGGCAACGCTACTGACTTCTGATACAATGTCAGCTATGGTTTTGCGCATAAGCTCTTCAAATTCAGCAATTTCTTCTTTCGGAACAACATCATACAGTGTTGGTGCCTGATGACTTATTTTTACTCCATTTTCATTTGCATCTTTAAGCAGATTCTTAACTTTTTCTCTTGAATCCTCCGGTACTTTCATGTACTCCCACATAAATGCTACCACATCGGCTGGCCTTATTTATATCATTTCACTCTTTTTTGAAATAGAACAACACCACAGCAACAACTCAAATCGACTTAAAATTCCAGACTATTCGCATTCAGCAAGAAATACTTCATTCCCATGATGACAAAACCTTCATCATTTCTCCAAGGCTTTTTGCTGCCATTTACAATGACGATCTTCTTAAAAGAGTCCGGGATATTACGCAGAGAATTGAACTCCTGCGTCTGTTTTTCTTCCGAAATCATGTCATATGCAACCTGGATATAGTATCTCTGGTTTCCTTGATTCACCACAAAGTCAACCTCCAACTGCTTGCGAACACGTTTGCCCTCTTTATCCTTATCGAAGATATCCACGACACCCACATCAACATTGTAGCCACGGATCAACAGCTCGTTATAAACAATGTTCTCCATGATATGAGTAGGCTCCTGCTGTCTGAAATTCAGACGTGCATTTCTCAGTCCCAGATCCGTAAAGTAGTATTTCAGATTTGCACCGATATACTTTCTGCCCTTAATATCGTATCGGCTTGCCTTGAAAATCAAAAAGGCATCTGTCAAATAGTCGATATGCTTGGAGATGGTTTTATTAGCATAAGTCATCTGGCGCTCACTGGCAAAGGTATTGGCAATCTTTGAAGGGTTGGTCGGTGCGCCGATTGCAGATGCAAGGACATCAACCAGAATCCCAATCTCATCCACGTTCTGAATCTTATTTCTTTCAATAACATTCTTCAGATAGACATTTGCAAAGATGTTCTTCAGATAGTCCGCTTTCTGTCGTTCGCTCTGGAAACTTACGATCTGCGGCAATCCTCCGTAGATCATGTAGTCATCCCATGCATCATCATAATCGCCGTCATAGACAGAATAAAACTCTGCAAAGGAGAGAGGGTAGATTCTAATCTCATCACCTCTGCCACGGAATTCGGTCACAATGTCGCTGGACAGGAACTTGGAATTACTTCCGGTGACATACACATCAATATTGCTCATGCGGAGCAGGCTGTTCAGCACTTCCTCAAATCGTGGCATGAACTGCACTTCATCCAAAAGGAGATAATACTTCCCGTCGTCTTTCATGGCATCCTTGATGTACTTGAAGCATACCTTGGGATCTCTTAATTCTTCGTTCTCAATACCATCCAATGCAATTTCAATAATATGATCAACATCAACGCCGTTCTCCAGTAAGTATCTCTTAAAGATGGTAAACAGCAAAAAGGATTTGCCACATCTACGAATGCCGGTAATCACCTTTATCATTCCATTATCTTTTCGCTCGATCAGCTGCTGTAGGTAAGCGTCTCTTTTAATCTCCATCGTTACACTCCCCATTTCCGTGCATCTACACACTTTTATGTAATGTTGATAAATATATTTTCAGATTTTTTTGATTGCAGTGTCTATAATCGATTACTCCAATCGTTATTATAGGTAGACAACAAAAAGAAGATGGTTCCGATGTTTCATTAAATATGTTCGTTAGTCTTTTACGCAAAGGATTCTATCTCCTCTGCGCCCTAATGCTTTTCGGATTCAGTTCAACAAACTGGATTTTACCAATTTTCGGAGATTAAGGTTTCCGGATGTGAAAAAACTAATTTAATATTCTTCTTGGAATTCAGCAACAACATCAATGTACCTTGTTCTTTTGTCTCCATTTGCGTTGTCATGACCAATGAACGATATGGTTTGAAGCCACATTTTGTCTGAACTCGTTTTGATTGTTCATTGAAATCATAGTAACCACAAATCAGAAAATCATAATCCAATTCGCCAAATAAATAATCTTTAACTGCATTTACGGCTTCGGGCATAAGTCCTTTTCCCCAATAATCTTTACTCAAAACATATCCTAATTCTCTGCCGTAATAATCCTTGAATTCTGTCAAAGCATCTTCTAACCCATATTTTTCTATGCCAACAGTACCGATTACTTTATTGTTTTTCTTTAAGCAGATTGCAAATACTTTATCCTCACTGATAAAGGAATTCATAATACTTTGAGATTCAGCAATATTTTCATGATGTTTCCATCCTGCCATCTCCCCAACACCTTCGACAGATGCATACTCATAGAAATCCTCCAAATCTGTTTGTTTGAATGATCTAAGAATGAGCCTTTTTGTTTCTATTACTTTTCCGTCTATTCTGAAGTCAGCATTCATATTTTTACGCTCCTCATAACGTCTAATTCTCCAAATTCCGATTTCTATTTTCGTTTCCATAGCATAGTGTACTCTTTTTCACCAGTATCTTCATCCAAATCTTCACATTGAATAATGAATCCTTCTCTTTGGTAAAAAGAAATTGCTCTGGCATTCTTCTGGTATACATTTAATCGTAAGCTAACTTTTTTATCCTTAATATAATCTAATAAAAGCTTACCTATGCCACATGACTGCATTTCATCGGAGACAAAAATACCTTCGATATATTCATCATTTAGTCCTACAAATCCTTGTATCATTTTATCTGCTTCAAACACATAGACTTCGGATTGTGACAGCATTTCTTTTACTAATTCATAATTACTTTTCCAGTATTGATTGGAAATAAAATAATGTGCTTTCAGATTTGTCTTTAACCATATGTCAGCGACTCTATCGATATCTCCGTTCAGCAACTTTCTAATCATAACAAATATTCTCCACAACTACATCCTTTATGCTTTTCTCTTTTTTCCATTCTATCACAAGTTCACCATTAATTATCAATTTCTTGATATTTTTTCTTTTCCCTCACTGTAAAACAGCCTCTGAGCGTTTCGTTATATAGAGGGATACAAATAAGAGCAAGATCCACCCATGTTTAACGGTATTGCCATTTTGCCTCCCGTCAACCTATGGGTTTTATCTTGATGGGGATCTCCCCATACCCTCTCAATAACAGACGTTTCACTTGTTTGGTTCAGTCATCTTGACTCCTTTCCTCCAGGATTCAGGAAATAAAAAATGCCTGCCTGGAACTTTTATAGATAGTAAAGTTCCAAACAGACATTGCTGTTTGACCATTAGCTGTAGCTAATAGAATTGAAGAACGTGATTAGAAAATAACAAAAGCGTTCGTTGTCAGCTAATCCAGCTAACATTTTCGAACGCTTTGAAGCCCGTCGCCAAGAGGATTTGAACCTCCGACCCCTCGCTTAGGAGAGCTCCAACCTATTGTCACTCTCTGTCAATCTGAGGTAAGGTAAACCCATATGGGACACTATATAAAACTGTTTCCGATTCAATTCGAGTTATTCTGAATACCCCCTCTGTCAAGCTCTGTAAAGCTCTGAAAGTTAGCTGATTGTTTGCCCCAGCTAATAATCGGGGAATGCCTTGATATTACCATCGACATCTGTTATATGACCACCATGCTTCGTACGTTCGATCATGGTAAACAGTATTCAATTAAACTTTCCTATCATAAGTACAAGATATTTTCTTGTCTATAAATAATATAACGCATACGAGACGGTTTGTCCATGCGTTTTTGACTGGCAAATTTATAAGCTGCTTTCATATTTTTAAACACGGACATAACCAGTAGATATACCTTCGATTCGGTTGGATGCTCCCGTACTCTGAATCAATGCAACTTCTAAGAGTGTTTTCAATTCATCTACATTGGCTTCGAGAAATAATTCCTGTTTGCCTTTATGTTCATGGATGCTGCTAACCATCTGAACAATTTCAGGTGTTAACAACTTCGCAGGACTTACAATAAAATCAAAGTCTCTCATAGGAATCTCCTTCATTTCAGATTTATCTCCGTCATTCTATCATCAAATGATGGAGATAGAATATCCATATACACAATAAATATCCTCATTTCATCCATATATTATATCGTTTTATGAATCGTTTTTTCACTAAAATTACACTATTTTTTCACTATTTTTCATTACTTCATCGTCTTCGCCAGTGAATTGAGCAATGCCCGCATCTCTGGATTCGCCAATACTTTTGCCAGAAGTTCCGGATCGACTTCATCAGCAACAGTAGTATTATTATTTTCCTGCTGTACATGCATCTGTGGATCCAGATTCTTTTTCTCATAAAATGCTTCTTCAAAAAGCTCTGCATTTTTCCTTCTGTCATCATCCAGAATATGAGAGTACACATCTGTAACCATATTGACCTGAGCATGGCCAGAATCACCCTGTACCGCCTTGATGTCTCCACCATTCAGTTTCAGCTTATAAGTAACACTGCTATGACGAAAACTGTGAAATACAACCGGTGGGAGATTATAGTCCTCGATCAATTTCTTTAAAGGGCCACGGATTGCTCCATCACCAAGAGGAAGACCAAAGGTACTTGCCATAACCAGGTTATAGTCCATATATTCGTCACCCAGGATTTCTTTCATTTCATCCTGCTCAGCTTTCCAGTCTACAAGCATATTAGCAACGCTCTTCGGTAAGAATATCTTACGTACACTACTTTCTGTCTTCGGTGTTTTCAGAATACGGACCGTAGAATTCTTCTTATGATTTGTCGGAAATACCAACAACACATCTTTTCCATCCAATGCATTTAAAGATTCTTTTCTTATACGCTGTGATTCTTTGTTGATGAAGACATATGCACGGTTTTCTTCAATTGCCTCATGAGAAATATCTACACAATCCCAGGTAAGACCAAGCAGCTCACCAAGTCGCAGGGAACATGAGAAAGATAGATTAATTGCGAGCTTTAATCGTTCATCTTCACAGACACTGAGCGCATACATCAATGTATCCGCTGTCCAGATGTCTCTTTTTTGTGATTTATGTTTTGGTACAGTCGCATGGGTGCAAGGATTCTTCTCCATCAACTCCCATTTCACTGCCTGTTCAAAACAGTTTCTAAGCAGCTTATTAATATCCCTGACCGTACTGGAAGATACAAATTCATTTCGACTGGTTTTATTCAATGGATTGATAACTGCACGTCTCTTCAAAAGACTCTGATAATATCTTTCGATGAAACGGGTATTGATCTCTGAGAGTTTCGTATCACCAATGATCGGAAGAATATAGTTATTGATAAGAGAGACATTTCCTTCATATGTAGAAAGCGCCCAGTTTTCTTTGCCATAAAGTGCAACATATTCTGTAATAAGCTCGTCCAGTGTTTTGCATTTACGGACGACAAATGATCCCATCTCTTTTTTATATTCAATTTCTTTTTTTCTTCTCTTTGCTTCGGCTTTCGTTTCATAGGTTTCCCACTTCTGTTTCCTCTCACCTTTTTCATTCGTATAAGAATAGATTACATTAAATTTTCCGTTTCGTTCTCTTATAGATGCCATATTATTGCATACTCCTTTCCAAATCTCTTTGCTCCATCCAGTCCTCAAATTCATCCCGACGGATCCTAACTCGACTGCCAACTTTTATTACTGTGAACTTTCCTTTATCCGCCCACTTGTTGATCATGCTTCTGCTGACCTTTGCCAGATAGGAAGCTTCATCAAAAGTAAGATACTTTATATTTCCATTGCTTCCTCGTATTCCGGTCTGTGATAATTTCTTCCGCCGGAAATTAGCCAGGGCAATATTTTGTTCCTGTGCAAGTTCTTCATAATCATTCGATGGATCCAGCTTATACCGATCCTGACCTTCCAGGAATTTTCGAAAACTCTCTTTTGTGATCCTTTTCTTTTCTGCAATCACAATGAATTCAAAAAAATGACTATACTTTGGATTATCAAGAATTGTATATACTGCGCTTCTGGTTGTTCCAAGCAGCTGTGCCATCTCAGGCATCGTAATTGTTGCATCTTCCAGAAGAGCGTCTTTTTTTCTGTCTTCCTTTGTTCGATACCGGGACTGGCTTTTATACCAGTTCTGAAAAGATTCTTTTGGTATTCGTTTCCAGTAATCGACAATAACAGCTTCCATTTGATTTTTCTTGAGTAAATCATAAACAAGATACTCATCAACACCCAACAGATCCGCAACTTCCTTAACGGAATAGGACCAGGATTTCAATTCTTTCCCTGGTTCTTCTCCGGTAACTTTATGGTATTTAATCTGATTGGCGTACCATTTTTCAAAGCTGGCAATATTGATTCGTATCTTTCCAGCAATCTCTTTAGATTCAAAAACATTTTTATGCACCAGCCAGTATCGATCTGTCTTTTTTAATCCCAGCAGCTTTCCCATTTCCGGCACGGTCATCCAGGTTCTCTTTTGTGTCGGACGCCGTTTGTAAGGACTGTCTTCTGATATCTTTGAAATGATCTCTTCAACATCGTCCATTTCCGGAACTTCTTTTTGTTTCATAATTGCTGTTGCCATTTATTCTTCACTTCCTGTCTTTTTTAGTGTTAGTTTTTTTTCTTATATCATATCTCAAATCCAGATAAAAATTTAGGATGTCGATTGCAGACAAAATCTGCCTGATCAACACCCTGTTTTTTATTGTTCCAAGTTATCGAGCCAGTCATCGAAACTCTTCTTAGAGATGCGATACTTTCCGCCATCCAACTGGATCCACCGGAATTCCTTTTTCTTTAAAAGGTTATAAATAGTAGGTCTGCTGACTCCTAAGATTTCCTGTAACTCTTGAACTGTATAACATCTTTTTTCTGACATTTCTTTATCCTCTTTTCTTTGAAATATGAAAGAAAAATTATCCCTTCATATAACGAAACGCTCAGAGCATGTTTTACAGTGGTCAAAAGCAAATTTTTTTACTTTTTTCTTACGAGTTTTCTTTAATGCAACTCGTAACATTAGATTTTTACATTTTTCATGAAATTAAGTAAAGAAAAAGAGCATATGGAATTGAATCCATACACTCTATGATTACTGGAACTTTATTTCATTTTTTATATAACAAACTAGAATTTATCTTGCAATTAGAAACCATTTATCTTGTATATGGTTCAGTGTCTTTTCCATCATATACAAATGCTTTTATATCCGTATTTTCATCAACCTCAGCATGAATACCTACCGTGTATTCTTTATCTGTAACATTCTGAAAAGAATAGCAACCGCCAGCAGGAATACTGTCAGATACAAGTTCCTGTTTTCCTTCACAGAGCAGATGTACAGTAATGTCAAAATCGTTTCTGTTCTGAACTGTCAACACGCCTGTATTAGACAAAATTTTTGCGTCAGAATATGTAATTACATAGGAATCAGGCGTTGACTTTTCCGCACAGACCACAGAACACTCCCACTGTGTCTTTGCTTTTGCTTTTCGATAGGCTTCCGAAGACTTATATGTTGAAAATATAATCATTGTACTTATAGCAAGAATGCCAGTGATGACAAACGCTATTGTTACTTTTTTCTTCACAACCATCACGTATAATCCAATTATCTTAGATGGTAATTGGATTTTTCCTTTCTCCCAG
>NZ_QUGQ01000036.1:0-14162 GCF_003479155.1 Blautia sp. AF19-1
TTCCGACTACTCTATTCTCCCCAGCATAGCTGGGGGATTAGACTTTTCATTTAACTGTGCAATGACGTTTGCCATTGTAAACGTCTTTCCGGAGCCGGTGACACCCAGCAAAGTCTCACATTGATTGCCCTCTTTGAATCCTTTGACCAGTTTTTCGATCGCCTGAGGCTGGTCTCCGGTGGGTTGGTATTCGGAATGAAGTTTGAAGATTTGTTGTGAATTCTGCACAAAAACACCTCCTGGTTTTTATATCAAAAAAGTTCGTCTATCAGGCAGAAATTCGTCGAAGCACATTTCCTGATTTTACCCGAATACACATCTCGACGAATTTTGTTCACCACCCGATATTTTATAGACTGATAAAAAGTAGTAAAACTAACGTGGACGAATTAACACTCAAATGTAAGAGATATTATATCATGGAAATTTAAAATTGTATATATGATACGAACATTAGTTCTTCAAAAATTCATTTACATTTATCATTGTATCCAGAACACTTTCCGTATCCAGCTCCTTCTTTTCCGGTAATACTTCTTCCATATAAGAAAGCAATTCCGGCGGAATCTCCTCAGCTATAATATTTCCATTGTGGTATGGGGAGCATCCGTTGCGCTTATTAGAATAATATACCTTTACAATCGAGTAGGAGAAAATTCCTCTTGATGAGGAATTTTCGACCTCTCACACCACCGTGCGTACCGTTCGGTACACGGCGGTTCAATCAACTTAACATGTAACACACCTTTCAGTGTAATAATCTAACATTGAGATTAGTCCAAATGAGGCTAATCTCTTGTTTGTTATTGCTATATTTACAGCACCACAGCTACATACATGAGCATAGGCTCTTGAACAATAACCAACTTTGTATGCTGTAATCCTGTCCATTCCAAGCTTCATCAAATTCTTTGCACGATTCTGCGGAGTTTTCCAGTGTTTCCATATGCACATACGAAGTCTATACCGAATATTTGCATCTAATTTCGCACATAAGATTTTCATACTACCTATCTTGAAGTAGTTTATCCAACCTCGGATAAGCTGATTGAGCTTCTCTACCTTATAGCTGTTGCTGACGCCCCAACTACGACAGGTGAGTCCTTTCATTCTTTTCTTAAACTTCGCTACTGATTTTGCATGCGGTTTTGCCTTAAACTGATGTGCTCTTGAATCAAAGTAGAATCCAAACCCAAGGTATTTAAGTCCACTTGGTCTATCTACTTTGCTCTTAGTCATGTTGACTTTGAGCCCTAGTTTCTCTTCGATGAATCGTGAGATATTTCTCATAACTCTGTTTGCAGACATTTCACTTCCAACCATGATAATACAGTCATCCGCATATCGTACAAAATTAAGCCCTCTCTTTTCCATTTCCTTATCCAGTTCGTTCAACATGATGTTTGCCAGTAGCGGCGAAAGGTTTCCTCCTTGCGGTGTTCCCACAATAGAGTCCTCATACTCATCATCTATCATGATTCCGCTGACTAGGTATTTCCTAACAATAGAGATGACATCTCCATCTTTAATCGTTCTACCAATAATAGTCATCAACTTATCATGATTTACTGTGTCAAAGAACTTTTCCAAGTCAATGTCTACAATCCAGTCATTACCATCATTCATCATATCAAGTGCTGTTAGGATTGCTTGCTGTGCACATCTATTCGGTCTAAATCCGTAGCTATGGTCATGGAACTGTTCCTCATAGATTGGTGTTAAGACCTGTGCAATGGCTTGTTGTATCAATCTGTCTGTTACTGTTGGTACTCCCAGGTTTCTGACACCACCGTCTGGCTTTGGTATCTCCACTCTTCGTACTGGTTGAGGTTTATATTTTCTTGTCCTCAACTGTTCCTTGATAATTTCGCCGTCCTTTACAAGATGTTCTTTAAGTTCTGTGTACTTCATTCCGTCCACTCCCTCGGCACCTTTATTTCGTACGACTTGCAGATATGCTCTGTTGAGATTATCGCTGGATAGTATCTGCTTCATTAGACTACTTGTGTCCATGCGTTCTTTCCTTTCCGTCTCGCTTGATTTGACCACCCTTTTCCCGATTGGTTACGGCAGATGTTGTCATTTCTGCAATACGAGACATACTCAAACTTATTGATTGTTCGCCCCTTCGCTCCATCTCCATTACAGAGACTTCTTCGCTACTATGGGCTCGGCTGACTTCTCACAGTTCGTTGTTACTAGGCTAATGAAACCTCTGTGAGACCTCCACGCTTAAGGTGCACGCTCTTTCCTCTCATATATCCGCCACATTTACTCGGTTCCTACAAACGGCAACTTTACGGCTTTGTCTTATTTAGCAGACTTACCAAGCGGAACCTAGCCTCATATGTGATTTCTGTCCGTCGGACCAAGAGTTTGCTTACAGCTTCCTTCAGATTCTACCTTACGATAGACACCCTTGCTGTTCAACTATACACTTCCTTGTCGCCTAGGCGTGTTCGGGACTTTCACCCGTTAGAGCGCGCCCATGGCGCGCAAACTAAAATATCCCTCAGGGCTTCATACCCTGAGGGACATCCTCATTCATTTTAATTTTCCTTTTGCTGTTCAAGCTGTTCCAGACAATATTTTTCTGCCAGAATTATAAATTCATCTGCAACTGAAATCTGCCGTTCTGATTCTTCTTTACTTGCAATATAAAAATCATCATAATCGCTGGCATGGCGAATCTCTTCTGCCTGTCCGATTTTCCTTCCCATTTCTCTTGGAAACACTGATGTTTTCACATAATCCTTATTGAAGTTAGCCACAGCATCCTTATGCCTTTTATATGCTTTACCGCTTACAGCATGTACTGCATTAATTGCATGAAAAATAGAATAGTATGCCCTGTTATTGGCTCCTTTATAATCTTCAATAGAAAATAATGCTCTTGCTGATTTCAGATCATTTCGGGCTGTTTCCAGACGATATAACACCAGATCCCGTCTAGTACCGATTTCCTGATTATGCTGCTCCATACAAAACTACCCCTTCTTTATGAATATTGGAATAAAATGGATAGTTCACAATCCACTTGTTAAAATGTGCTTCACTTTTTGCAACAGGCTTAATATCCGTGTCATGATCCATATTAAAGTCATAGGTCATGTACGAGAGCTGTTGTGCATATGCCTTTAATTCCAGATCTGACATATCTACCAGAATCATAATGTCCACATCAGAATCCGGACGGAAGTCACCCCTTGCATAAGAACCATAAAGGATTATCTGACGTACATGGGAACCATAAATCTTCTTGACCTCTTCCACATACTGTTTAATTAAATCCTGCATAATCTTTGGCATACATCATCACCTCATTTTCTGCTGATAATACTATAAGTTTCTCGATTCACAAATCTTTCTTCTTGATTTTATTATAACCAGTTTACCTTCGTTTCTCAATCAGTATTTTCCATGTATCAATTTTACTACTTTCTTCGACGAATTTTGTTCACCGTTATAGCCAATCCATCATGTCCATTTACTTTTAACGCATCGTTTATTATGCTTTATATAGTATTATTTTACCTTTCCAAATCAATATATGGTATGCAAATTAATATCAAGATACTAGGAGACAAAGTATTCCACTGCGTTTTCCGGGAAGAATTCCTTAAACTCACCATACAGCTGTGCTGCAAGTGTTTTATTGTGCGCTATGATCAAGGTTGGCTAAAAGCCCCATTAACAAGGCAAAGACCATCTGCATATGGATCCGTGTCTCCTTCGATGCTTCCAGCAACAGTTTTACCTGCTCCAAAGTATATGTTTTAGTCTCATCTACAATAATCGTATAATACTTTGACTTTTTTACTCCTTTTGACAGTTCCAAACCTTCACAGGGATTCGTCATAATCAACCTTTTCGATAATGCGTATCTCATAGAGGTATTCATAATTGTTCTTGCCCTTTTAGGAATAGCAGAATATTGTTTTACAGGTTCTTTATACATTTTCATCAGATACCCTTGATTGAGCGCAAGCAGCCTCAGACCGCCAATTCCGGGAATAATATGTTTCTGAATACAGTCCCTATAATTATAATAGGTATTCGCCGTAAATGACATATCAGATGGAGACATTCTCCATCTGATATACTATTATACAGATACGATTATTTCAATATATGACTAAACCCCAACAGTTTAGCATCGTAATACCCAATTGCCACCTTTAAAAAGATAACTGTATCTTTTTTTCATAAATATTAATAATTCTTCCTATGAATAAGGCTGTCAGTATGGTTCCTATACCAAGACCATAAAAAGGGGTATGATTAATTAAACATAAAATAATAGTGACAAACACAAGTGTAATATCAAAAGTATTTTTCACTATTGAAAAAGGAAAAGAGAAGACTTCTGAAATAGTTTTTACAATACCATCAGTTGGTGTTAAAATAAGATTTGTTTTCACGCTTAAAAATACGCCCATTGCAGTAATGAACATCGTCATAATAAAACAAATAACCCTTAAGTATAAACTTAACGATAATGTAGGAATTATAAAATCATATAAATCAGTCAACCAACCAAAAGCAAACGATAACGGAATTTCTAAAATAAAAGTAACTGTGATCTTTTTGGATAAAATACATTGAATAATAACAAATATTAAGTAACAGATAATAGAAGCTGTTCCTAAAGAAATGTTATAGATTTGTGATATTGAATACATCACAGAACTAAAAGCAGCAACTCCTAAATCAAAGCGAACATTTAATACAACAGCAAAAGCTATTAAATTCAAACCAAGAAAATACAAAAAATATTTTTTCATTCTTATTACCTCATCATGTCTATGGTACTGTAAGCCACCAGAACCGGAGATTCTGCCTTGATGGCACACTTATAAAAAGCCCAAAGGTCTTGATTTCAAGGCTTTCAGGCTTAAGTTAACCCCAGCGGAGTCTGTTGTGTTTATCTTACTGGAATTTCACCTTCATCTATCAGTCTGTCTGGGGAAAATACAATACGGATTCTTCCGTCTGTCGCAACCTTGCAATCTCCGTCAAACGCATTCTTACCGCCATCCTCGATTTTCGCAGTTCCTGAAAGGATATTCTCACAGATGCGTATCGCTGTATTCATGATGCTATGATCCATGGAACCAACGAAAGGCATTCCCGCATATCCCACATGGCCATTAAAATTGCGGTCAAATTCACTTTCATAGGACTTGATTTTATCCAGAGCTCCCAATAGTGTATTAATACTGTCTCTGCAGAGCAGATTACCATTGCAGGCATCTCCAGAAAACAGGATTCGCTCTTTCCGATCAAGGAAACAACAGCCTCCCGATGTATGACCCGGTGTCTCAATTACCTCGATACTGCGTCCCCCCAGCTCAAACACCATCCCCTCCTTCAAAGGAAGACATTTTGGCATCTTTTGTATCCGCCGGATATCCGCAGGGCTACAGTCATACACATCGTAAGCTCCCATATTTCCCAAAAGTTCCACATAATCTGCGATGCTATCATAATTTATCGGTTTAAGACTATCCTCATCTTTTTCGTGAATATATACCTCTTCAAACTGAGCAGCTCCTCCGATATGATCCGGATGTCCATGTGTCAGCACTACATCATAGGGAAGCGGAGTCAGCCAGGAAATCAGCTTTTTCAGGTCTGTCATTCCGACACCCGTATCGATGAGTAATGCACGTTCCGTACCTTTTAACAAAAACATGGCTGTCATACCAGCCTCATTGATAACCCAGGTGTCTTTTGCAATCTCCGTCACCTGATATGTAGTCAGCTTTGCCATATGCATTCCATCCTTTCCGCATCAGTGCATAAATACATTTTCTGCATCCTCATCTAATGGTACAGTAAATGCCGGAGCATGTTTAACAAGAAGCTCCATCAGCCTGTGGTCATAATTATCTTTAACTTCGCAGATATTGTCAAAAATCATAATTGCCTCTTTACCTGGCTCACATACCGGCCACTGCGGAAGAGAAGGAACGGAAGGATTTCCGTATCTCGCAAAGTTTATCCAGGCACCACATATTCTCTCCTGCAGGCGGTCTGTTTCTCCCGGCACATTGCAGATAGGAATTCGGTCAATATTATGGAAAACAAACGGGATTTCAGAGCAATGCCATGCCAGTTTTCCTCCCTCATATGGGAATTCATAATTAAACATGTAGGAATATACGGGAGCTTCCTTATGTACTGACTTCTTCGCAATGAAATCTTTCGATGCATAACGGAAAATATAATCCAGCGACAGAACATCTACAAGGCGATTATTCGGATATGCTTTTTCGAATTCTGCTGCAATCTCTTCTGCATCCTCCTGAAAGCATTTTTCCAGAAGTTTCATCGTTTCCTCACGGGTCAGTTCATCCCTATTCTCCAGAACCGGCTTGAAATCAAATTCTCCAAAAACGCTACCCACTATCACCGGAATCTTTTTTGCTCCATCGGTAAATCCTACTCTGCGCGGATCACCGGCATACCATGAATTTGCTCTCGGCTCTCCGCCCACGTAGAGTCCTTTCTCCTGCAGCTTGGGTGACACCTTATTATATGCTTCCGCAAGGAAATAGTAAGGAATCGTTTCCAAATCCTCAACGGATTCCAACTTCAATTCCGTCAGAAGGGCCTCCACAATTGCGGTACCGTCATCCTCTGCCTCTTTTTTACCTTCTTCTATTACGCCGCTCTGGATAATCCCCTTATGGAATAAACCTTCTGCAGCCGGTGTATTCATCAGGGAATAAACTTTCATTCCACCACCGGACTGACCAAACAGGGTTACATTACCTGGATCTCCGCCAAAACTAGCAATATTGTCCTGAATCCAATGAAGGGCTGCGACCATATCTGCATTTCCCACATTAGCAGAATTGTAGTATTTTTCCCCATAAGCAGATAAATCAAGATATCCCAAAATATTCAGACGATGGTTCAATGACACGACAACCACATCTCCGTACTCACTCAGATGATCTCCCTCATACGCCACCTGTTCAATGGATGAGCCTGCAAAGAATCCACCTCCGTGCAACCATACCATAACCGGTTTTTTTGCTTCCGGATCCAGACTCTGTGTCCAAATATTCAGATACTGACAATTCTCATCCATTGGCCAGTAACGATGTGGGATCATAACCTCCATCAACGGATGATCCTGCATCAGCATAGGACACACATAACCGTAGGCCAGAGCATTTTTAATACCTTTCCATGGTTTTACCTCTCTGGGCATTTGAAAGCGATCAGCATCAGCATACTTGATGCCATGGAAAGTGTATGTAGAATTCATCTTAAATCCCCGTATCTTACCCGCCTTAGTCTGAACTACCGGTTCTGCCTTACTACAGTAAAAACAATCTCCCATTCTGTATTCCACCTTTCTTTAGTAATTTTATGTATATCTTATTTCATTACCATTTTGTCATTTTTTTGTTACCGTTTTATTACATCTCTATCTCCACATACAGTTTGCATATTGGTCTCTTCCTGTATTGCAGCCCGATACTGAGAGGGAGTCATATGATAATACTTTTTAAACACACGAAAAAAGTTTTCCGTATTTTCATATCCAATCTCTTTTCCGACTTCAGTCATCCTCTCATTTTCTAAACTTTTTCACCTCATTATGCAATAATTGTTGATACCCATCTACTATAATCCCATACATTTCAGAATGATCCGAAGATTATGGACTGCACATCTTTGCACATCTCCGAGACACAGACGAGGTTTCTTATCTAAATGTCCTTTGTATCCGATTGCTCTGCCATCATCTAAAATAAAAGCAACTTCCTCATTGGCCGGGCATATCTTTGGCACAAAACTTGCCGGATCATTGAAAAATGTTTTCATATCATTTGCCTGCATGTAGACTTTTTCCCCATCAACCAAAATCTCTCCATCCTTCATCTCGGCAGTATGTCCTTCACCCAGAGGTGCCATGACTGTATCCGGTCCTTCCGGATCAACCGTAAAGGAATTCCAGCGGGCTGCGAAAACCGGTGCAAATGGTACTTCCTGCACCATAATTACCTGCCCACGTTCATCAAACTCCGGCATAACTGTTCTCACAGCCTGAAGAATATTCATGGCCCTTCCTTTTCCTCCCGGCATAATCAAATCATTTCCGGCATGCATGGATTTCCAGGGTGTACTGCTGCCTCCGTTCCAATCAGTCATGATCAGACCTTCAAATCCCCATTCTCCGCGGGCAAGATCCGTACATAAGTCATAACTATCTGCTGTAGGAACACCGTTGATCAGATTGTAGGAACTCATGATAGACAACGGCTGAGATTCCTGAATAGCAATTTTATAGGGTTCCAGATAAATCTCCCTCAGTGCCCGCTGACCAATCACAGAATCCACAGCATTCCGATTCGTCTCCTGATTATTAGCTGCATAATGCTTAATGCATCCACCTCCTCCTGGCAGGCTCTGAAGACCGCGTACCATTGCTGACGCCATCTTTCCAGATATGAGAGGATCTTCAGAAAAATATTCAAAATTTCGTCCGCACATAGGATCACGCTGAATATTCATTCCTGGTCCCAGAAGCAAATCAATCCGCATTGCCTGCATATCTGCTGCCATTCCGCATCCTACCTGTTCCAAAATTTCCGGATCAAAAGACTGAGCAAGAAGCGTACCCACCGGCCATGCCGTACAGTAATGGTATACCTGTCTCTTTTCCCCCGATTCCAGATCGGTTGCCTCAAACTGCTGTGTGATACGCACACCGCCCGGACCGTCTGCCAATACAATAGAAGAAACACCATAACTTTCCAGTGCGTGTGTTGTTTCCCCTGCCGCTCCAGGTACAGATTCCGAACTGGCTCCAATCACAGGATTGTTCTCATCCTGCACACCCCAGCCTGTACCACAGCAAAGATCCGCCAATTGTGCAGCATCAAGCTGTGCAGCAAATTCTTCCATTGACACTCTGCCCGAAGCCACATCATTCAGCTTCCATTCTTTCTTTTCCACATACCGTACTGTTTCGTAAGGCATAACCGGCTGATAGCTGGTATCTGTCGCATATGTAACCACCTTTTCATCGCTATAGGCTGAACGCGAATCCAGCGTTTCCGGTATCTGCACAGCCAGAAGAACCGGTACATCCTTCCATATAGTTTCATCCTTTCGGTCAGTTAACCCCTTCTTTTCCTCCAAAGTTTCCGTTAACGGAAGCTCCACCAATACCTGTTCTGTCAAAGCAGTTTGTTCCAGCCGAATCTTGCACACCGGTTTTGTATCTCTGGAAGAAGTACCGATACGCACTCCATAATCTCCTTTTGACAGAATATAACCTCCTGCATTTTCACTATAAGATGCAAGATTACGCAGCGGTATGCGGATTTTGATATCTTCCTTTTCGCCCGGTGCCAGTAACATCGTTTTTTGGAAACCTTTCAGCTCCTGTTCCGGCATATCCATCTCCGATACCGGTGCAGAAACATATACCTGCACAACTTCACGTCCGGCAAACGCTCCTGTATTTTCTACTGTTACGCCAAGAACCAGTGTATCCTCATCCAGCGATGCCTCCAGATTTCCCAGTGCAAATGTCGTATAGGAGAGTCCATAACCAAAAGGATAACCCGGCTCAACATTAAATGTATCAAAGTAACGATAACCTACATAAATTCCCTCCGTATATACTGCCTTATTAAAATCCTGAAGGAAATTGCCTGCCGTAGGATAATCTTCATATTTTTTTGCCCAGGTTGCGGTCAGCTTTCCTGACGGTGTTGCCTTACCTGTGAGAATATCGGTAACGGCGGCTCCTCCCTCCTGTCCTGCCTGCCCCATGAGAAGAATAGCATCCGCACAAGCCGCCTCCAGATCCTGCACCGATATGGAGCCCGGAACATTCAGCACCAGTACCAATGAGGAAAAAGCTGACCGCAGCTTTTTAAGATTATCCATCTCCACTGCAGAAAGCCTGTAATCTCCAATTTCATACTTTTTATCCCCAATGGATACTTCTTTTTTCATGAAACGATCATTTCCCTCACCGGAATTTCTCGAAATGACACAAATAGCAGTTTCTGTTTCTTTTGCATATTCTTCCAGTTTTTCTGTTGTCAGCGGTTCCTCCGGAAACGCAAAAACACTCATGACCTGGTCCTTCATCTCTCTTTTGGCCAGATCATAGCATCTGGCCCACGCCATCTGCTGTTCCCGGTTCACAATCTCAAAACCTTCTGTTTCCATAGCATTCAGAATATTAATATGATAACGCAGAGACTGATCCACATCCTGATCACCACCGCCGGAAAGACCGCCGTTAAAAGGATCTCCCGATCCCGTTCCGCCGCGGATTGTTCTGGCAGCTCCGTTTCCAAACAAGGCAATCTTTCCCCTGCCCTTTAACGGAAGAACCCCATTTATGTTTTTTAAAAGTACCATTCCCTGCGTCGCCGCTTCTCTCGATATTGCAGCACCGCTGATCTCACGTTCGGACATCGGCGGATATATCGTATTACTTTTCATATTTTTTCCCTGCCTTTCATTTCTATTCCCCTCTTATCCATTTATGAAAAGAACCTGACTCCTTACGAATCAGGTCCCTTTATCAGTTTCCATATTTTTGTTTATGAAATTTTTTCTGCCAGGAAATCTGTCATCATCTGTTCTGTTTCTTCCAATCCATTAGCCTCATAATCCGCAATCAGCTTATCCCAGTTTGCATCAAAATTATCTACACTTTCTGTTACGCACTTAATCAGTCCCGGCCATGCAATCTCATTCAGAATTTCCACATTGTTCGTAATCTCCTGCGGTGTCGCATATGCCCAAAGTGGGGAATACGGCGGTGTTTCGAATTCATCTGGCTGCGGGAAGATATCGGTCAGCATCTCTACATTCCATGCTTCACAAGCTGCCTTCTGCTCCTCGTTATACTCTGCAATTACAGATTCTCTCGTAACAGGTGTGTAAGGATTACCATTTTCATCCACTGCACCGTCTCCATAAATCGGAAATCCCGTATAATTGCCAATACCAGTATTTTTTCCGTAATCCGGATCAGAACTTGCTTTTGCAATCTCTTCTTCCGTACGATATCTCATTCCATTCTCATCTACAAAATAGTTTTCTCCTTCAACACCCCATTTGTAAAGTACTGCACCCTCATCGGAGCAGAGATAATCAAGGAATTTAATTGCACGAACCGGATCCTCACAGTCCTTTGTGATTGCCAGTCCGTATCCAACCTGAAGACCCTGATACATCAGTGTGGGTGCCTTCGTCTCAGCATCAATTGTCACAGGAAGCGGACAATATGTTTTATCCAGTTTTCCTTCTGCTTTCAATGTTGCTTCCGCCTGTCCATAATGCCAAAGTGCATCAGTAATAGCTACAACACGTCCGCTGGCAAGCTTTGCAATGTAATCGTCATCTGTCTGTGTTGCAAAGTTTGGATCCAGAATTCCCTCATCATACATACGACTCAGCCATCTGAAATATTCTTTTTCTTTATCACTCACATGCTTGTAAATGCAGTTATAGTTATCATCAACAAGCCAGGAACCGTTATCCGGTGCACCATCAGCAATAAATCCAGCGGGATTACTGAGTGTAATGAGCCAGTGCCAGTCAGCAGCACTCATGGAAATACCAATGGTATCCAGACCATCATCGGTTTTAGGATGTGCTGCCAGGTACTGCTTGATCAGGGCTTCATACTCCTCCAGAGTCTTAGGATATTCATAATTATTTTCCTTAAGAGCTGCGTACTGTATCTGGCAGTTTCCTCCGGTTGCCAAAATCTGGTATCCTACACCAGCATAAGAAAGCTGATATATTCCTTCATCTCCAGAACCCCATTTCAGCTTTTCAAACTCATCGCCGTACATTTTTTTAATATTTGGACCATATTCCTCGATCAGATCTGTCATATCAATAAGTGCACCTGCCTCATACAGACTGTTTACACTTTGCTTAGCATAAATCATATCTGGATATTTGTCCTCAGCAATCATCAAAGATATATCCTCGTCAGGATCGCCTGTACTGGATACCGGATAGGAAATATCCAAAGTCACACCTGTGGCTTCAGTAATCGCCTGAGCAACAGGATTTTCCCAGTTACCATTTTTTCCGTCTGCATTGTAGTACTTGAAAGTTATAGGTGACAAATCATCCTTACTGTCCCCAGTACTGCTCTCGCTGTTTTCATTCTTGCTGCTTTCGCTCTTACTGCTTTCCGTATCCTTGGAGCCACATCCTGCCACTGTTCCAACGCAGAGTGCTGCTACCATAAGCAGAGCTAAAATTTTCTTCCTTTTCATGTTATTCCTCCCTATATTCTTAGAAAGTCCTACTATAAGGCCAAACATTTGAGATTTTACAATACCTCTATTATTTGTCTCTCATTGCAATAACTCTCCAAAATTATTTTAGATTTTCACGCGCGTTTTTACTTATCTAAAAGATATCATGGATAGTATATTGGAAGATATAGAAGAATTAACCTTTAAATTTAGAAATATTGACTAATCATTTTTGTAAAAAAAGGTACACCCGTGCGAACCTTGAAAATTTCATATAAAACAATAAATTTATGTCAGGAAATGGTATAATGATCTCAGATTATTTGTGAGGTGATCCCATGTCTTTTGCTAAGAATGAATAATTTCTTATTCACAGAAGAAGGGACCAGGGTTATCAGCTGTCCTGCCGGAAATGCCCCGAAAAGCTGCAGCTATATCAAGCAGACAGGGCAATGCCGGTCAGAGGACTTTTAGCCACAAAGCTTCGGTTCGGAATTAAACTTGCGGCATTGAATTTTAAGAAACTGTCAGCATATCTGGACAGTCTGGATCAGTGCGCCTTACTTTCAGCAAACAGCTAAAAAAGTAACAAAGAATCTGAATGTATGTTAATGGAAAACACTACTAATATGAAATATTTGTTGTCTTATATGAAATTTTCAAGGTACGTTAGTTAATGAGTTACTATAAAACGAGTGTTTTGACACCCATATCATACTTATTAGACATTTTTAAATTAATCTGATATACTTTACATGAGTTCTCGCAATGAGAATACTACACATATCTCTATGGGATACAGAAATGCGTACTACGTTTATTGATGACGGAAAATAATCACTCTCTCCTATTTGATTGAAATCCAGACAGGGAGGTATAACGAATGAAAGATTATGGAATTTATGAAAAAGTAAAACTAAACGGAATCGTTCCTGGACGATTGATTCGCCATACCCGGGCGGACAGTGCAATCATAAAAAGTCACTGGCATCCAGAGTTGGAAATAAATACGGTTTTTGAAGGCTCTTCCCGCTTCTTTATAAATGGAAGAATTGAAGATGTAACGCCTTCACATGTTGTTGTGATAAACAGCAGAGAAGTCCATTCGTCTATCCCTTTTTTTCCACAGGGCGGGATCTGCGTTACAGGGGTTACGATACAAATCAGCTACGATTTTCTAAAAAAAGTGATTCCAGATTATGATAACTGTTACTTTATTCTTAACAATATGGCAGAACGGAAGATACAGTTACTTCTTGAAGAAATGAATAAGAAATGTAAAACACAAGATGCAGCATATATGAATATTTATGCAATCAAACAAATTTGTGAAATTGTGTATATTCTTGCAACAGAATGTTGTATGAAACGGGAAAAGTTCGAAGCGACAAGTTCGGAAAGTTTTCAGCGTTTTGAACATGTTCTTAATTATGTTCATGAAAACTACAGCAGCAATCTCAAGACCAGTGAAGTAGCAGAACGTTTTTTCTTCTCCAAAGAATATTTTTGCCGTTTATTCAAAAAAAATACAGGTATGACATTTAATCAGTATGTGACACAGTGCAGGGTTATTCATGCAGAACAATTGCTTAAGGACACAAACACACGGATCTCTGAAATCGCTCAGGAGGTGGGCTTTTCGGATGAGGGAAGTTTTATCGCTCAGTTTAAAAAATATTATTCGAAAACCCCTGGAAATTATAGAAAAATGATAACAAAAAATCCATTTTATGATTAGGGGGTCAAAAGATACACCCGTGCGAACCTTGAAAATTTCATACAAAACAACAAATTTATGTCAGGAAATGGTATAATGATCTCAGATTATTTGTGAGGTGATCCTATGTCTTTTGCTAAGAATGAATAATTTCTTATTCACAGAAGAAGGGACCAGGG
>NZ_QUGQ01000037.1:0-11410 GCF_003479155.1 Blautia sp. AF19-1
AAAGAATATAGATGAAAGGAAGTGAAAAAGTCGAGACAAAGTCTACTCGACGGATATATGTATCAGATTAGTAATGAAAAATTCGGTTTATTTGTAACCGAATTAAGAAAGGAAAAGAATTTAACTCAAAAGGATTTGGCTGAAAAATTATATGTATCAGATAAAACAGTTAGCAAATGGGAACGTGGTCTTAGTATGCCCAATGTCGTATTACTCATACCAATAGCTGATATATTAGATGTTACCGTTACAGAATTGTTACGTGGAGAAAAAATAGATACACAGAAAAATATTGATAAAAAAGAAATCGAGGAATTGGTAGTAGGCTCTCTCGATATGGCTGTTAGGGATTCTATTCACCAGCATAGAAAAAACTGGATATTAGCATATTTGTTATGTTTTTTTATATCTATTACAGAAATTATTATGTTAGTTGTATCTGGAAGTTCGTTAGCTGAGATGAAAAGGGATATATTGCTAGTTACCGGGGGAATGCTTTTATTTGGTGCATGGTTTTGTTTCTTTGCAAAAGACATATTACCAACATATTATGATGCCAACAAGATAAATTATGTTTCACAAGGAATTTTTAGAATACATCTAGTTGGTTTATCTTTTAACAATGGAAATTGGATATATATCTGCACAACTTTAAAAATATGGATACTTGCAACAGTTGTTTTATATCCTCTTGCAGGTATTATAATAATCAATTGTTTCAATATAGCTTTATGGGATATTTTGAATAAAATTTTCCTAATTATGATATTAGGCGGTATGGTAGTTTCGATTTACATTATCGGGAAAAAATACGAATAATTAAATTACCTGTTATTGTTGTGGATAGTACTAATTTACAACATTCTTCATGGGAAATATGGAATGATGCAGAAGAGGTTGTGTTAAGAGAATTAGTGTACATTTAAAACGTGGAAAGCCCCTTCGGGAGCTTTTTTCTGTTTATAAGATAATTTCTGCCGGAGATTTTGATTTAATAATTTGATTTATAAAACTGGCAATGATACAATTAGCGTAATTTGAAAGAAAGCAGAGAAAATATGAGTGAAAACTTACTGATTGTTGAAGATGACAAAAAATTAAATGATGGAATACGTCTCGCATTGAAGAATGATTCCTATTTCTTTTATCAGTGCCAGACTTTGCAGGAGGCTAGAGAAATCTTGAAAAAGGAAGATATCACATTGGTTTTATTAGATGTGAACTTGCCGGATGGGAATGGGATTGATTTTGTAAGAGAAATAAGGAAAAACAGTCAGGTGCCGATTATCCTGCTTACAGTAAATAACATGGAAGTAGATATCGTAACAGGATTGGACGCTGGGGCAAATGATTATATTACGAAACCGTTTAGTTTGATGGTTTTGCGTGCAAGAGTGTCTGTGCAGCTTAGAAATAAAGATGCAGTAGTTAAGAATTCTATGGAGTTTGATGGATTCGAGTTCTATTTCGATAAAATGGAATTTTTCAAAAATGGAGAACTTATTGAACTGAGTAAGACAGAACAAAAACTCTTGAAAGTGCTGTGCGAAAACAGAGGAAAAGTAGTGAAGCGAGAATACCTGATTGACGAGGTATGGCAAGGAGATACAGAGTTTGTGGATGCTCATGCTCTGACTGTTGCAGTTAAACGTCTCAGAGACAAATTAGAAGATGATACGCAGAAGCCTAAATATATCAAAACGGTTTATGGAATTGGTTATACCTGGGCGGTGAATGGATGATAGAAATAATTATATTGATTGTAGGAATATTTGTTTTAAGTGGAATCTTCTGGCATAGCATTTTTTATCAGAAAGAAAAAAAGCTTTTGAACCGGCTGCAGCAAATGCTGGATTGTGCTATAGATGGAGAACTGGAACGGACAGAAATATCAGAAGAAAAGTACTCTGCTCTTGAAAACAGCATGAAACAACATTTAGACAGTAGCTTTCTGGCAAGAAAGAACCAACAGGAACAAAAAGAAGTGATACAGAAACTTATTTCCGACATTGCGCATCAGACGTTGACTCCTATTTCAAATTTGAAAATTTATGGTGAAATACTCTCTGAAACAAATCATGAAAATCAGGAGGAGATAGATACCATTTTGGAGCAGACAGAGAAATTAGATTTCCTGATACAATCATTGGTCAAATTATCACGGATGGAGAGTGGAATTATCGCAGTACATTCGGAGGATACTACTATTACACAGATGCTTGAATCCATACAGCAGCAGGTTAGCGTGAAAGCAAGGGAGAAGAATATTACTCTGAGCCTATGTGACACGGATTTGCATGTTCTATGTGATCCAAAATGGACTGTGGAGGCACTCGGAAATATTGTAGATAATGCGATTAAATACACAGCATGTGGGGGAAATGTTCAGGTAAAAGCTGAGCAGAATTCTTTCTTTGTAAAGATTGATATTATTGATGATGGCATTGGAATAGAAAAAGAAGAAATACCAAAGATATTTGGAAGGTTTTATCGGAGTCTGTCAGTGGCAGACCAGCCAGGAGTAGGAATTGGCTTATTCCTTGCAAGAGAGATTATTCAGGCACAAAAAGGGTATATAAAAGTGACATCAGAGAGAGGAAAGGGCTCTATCTTTTCTGTGTTTCTCCCGATATCAAAAAAGGAATAGTATCAAAACTGTGATATTTCAGAAACCGGATAGAGACATTGTTGTGATAAAGTCTGTATTGTAAAGAGCAATACAGGCTTTTTTAAAATATAAGACAGGGAGGAAGACATGAATATATTAAAAACGGTAGATTTACAAAAAATATATGGACAAGGAGAAACAGAAGTCAAAGCCCTTGATGGTGTAAATTTAGAAGTGGAAAAGGGGGAGTTTGTAGCGATTGTTGGAACTTCCGGGAGCGGAAAGTCTACGATGCTTCATATCATTGGAGGATTAGATAATCCAACATCTGGGCAGGTAATTGTGGATGGACAGAACTTAAGCCATATGACAGATGAAGAGCTTACCATTTTCCGACGCAGGAATATTGGTTTCGTATTTCAACAGTATAATCTGGTTCCGATGTTGAATGTATGGGAGAATATTATTCTTCCCGTGAAGCTGGATGGAAAAAAGATTGAAAAGAAATATGTAGATGAAATCATTGATACACTTGGTATTCGAACAAAATTGGAAAATCTGCCAAGTGCTCTATCCGGCGGACAGCAGCAGAGAGTGGCAATTGCGAGGGCTTTAGCTGCAAAACCTGCCATTTTGCTCGCTGACGAACCGACTGGAAATTTGGATTCGAAGACAAGTCAGGATGTATTAGGGCTTCTGAAAGTAACCAGTAAGCGTTTTCACCAAACCATCGTTATGATCACCCATAATGAAGAGATTGCCCAGATGGCAGACCGGATTTTACAGATAGAAGACGGAAAAATTGTTTCAGACAGTGGTGTGGTATAGCAGGGGGCGATTTTATGGTAAAAGTAGAGAATAAAGAGACGTTGCGATTATTAACGAGTCGTTTTATGAAAATGAATCGCGCCAGGAATGTTATTGCCGTTATTGCAATCATTCTGACTTCCCTTTTATTCACAAGTCTCTTTGTGGGAAGTGTATCTATGATTCTTTCCAAAAGAGCAACGGAAATTAAGCAGTTTATGGATTCTGCCCATGCCAGTGCACAGAATCTGTCAGAAGAAGATGCAAAGCGATTGCAGCAAACAATCGAACAGAGTGAAGATGTTAAGCGATATGGTTCCGGTATTTTTCTGGGAGCTGGAATGGACGAAAGGTTTGGTTTTTCCGTAGAGGTCCGATATGCAGATGAAAATACGGCAGAAAGTTTTAATTGTCTGCCAACCACAGGAAGACTGCCGGAGAAAGAAAATGAAGTAGCACTTAGCAGCATGGTATTGGAATCTCTGGGAGTTACACCAAAGATTGGGGAAGAAGTAACGCTGACCTGGGAAGTAAATCCCATGCTGAAACAATATAAGACAGATACGTTTAAGATATGTGGATTCTGGCAAGGAGACAAAGCTGTTTTAGGTCAGATGGTCTGGGTATCCGAAGCCTATGCAAAGGAGAATCGTTATCCCGTTACGCAGGAAGAATTAGAAAATGGTATCTACAATGGAGGAAAAGAGTATTTTCTCTGGTACAAGAACCTTTGGAATCTGGAAAAGAAAACGGAAAAGATATCTAAAGCAGCGGGATTTACGAGAGCTGGGACAGGAATGGAAGTCAATCCGGCATATAATCTCTTTGAAGAGGATTCATTTTCATTTTCTTCCTTAATTATAATGATTCTATTTGTTATATTAGCTGGATACCTGATTATTTATAATATCTTTAACATTTCTGTGAAAACTGATATCCGGGCTTACGGATTGTTAAAGAACGTGGGAACAACGGGAAAGCAGTTGAAAAAAATTGTACGTATGCAGGCGTGGAGATTATCAGCTATTGGTATTCCAGTCGGATTGCTTTGTGGTTATCTTGCAGGTCTTTGTATGGCTCCGTCCTTGACAGCAGATGCTGAAATTAGTGCACAGGCAGGACAGACTGCTCAGACAGTAGTATCAGCAAATCCTTTGATTTTTCTTGCAGCAGCGCTTTTGACACTTTTAACGGTGTATCTCTCTAGTCTGCAGGTTTGTAAAATGGTGGAAAGGGTATCTCCTGTGGAAGCTCTGCGTTTGGCAGAGGGAGAGCAGTCACATAGGAAAATAAAAAAGAATACTTCTGTAACCTGGTGGGGAATGGCAGTTCAAAATGTGTTACGAAATTGGAAAAAGGGATTGATTGTTATGCTTTCTATCGCTCTTTCTATGGTGGTTGTCAACTGTATCGTGATGCTGGTGCAGGGATATGATTTTAATTCTTACCGAAAAGTGCTTTTAGCTTCCGATTTTCAACTGGATCAGATGACGGGAAGTTTGTTAAATACGAATTTCAACGGTATTACACCTGAAATCAAAGAGATTCTGGACGAATGTCCTGATAGTGCTAAGACAGGATATGTGTATTATTCTGAGGAAACCCACAAGATGGAGCCGGAACTTCTGAAAACATGGGAAGCATTCGCAGATAAATATGAAAAAAACTGGAACGATTATGAAAAACAGGTTTGGGAAGAGGCAAAGGCTTCCAATACAGTAAGTGTTCATTTTCTCGGAATCAGCGAGTCGGTGTTTGACAAATTAGAATGGAGAGGGGAAAAATGCTCTTGGGATACATTTAAAAGCGGAAATTATGTGCTTGTAGATTATGGTAATAAATATGCAGAGCGTCCGGTTTCTTATTATCAGACTGGGGGTATTTTTCAGATGGATTACAAAAATGGAAACCAAAAAGATTACGAAGTCATCGGAGAAGCACTGATGCCATATGCATTGGATTATCCGTATGCGGACTGTATCTATATCACGGTATTGGTTCCCGAAGAGGAGTATATCACCCAGACAGGAAATGAATCAGCCATGTATGCTGCCATTGATGCAAAGAAGGGCGAGGACAAGCAGATAAAAGAATACATTGATAAAAATATTTTGAAAGAAAATGATATGATCAACGTGTTTTCTGTATTGGACATGAAAGAGAGCTTTCAGCGGTATGTCAGTAAATATTATATGATCGGTAGTTTTCTTGTTGTTATTTTAGCTTTTATTGGCATTATGAATTTCTTTAATACAACAGCAACCTCTGTAATCAGCAGAAAAAAAGAACTGGCACTTTTGGAAGTTGTGGGAATGACGAAAAAACAGGTATCGAAAATGCTAGTGACTGAGGGATTCCTATATTTGGGAGGCGCATTTGTGATTGCAGTATTGCTAATTGTATTTGGAGCAAAGCAGATTTTAGTAAATACGCTCGGTACGGCATTTTTCTTCCGGCTGCATCTTACAATCGTGCCATGTGTGCTTATGATTCCAATTTTGGTTGGGATTGCGTATGTGATACCAAAGTATCAGTTTGAAAAGATGAGTCGGGAAAGCATTGTTGAAAGGATTCGGAAAGAATAATAACAATATGTAAATTAGGCGTATGGATTTGATGAATCCATGCGCCTTTTTAGAAAAATATAAATAAAAACAAAAGAATCCTAACTTTTTTTATAGTAGGATTGTTATATTATTTAGAAAACAGAGGGAGGCAAATTTGCGAATGGAATACAAAACTGATTCTTTGTTAGTACATCTAGCAAGAGCAGGAGATGAAGATGCGTGTGAAAAACTGGTCAAAAAATATTACTCAAGTATATATCAATATTGTTTGCTACATATCAATGATCCATATGAGGCAGAGGATTTGACACAAGAAGTGTTTACACGTTTCTTTTCCAATTTATATAGATATAAAGAATATGGAAAAGTTAAGAATTATCTTTATACAATTGCCGGAAATACCGTTAAAAATTATTACAAAAAGAAAAAAGATATTCCATCAGAGGAACTGCTAAAATCAGAGGACTGTAGTAAAAATCATGTAGAAGAGCTAGGAGTCCGATTAACTATTGAACAGGCAGTGAGAAAGTTACCGGAAGAAATTAGAGAAACGGCAGTTTTATATTTTTTTCAGGAATTGAAGCAAAGAGAAATTGCAGAATTACTTCATATCAAACTTTCTCTTGTAAAATATCGAATCGGAAGAGCAAAAGAACTTTTAATGAAAGAGTTGGAGGTGAAAAAAGATGAAGAATTATAAGCAACAAATAAAGGAATATAAAGAGGAGATTGAAGAAAAGTATGTAAGGGCTGAAGCAGAGAACAAAACAGTAAAAGCATGTCAGAATATTTTGTCAGAGTCGGTTTTATCGAAACAATCGCATAGAACATCTTATTTTGAATTTTTGTATGAACAGACAAAATTCATAAAAAAAAGATGGTGGATTTTACAAGGTTGTGTTCTTATGTGTCTATGGATATGGTTGAGTAATTATACGTCAGACATAAAAGATATGATGAGGATTATGGGAATATCTGCCACAATATTTGTGGTTCTGATTATCCCGGAAATTTGGAAAAACAGAAGAAATGGTGCGATTGAGATTGAGCAGGCGTCTTATTACACACTGCGTCAGATTTGTACAGCAAGAATGTTAATGTTTGGAGTAGTGGATCTGGTGATCGTTATGGTGTTTTTGGCAATTACATATCAAACAACAATACTCTCGTTAAGTGATTTGGTGGTTAATTTTTTGCTTCCGGTAAATGTTTCATGTTGTATATGTTTTCGTGTATTGTACAGCAGATGGGAAAAATCAGAATATATAGCAGTGCTTTCTTGTCTGGTATGGGTTGGTTTATGGATGATGATTGTTGCAAATGATGTTATTTATCAGAAAATTGTAACTCCGGTATGGGTGGCTATGCTGATATTGACTTTTGTATATTTTGTTTTTTGTGTTCAGAAGTCATTAGTATTTGATGAAAAAATTTTGGAGGATTACACGTATGAAATTAGAATTTAAAAATGTAACAAAACAATACGGAGAAGTAAATGCTGTTAATAAAGTGAATTGTGTTATGGAAAAAGGAATTTATGGACTGCTTGGAGTAAATGGAGCAGGAAAGACCACATTAATGCGTATGCTTTGTACGATTGTTCAACCATCAGAAGGACAAATATTATGGAATGGTAAAGATATATGGAAACTAGGAGGTGAATACCGAGAAGTTCTGGGATATTTACCACAGGATTTTGGATATTATCCAGATTTGACCGTATATGATTATATGATGTACATTTCTTCTATAAAAGGGTTAAAAATGCCGTTTGCCAGAAAAAAAGTGAAGCAATTATTAAATCAAGTAGGAATGGAAAAATTCAGTAAAAGAAAAATGAAGAATTTGTCTGGAGGAATGGTTAGACGTGTAGGAATAGCACAGGCGATGTTAAACGATCCGCAAATTCTTGTCCTGGACGAACCTACCGCTGGATTAGACCCGAATGAAAGAATACGTTTTCGTAATTTAATTAGTGAATTGTCGGAAGAACGTTTGGTGCTCTTGTCTACACATATTGTATCGGATATTGAGTACATTGCGAATAACATTATGTTAATGAAAGATGGAGAACTTTTTTATGCAGGTACTGCGGAAGATTTAGTATCTTCTATGAAAGAAAAGGTATGGCAATGTAATGTTTCGAGAAGTATGATAGACAAATATATGAATGAATATTTGGTTGGAAATATAAAAACAACAAAAACCGGAGCAGAGCTTAGAATTATTTCAATAGAAAAGCCAACAGAAGATGCTGTGGCTGTAGAAAAAAATCTGGAAGATGCATTTCTATTTTATTTTGGAGAAAAATCGGAGGAAAAACAAGATGCTTAAATTAGAATTAAAACGAATTTTTTCAAAGAAAATTAATGTATTTGCAATCGGATTGGCATTGATACTTGCTGTCATTTTTAGCGGATTTGCAGTTACAAGTAATCGCTATGTGGATGAGAATGGAAATGCTAGTACTGGAATTATGGCAACAAGAAAACTTACAGATAACAGACGAGCATGGAAAGGTACATTGACAGAAGATGAACTTGGAAAAGTTATAGAACAAAATAAAAATGCGGTGACACAATCCTCAGAAGAAAATGCGATTTACGGAACGACATTACAACCGATAGATGATATTAGGGGTTTTATAATATCGGTATTAACACCGGATGCAGAATATGATGAAAGTGTTCTGAATCAAATTACAGAAGAAAATATACAAGAGTTCTATAACACTTATCATAAAAATATGAAAAAGATGGCAGAAGAATATGGAAAGACTGCTGTTCAGAAAAAATACTTGGAAAAGAAATATAATGAAATAAAATTACCAGTAGAATACGAATCTTATAGTTCATGGGATACTATGATTATGTATGTAGAAACGTATTCTATTATTCTGGCAATCATAGTTGGTTTTATTTGTGCTGGAATATTTGCAGATGATTTTCAGACAAAAGCAGATGCAGTATTTTTCTCTACAAAGTATGGACGTACAAAAGCTGTTAAAACAAAAATACTGGCAGGAATAGTTACAACAGTTATGATTTATTGTATGGGAATTATATTACTTAGTGTGATTTGCTTTGGAATTATGGGAACCAGTGGTATGAATACACCCTATCAAATGTATCAGGCATATAGTATTTACATTATGTCATATGGACAATACTATTTGTTGACAGTTGTATGTGGATTTATAGCCAGTATGCTGGCGGCTTCAGTGTCTATGTTAGTAGCGGCTAAAATGCATACAATTAGTGTCGCTGTTTGCATTCCGTTCTTTTTATATTGCTTATTGCCATTTATAGGACGGGCACTTTCTGGGTATACAACGCTTTTCAATTTGATACCAACAATTTTGACAAATGTACAGGCAAGTGTAAAAGTCCCACTTATTTATCAGATTGGGAATTGTGTATTTCGACAAATTCCGCTTGTAATGGTAATGTATACCGTGATGGCAATAGCCTTACTGCCTTTTATTTATAAGAGTTTTCGCAGATACGGAAATAAGTAAAAATTGTATTCATACTCATGAAAAACAAAGTAAGTAAAATATTTTCTGGAAAAATCAAAGCATAATTTAAAGATTTAAGGCGGGCAAGTTGCCCGCCTTAAATTGCACGTATTATGTTAAAAGACCAGATAGAGTTTTTCCAATGGAAAATCCAATCTGTGGATATAACTCCTGAATCTCCCGATATTTTGCTTCAATCATTTCAGGCTCATCAGCCCAGATCTTTTCATATATTTTGAAAGCTTTTTTAAAATGTGTTTTGGCTTGTGAAAGATTGGCGGTCATCAGATAAATGGTTGCAAGGTTTTCCTGTACTTTGGCATAATCCAGACATTCATCGGAATGGTATTCCTTGATGATACCGGATAATTTTTGCAATTCGGAGATTCTTCTTTCGGGTTCCTGCTGTTCTGTTAGGAGCATTGCATAATTGGCAATCTGAGGTATGCTGTCATTTATATGAAGCAGGTTAAATTGGTCAAGCAGTGAGATACTTTTTCCCATGTGTTCTCTTGCAAGATCGGGATAACCGTTCATGCGGTAAAGTCCTCCAAGATTGGCATGAAGGTTAGAAACGAGGCGAGCATTGTCAGCAGTGATATTTTCTATCTGGGCAAGTGCATTTTTTTCCAGTTTTATTGCTTTTTCAGGTTGGGTTTCAAGGGCTGCCTGAAAATCCAGTAATAACGCCCGGTCAGAGTCGGTGCCAATGCTTTTTGTCTTTAACAGTACCTTCAGTTCCTGAATGATTTCCTTCATACCTTTGTGATAGTTATAGTTATCCATGTATGGAAATGCATTTTCCAAAAAAAGCAGATACTTTGGCATATCATCTTTTTCAATCAGATCTAAGATATTTCCTATTGTTTGAAATAGCTTTTTATAATAATCTACTTCCATTCCATGCATTAAACATATGTGCTGTAAAGAATCCAGCAATGTGTGGCAACTACTTACAGATGGTTTTGTCTCTGAAAGAGTGATTTCCTGAATCATCGGATGCAGAGAGAGTGTGCGACGTGTTGTTGTCTGAACGAAACCAGTCTCAATTAAATCGTTGATTTCATTTAGTGTGGGCAGTTCCAGCCATTTGGCAAATATACGGGCAGAAATACCGGTGGAAGGAAGAAAGCATAGATTACACATGATATCCTGCTGTTTAAGAGATAAAGTGTATAGAGAAAACAGCGTATGGATATGATTGTAATAGGTGGCTTTGCTGCTTTGTCCATCTTTGATTATTTTAATTTTATCTTCGTTATGGAAAGATGCTTTTTCCGCCTGAAGTCTTGTTAATAACTGGTCTGGAGTCGAGATTCCATTTTCCAGAAGTTTTGCTGCCAGTTCCACGGCAAAAGTATGAGAGTGAACAGTTTCGATGATTTTTTCAACTGTTGCCCGGTACGTGTCTGCCTCTGAATAAAATACTGATGCCAGTTGGAAGAGAGCGTTCATATCTGATATTTCTTTTAATGGCAGAGTACAGTATTCATCCAGTCTGCTTCTGGTTGTAAACAAAATCTGGCAGCGATATTTTAATACTACTGACAGAAAGCTGTCTTGTGTAGCAGTGACATTAAAATTATCTATGATCAACAGAGTATCAGATTTCAGGGAACGCAGAAAACGGTTATGTCTTTGAAACCGTTCCTGTTCAGTGCTTTCCGGCAGATCGTCAATAAAATCCATGTCAGTAATATCCTGATGAAGATTGCCGGTATATTCTACATATAGAATGTTAGTGTAATGATCTTTGTAATGTTTTGCGTAGGCTTTGGCAAGTTCGCTTTTTCCAATACCGGCAATTCCGCAAAGAAAAACATGGCGGTTTTCTTCAAGCATGGTATATAATTCTTCCAGTTCTTTATCTCTTCCGATAAAATGACGGCATGGTTTCGGAACCTCACTGTC
>NZ_QUGQ01000038.1:0-11019 GCF_003479155.1 Blautia sp. AF19-1
TGTACTCTTACTGTGGCAAGCCTGCAATCCTGAAGGCAACCGCTTCAGAGATCCGGATCTGTGATCAGTATAATCGGCTGATCTGTACACATAAGCGGTCTTATAGGGAGTTTCCGCTGTATATCACAGTAGATGAACATATGCCGCCAGAACACCTTTATTATAAAGAAGTCAATGCAAAGGATGGTAATTATTACCGCCGCTGGGCTTCTGCCATTGGTCCTGCAATGTCAGAACTGATTGACAGACTCCTTAAATCATCGAAACATGAAGAGCAGTCTTATAATGCCTGTGCAGGTATCCTGCATAAAGTAAAAGTAATCCCGAAAGGTGCTGCTGAAGAAGTTGCCCGTAAATGTATAGAGATCAATTCCTGTAAGTATTTTACCTTCAAGCAGATGCTGAAAAAGATGGATGTGAAGGAACTCCCCGAGCATTCACCAGGAACACTGCCCAATCATGAAAATATCAGAGGAAAGGACTACTATAAGTAAGGGTGACGTACTATGGCATACAGATTAAAAGACTATCTTTATAACGATAAACTCACAAAGGAACAGAACATACTCATGGACCGGCTGTATAAACTTCGTATGTCCGGTATGGCTGAAGCCTTTGAAAAGCAGCTTCTGGAACCAAACACAGGTCTCGAACCATTTGAAGTCCGCTTTGCTGCTATTGTAAATCAGGAGTGGGATCAGCGTGAGAGTAAAAAGTTTAAACGTCTCATGAAGAAAGCGACCCTGAAATATCCTGCAGCTGATCTTGACAGTTCAATCTATGATCCAGAACGTCAGCTGAATACACACGTCATAGAACTTCTGGCCAAGTGTGATTGGATCGATGAACCGAATAACCTGCTGATGACCGGAGGAGCTGGTGCTGGGAAAACACACATCGCCTGCGCCTTATGTATCACAGCAATGCATCAGAATCGTACTGTTAAATATATACGTGCGAACACACTTTTAAAGGAATCCGATCATGCCAGACAGGAAGGTACTTACTTTGAGTATTCGAATGAAATGGCAGCTTATGATCTCATGGTGATAGATGATTTCGGTTTAATGGATCTGGACATTGAAAAATGCCGCGACTTGTTTGAAATCATCGAGTCCAGAGACTGCCGCAAGGCAACTATTATAATCTCTCAGATTCCAGTATCCGGATGGTATCAACTTTTTGGGGATTCCACCTATGCGGATGCCTGCTTAAGCCGAATGACATCCAAAGCATATCGTCTTGAATTTCCTGGCAGGGATCGCAGAGTAAATAATGGTAACTAATAAACGTGCTGAGCTTTGCTCAGTTTAAAGCGGAATGGCGCTCCGTTCCTCTGAAACGGATGCGCAGTTCTTGCGGAATATGCAAATGGGCATATTCTAATATAAAAGGAAAATAAAACTGTAATCAAAATGCAAAAATCGAGTAAAAAATATAAAATATAGATTCTGCTTGACAAATAACTGGAGGCGTGTATAATGTTCTATAGGAGCTACAAATATGTGAGGTGTATTATGAGCGAACATGATTTTATAACAGAAGAACATGGTGATAATTTACCTACTGTTAGAATAAAAAAAGTAATATTGAAAGATTTTAAGAGCGTTGGTTATGGAGAAATCACTTTTAACTGTGGAAGACAGTTTATTCCATACAACACAGAATCTGATATTCTCGGTATATATGGACAAAACGGATCAGGAAAGACTTCTTTTATTGAAGCATTAGCAATTTTGCAGGAATTAATGGCCGGTGCCACAGTTCCGAGTGTATATGCTGATTGCGTTGCCGCTGGCAAAGAGTTTTCAGAGTTGGAGTTTGTTTTTGATTTGCAGTATCCAGATGGGGCTATACGTGAAGCGGCTTATTCATTCCGCATGTCAAGTCAAAAATTAACAGCGGAAGAGATTAGAGAACGCTATAAAGATGCTCCAGAGGAATTTGAAATACCTGAAGAAGAGTGTAAAGTTGTTATTTTTGATGAAAAGTTTTCGTTGTTGTGGGAAGATGCATCGAAAAGACAGGCGATTATCGATACATCATCAGAAGATTCTCCGTTTAAACCAACTACAAAAAGAAAAGAAATTGCTGGTGTTGGGAAGAAAACTTTAGTTTCTCTTGAAGTAAACAAACAGCTTGCGCGTAGCAATTCGAGATCTTTCATTTTTATGACGGATACGCTTAAAATATTTGAGGAAAATGATAACAAGTCATTATTCTTCAGAGTATTAATAGAACTTCGATTATTTGCAAGACATTTCCTGTTTGTTATTGATACAAAATCATCGGGATTTATTCGCTTAAACTTTGCACTTCCTATTTATACAAGATCTAGAAGAATGATGTTTGATGCACGAAGACCTATGGTTATTGATAATGAGGATTTAGAACATCTTTGTGAAGAACTGAGTGATATTAGTTCGGTATTAACCCAGCTAGTTCCGGGATTGTCTATCGGTTTTAAGGAGATTTCTCAAACTTTAGATAAAGATGGGGAAGCTGCAACTGTTACTATGCTGACTGCATATAGAGATGGAAAGGAATTGCCGTTGCGAGATGAATCGGATGGTGTTAGAAAAATCATCTCTGTTCTGAGTTTAATTATAGCGGCGTTTAATGAACAGTCTGTAACTGTGGCAATTGATGAATTTGATGCAGGTATATTTGAGTACTTGCTAGGCGAAATTCTTCAGTCTATGGAAGAGTCTGGAAAAGGACAGTTTATTTTTACATCCCATAACCTTAGACCGTTGGAAGTAATAAATAAAAAGTTCTTGTATTTTACTACGACAAATCCTCAGAACAGATATATTCGTTTGAAAAATATATCTGCAACAAATAATCTTAGAGATACTTATTTTAGAGAAATAATCCTTTGTGAACAGGAAGAAGAAATCTACAATAAGACAAAGAAATTTAAGATTATAGCTGCACTTAAGAAGGCAGGAGGATTGCGTTAATGGGAAAAAGGCCAAAGAGGAAGATTGTGCTATTTCTAGTTGAAGGCAAATCTGACCGAGAGGCTCTGAAGCTTGCTATCCCAGAGTTATATGATCAGATTGATGAGGATATCGAAGTCTATTTTCCGGTGATTCGTCGGGAAGATGAGGAGAAAGGCGGAGATATTACAACAAGCCGTTACACAGATAAGCAGGGGAAAAACTATTGGGTTCATCCCAATAATATAGAGGACGCAATATACACTCTGTTCTTGGATGATTTCTTTGACAGAGAAAAGATTTTGCCAAAGGATATTACAGAAATAATTCAAATCGTTGATACTGATGGTGCATATATTTCTGATGAGTGTATTGTAGAGGATTCTTCTTTGCAAGAGGAAGAATCACCATTCTATAAAGATGATGAGATTGCTTGCTTAGATGTTGAAAAGATAAAACTGAGAAATCAGCAAAAAAGTGAAAACCTTACATATTTAAGTAAGTGTTCAACTATAAAAGTCAAGCAGAAAACAGTGCCATACTCTGTGTATTATTTTTCAAGTAATCTTGATCATTTCTTACACCATTCTGCAAATCTGGATTACAGAATGAAAAGAAACTTGGCTGATACATTTGCAAGAAACTACATTGGTGATGTTGAAGGATTTGTTAAAGAAATAGCAGGTGATCCTGATGCAGTAAAGAATATGAGTTATGAGGAATCTTGGGATTTTATAAAAAAAGGAAATAATTCATTGCATAGACACACCAATTTGAATGTTTTGCTTACTAAGCTATTTGAGGAAGCAGAGAGTTAAAATGCGGATGAGAAAGGGTTCTGTAATTAAGTTGTATTTCCTTGATTGCAGGACTTTTATATGCATTAAAAAAATGATTATTATGTTGGAGGAATAAACCGATGCCTAAAAAGGTGGTTAAGTTCATAGATTTATTTTCAGGAATGGGAGGTATTAGGCTTGGGTTTGAGCAGGCCTTCAAAAAAGCCGGCTATAATACAAAATGTGTTCTAACATTAGAAATAAAAGACTGTTCAACCAAAGGCTCTTTCAAAAGAAAGAGGGCAGTCGGCAAAGCTTGTTTCTTGAGGAAGAAAAACCATTGCTGGCACCATTACCTGCTACCCGTTTTGAACTGATCGACTGGAAGACAGCCACCGTCCAGTTCAATTATCACATATCTGTAGACGGAATGCTATACTCCGTTCCTTATGAATACATCAAAAAGAAAGTTGATGTAAAGGTAACAGATACCACTATTGAAATTTTCTACAACCATAGCCGCATTGCTTCCCACCGTCGTCTGAAAGGACGCCTCGGGCAGTACAGCACGGTCACGGAACATATGCCGGAAGAACATCAGAAATATCTGGAATGGAACGGCGACCGGTTCCGCAAATGGGCTGAGCGGATTGGCATAAATACGTACACTGTGGTCAATGCAATACTGACCTCCAAACGTGTGGAACAACAGACCTACCGAAGTTGTATGGGACTTCTGAAGCTTGCTGAGAAATACTCAGATGCATTGCCTCAAGCAACCTGTAAAAAGGCGTTATCCTATACATCTTCGCCCAGTTACAAGAGCATAAAGAACATCCTTGTAACCGGTTCTGTGAAACCGGAACCAGAAACTACTGAATCAAAAACCACACATAAAACACACGGCATCACGAGAGGTTCCGATTACTATCGGAGGTAAACACATATGACCAATCAGAGTACAATTGATAAATTAATTGAAATGCTTCTTACCACTATGGCAGATGCATTTCGTAACCAACTTGATGATCCCAAATTTAAAGAAATACCTTTTGAGGATCGCTTCGGTATGCTGGTGGACATCGAATACAGCAATCGTAAAAACAATCGTCAGAAACGACTAATCCGTAACGCTGGATTCGACCAGCCGGAAGCAAGTATCATGGATATCAACTACACTTCCGGGCGCAAGCTTAACAAGGATCTTATTAACCGGCTTGTAACTTGCGAATATATATCTGAACACCGGAATCTCTTTATCACCGGTGCTACAGGCTGCGGTAAAACTTACATGGCCTGTGCCTTTGGCATGGAGGCTTGTAAGCAGTATTTCAATACCAAGTATGTCCGTCTTCCTGATCTGCTTATTGATCTGGAGATGGCACGGACTGATGGCAACTACAAAAAAGTTATGGCTAAGTATGCCAATCCTGTTGTCCTGATTCTGGATGAATGGCTTCTGTTGAAACCAACGGATTCAGAACAGAGGGATATCTTCGAATTGCTCCACAGGAGACGCAAGAAATCTTCAACGATTTTCTGCTCCCAGTATGAATTCGAGGAATGGTATGATCAGCTTGGTGGTGATGCCAGTCCTCTTGCTGACGCAATCATCGACCGAATAGCTCATGACAGTTATCGCATCAACATCACAAGTATTGATGCTGAGCATGACAGATCCATGAGAGAAGTATACGGTTTGGCTAAAAATCTACGCGAATAATTCATAACCTATGTGGCTCAGTCCGTCTGGATAGGTGGCTCACGCCACACTGGACTGGCGGCTCCGCCGCACAGGAATATTCACAGATGCTTCCGGTTTTAAAAAAGTTTATCTGGCGATGGGATTTACGGATCTCCGGCGTGGGATTAATGGTCTTGCAAACATCGTCCGGTTTCAGTTTCAACTGGATCCTTATGATAAAAATACGCTGTTTCTCTTTTGTGGGCGAAAATGCGATCGGATCAAGGCATTACTTTGGGAAGGAGACGGGTTTCTCCTTATGTACAAAAGACTCGACAATGGTGCATTCCGATGGCCACGCTCTGCGGACAAGGCAATGGCCATCACAGAAGAACAGTACCACATGCTGATGCAGGGTCTGGAGATTGTTGCGCGCCATCCGATTTCTGAATTAAAAGAAACACCCACTATCCTGTAGTTTGTGCAAAATGCTGAAAATAAAAATGCGAAAAAGAGTAAACGATGTAAAGTGGTGGTTAAAAATCTATAAACAAAAAAGCAGCCTATGTGGGCTGCTTTTTTGCTATAAAAGATAAACTGTCCCAATATTGACAAAATTGTCCCAACATGATATAAAAAAGACAGCGAATAAAAATGGGGTGCATAGTATGAAGAAGAAAAGTGTTATAAGTTTAATTAAGTATTATACCGAAAAAAATGATGTTGGTTTTCGCAGTGAAGCTTATGAAATAGCAAAGGATTTTGATGCATCCGGCGATTATCAACTGGCTGAGTATATTATGTCATTATTATCAAATGCTAATACGTTTGTGCCGCAGGTATCAGAGAATGTTTCTCCTTTTTTTGAAAAAATAGAAGCGAATACGGATATGTTATTACTTCCGGATGAAATTACAGGTGATTTAATAGGGATAGTTAATGCAATTGAGCATCACATTGGAATTAATAAGTTCCTTTTTCAGGGAGCGCCTGGAACAGGAAAAACGGAAGCAGTAAAACAATTGGCAAGAATCTTAAACAGAGAGATTTTTATGGTGGATTTTTCTTCTGTTATAGATAGTAAGCTTGGTCAGACACAGAAGAATCTGTCTATGTTATTTAAAGAAATCAACCAATTTGCTCAACCGGATAAGGTGATTGTTCTATTTGATGAAATCGATGCATTGGCATTGGATCGCACGAACCAAAACGATTTAAGAGAAATGGGGCGGGCTACATCAACAATGTTAAAAGAGTTTGACCGAATGAATGAAGATGTTGTTTTGATTGCAACAACAAATCTTTACCAGTATTTTGACAGGGCATTGATAAGAAGGTTTGATTCTGTGATTGATTTTAACCGTTATTCGCAGGAAGATCTTCTTTCTATTGCTGAGCAGATGCTGGATCGTTATCTGGATAAGCTGAAACTTGCAAATAGAGATATTCGCCTGTTTCGGAAAATTATGAAATTGATGTCCAAATTACCATATCCAGGCGAACTGAAAAATTTGATCAGGACGTCGGTTGCCTTTAGTAATCCGAAAGACGGCATGGATTATTTTAGACGGTTATACTATGCAGTATGTAATGAAAAACCAGACGATCTGAAAAAACTGCAGAGTCAGAAATTCACAGTGAGAGAAATGGAAATATTGGTTGGACGTTCCAAAAGCAGCGTGGCTCGTGATTTAAAAGAAGGTGTAAGGGATGAATAGTATTTTACAGTTAAAAGGAAGATTCGAACAAAGATCAAATCGTTCCAGACCGGGATCACCTAAGCTTCCAAAAGGGAAAAGTGTTTCTGCATCACATTTACGTGAGTTGGAAAAGCAGCTGGAAAGAATACTTGTATATTGGACGGAAAACAAGGATATTCGTGGTGCCCTGGTAAGTGTACATTATAAGCATATTGTTGCCAAAAGCAACCGGTTGAAAATTCTACTGTCAGAAAATGGAAAATCACCGACAGAATCAATTCGAGGGGCCAAATTTGTCTGGGAGCCAGATCAAAAAGGAAATGAAGTGCAAAAACATGTTTTTACGCATTTTGTTTCCTTGCAGGCAATTGAAAAATCTATCGATGTTTTAAAAAAGACAGCGTCTATCATAGAACAGTATTATAAAGGTTCTGTTCCTAGTGAAGTAATAGAAGAATTAGGCGAAAAATATCATTTTAATGAAGTACCCAAAACCAGTTTTCTGAAAACCATGGTTGACGGCTTTTATGTGGAACGATTTGATATCGACAGAGCAACGGAGGAAATAACAGAAGAAGCAATCATTACCATCTATCAGACAGGGGTGGATACAAAAAGACTTCTTTCAAAATTCGGAATTGATATTGTAGATGATCGCATCATAGACGGAACTACTTTAAGACTGAATCCAGACGAAGTTAAATTGCTATATAACAATGCGTCGTATCTGATCGCTATGGGAGTTACAGACTTCTCTGAGATTTCAAGAGACGATGTGTTAGATGCGTATGAGGATATGGAAGAGGATGCCGGATTATTAATCCCACATCCACAGAACGAACCGGTCATAGGTGTGATAGATACACAGTTCAATGAAAAAGTGTATTTTCACGAGTGGGTTGAATATAAAAATCTTTTGGATCCTAATATTCCTCTGTCCAGGAAAGATTATGAACACGGAACAGCTGTCAGCTATATTATCGTAGATGGTCCACAGGGAAACCCGGAGCTTGCGGATGGCTGCGGCAGATTTCGCGTAAGACATTTTGGAGTGGCAACAAATAACGGATTTAGTTCTTTTACTGTTCTGAAAATGATCCGAAATATTGTTGCGTCCAATCGAGATATTAAAGTCTGGAATTTATCGCTGGGATCAAAACTTGAAATCAAACCAAATTTTATTTCGCCGGAGGCTGCAGAGCTGGATCGTATTCAGAGTGAATATGATGTTATTTTTGTGGTAGCAGGTACAAATATTCCGGCAGGAGTTACCAAAAAGAATATGAGAATTGGATCTCCGGCAGATTCCCTGAATTCTATGGTGGTTAATGCTGTGGATTTTGCAGGAAACTCTGCTTCTTATACCAGGATTGGACCTGTTCTGTCGTTTTTTCATAAACCGGATGTCAGTTATTATGGTGGTGATGGAACGGTCTATACAGATAAAATGGTGGTATGCAAAGACGATATGGGAGCAGCATACGTAGCGGGAACTTCATTTGCAGCGCCATGGATTTCACGTAAACTGGCATATTTGATTCATATTATGGGATTAAGCCGGGAAGTGGCGAAAGCATTGCTGATTGATGCAGCTGCCGGATGGAATCGAAGAGATGATATTTCACATAGAATCGGATATGGTGTTGTGCCAAAGCATATTAATGAGGTTTTAAAAACACCGGATGATGAAATACGTTTCATTATGACAGGGGCATCGGAGGAATATGAAACTTATACTTATAATCTGCCAGTGCCTGTTGTAGATCATGCGCACCCGTTTTATGCAAGAGCCACCCTGGCATATTTTCCACAGTGCGATCGCAAACAGGGTGTTGACTATACGAGTACAGAAATGGATATTCAGTTTGGCAGAGTTGTTGCCAAAAGAGGGTCAACCATGATTAAAGCAATTGATGACAATCGACAGTCTGAAGAGAAACAGATTACTTTGTACGAAGAAGATGCAAGAAAAATGTATCGCAAATGGGATAATGTGAAACATATCAGTGAAAAAATAAAAGAAAAAAGGGTTCCCCGAAAGGCTTATGATTCTGGGTTATGGGGACTTAAGATTAATACGAAAGAATGCTTGCAGAAAAGAAAAGATTCTCTTCCGTTTGGTGTGGTTGTAACGTTAAAAGAGATGAATGGAGTAAATCGTATAGACGATTTTGTGAAGATGTGTCTTGCAAGAGGTTGGCTGGTTCAGAGACTTGATATTGAAAATCAGCTGGATTTGTATGCTAAGGCGGAGGAAGAGATTGAATTTGAATGAGGCGCAAGCGAAAGGATTTAACTTATGAAAATCACATCAGGCCTCGGCTCCATTGATGACTATCCCCGTTACGTCCGCGCCGGAGCAGACGAGCTGTTCTGCGGTTACGTTCCGTTTTCCTGGTCAGAAAAATACGGAACGGTTCTGCCGCTGAATCGGAGAGAGGTTTTAAACTATAACGTACAAATTGGATCGTTCAGTGAACTGGAAATTCTGGCCAATATGGTGCAGAAATACCAGAAGCCAGTGCATCTGGCGTTCAATTCGCTGTATTACCGGCAGGAACAGTATGAAGAAATTACGCAGATCATCCAACAGTGCCGCAGCATAGGGTTTGACAGTTATATTCTTGCGGATCCCGCGCTGCTTGTGTACCTGCGAAAAGAAAAGATCGACTGTGAGGTGCATCTGAGCGGGGATTTGGGAACGGTGAATTCTGCGATGACAGAGGTTTTTGCGAAAGAATACCCGAAGAGGATCATTTTCCAGCGCAAAAATACGATCTCGGAAATGCGTGCAGTGATTCGGCATATAACTGCGCAGAAAGAAGCCGCTCGAAAAGAATGGACTTATCCAACGGAGTTCGAGGCATTTGCTTTGAATGAACTGTGCCAGTTCAGTGGTGCTTTCTGCAATTCCCTGCACTGCGATGAAATGGGATATCTTTGCCGGGTTCCTTACTGGAAGAAACCGATGTCGTTTTCAGAATCTAAATTAGAAAAACAAGAAAAAAATCGTCCGGGAGAAAATATTTCTATATCCGAATGGGATTCTGCATCAGAACTGATGAATCCTGTATCGGAAGATGGTTACCTCTGCGGCGCAACCGGCTGCGGCCTGTGTACATTAAAACAGCTTTCCGATGCTGGAATCACTCATCTGAAGCTGGTAGGCCGGGGAAATTATACCGATTTTATGGAGCGTGATATCCGAAATCTGCGCCGCACGCTGGAGATTCTGGAGGATTCTTCTACGGAAGAAGAATATATCCGAGCGATGAAAGCAGAGCTTTTTCCAAATGGATGCAGTCACATGTGCTATGTCAGATAAAATATGTCAACTCTTTCTGAAGTAATGCATTTGGGATTGACATATTTTTGTATCAAGGGTTAGTCCTCGAAAGAAAATGTAAGAAAGGCTCTGCGTATGCAGGGTCTTTCTTAATCTAAAGAAATAGTGGAGAACGTAATGAGAAATGTTTTCCCAGCACGCTTTAATAATTAACATAATGATGAATCGTCTTCTGCGCCAGATGATACTGCTCCAGTGTCATGGCGATTTTTCCTTTTTTCAGGGAAATTAGCTTTGCAGCATTTCTGATTTCAGGCATTCTGGGATCGGTAAATTATTATAAGAGCGGGAACCTTGACCTGAAAACGGCAGGTGTGCTTTCGGCCGGAAGTTTTGTCGGCGCGCTTGCCGGTGCTCCTGGTCGCACATGGCATCGGTGTCTTTACCGGAAGCAAAAATGCAACGAAAATCAACCAGACGCTGCTGAAACGGATCGTGGCTGTGGCTTCGATTGCGATCGCGTGCATCAAACTCTTTCTCTGATTGAAAACGGCGCGTCGCATTCTCGTTACTTTAGCCTGCAAATAAAAAGTCAATACTAAAATTGAAGAAAGTTAAAAAACTTTAC
>NZ_QUGQ01000039.1:0-9072 GCF_003479155.1 Blautia sp. AF19-1
AGTTTACATGCAACAGCCAGAAATTTCGATACACCCTCTTATTGGACGCTTACGCTTCTTCCGCTGCTCCAGAATGTTTTTGTGGTGAATTGCTGCCTCCAGTTCCTGTCTGCTCTTTTCCATGTTGGCCTTCAGTTCCTCCAATGACATGGATTCATACTTTGGATTTTTTGCTCTGCTCATTTTCTTGTACTCCTTCTTTTTTCTGTAAACAAAAAGAACCGGCTTATTCATGAATGCCGATTCCTGGGTATAAAAAACTGAGGTCGTTGTCCTGTGATTAGGAAATGCTGACCTCAGCGTTTTTGAAATATTTAATTGTTGCTCCTTGGAATGAAAGTCTTTGTCACCATTGTCGTATAAATTTAAACTCACATCCCATATCAGGATTTCTTTAATTCTTCCATATACAGTTCAGCTATATATGCCGGACCAGTGCACCACAGCTTTGTCTTCTCATCATACAGTGCTTTTCCTGTCTTTGAACACAAAAAATCTGTCAATACCTCGTTTCTGTCCTTGCCTGTCTCTTCTGCGATTTCATCTGTCACCATAGTGATCAGAAGGTCGATTGTATAATTCATTTTTTCCTTTGGAATTGTTACTTCAGCCATATCTTCTCACCTTTCACAAATTTCAGACACTCAATAGCTGCCTCAGTTTTAAAGCAGTATTGATCTTTCAATTTATTCGGCAGCAACTGTCTGATACAGAAATCGTCTGCTACTTTATCACCTGCAGTCCCAAAAGCACCCGCAAGATAAGCGGTAAGAGTAGCGTTTGTTGCATCATCCGCAATCTTTCCTGCAATGATATCATATTTTGCCATTTCACGTTCAACCTCAATAAACATTTTTTTCTTTCGGTGAGCGGCGATACAATGTAACCAGTCCACATCTGCATTTTCAAAAATATGCGTTTCAAGATTTTCTGAAAGTTTGAATTCAAAAGTTGAAATATATCCAAACTTCTGCCCCTCTTCAATTGTTCCGGTTGCGATGGCTTTGGCTATTGAGGTTCTCAGAAAACTTTCTGCCTGTTCCTTTGATGTGGTTAAATAAAATCCCTGTCCAAAATCTTTTCTCTTTGCACATTTGGCAAGATCTGGCTCTTTTACTTCACAATAACTTCCATGATAGAGAACAAATCCATCTTTTAACTCAAGCACTAATCTCTATCCCCTTTCTTTGCAAAAATTCAGTAATATCTTCAAGCACAGCTTCATCGCCTTCACAATGAAAAATCCCATAGCATTTTTCTATATATCCAAGAACATCGGCTTCTTTAAACAAGTGGATAATCTGTTCAACAGGTAAATGCCACTCTTCTGAAGCAAGCCGGATTAGTCTTGTTTGCATAAAAGTAATCTCTGTTTTCTCACTCATTATGAATCCTCCTCATTTTCTTAGTCAGTAAAACCGGAATTGTTGATTACCAAGGCATATTTCCAAATCGACTAATAAAAGTTACTGTTAGTCCGGTTTTATCAATCATTGCAAGTTTTACGATTGCGCCTGTACTGTTTGCTTTCCTCCGTCGACATTCAAATCTGTTGCCGTGGCACCTGGATCAGCGCAGTTCACCTCTTATGTCTTGGAGTCCTTTTGCATACTTCCAAAAGAACCCAGTCCGCTTGAAACATTTACGATAATAGTTTTATTTTTTCTCTCATTGTCATACAATGCACCTACTTCCCCAGAATTTATTTTACCACGTATTCTTCTGTTCGTCTGTCACCTGCATCGTATCTGCATTTACCAGATAAAAATCTACCAATTCGGTCTCGTAATTGCCATCCGGATATACTTTTTCTAACACCAGTTCTTCGCAGGAATTACCATCTGCATCTGTCTTGGAACCATTATCGTACAGACAGTATCTCACATTTACCGTATTACCGTTCTTTGTTTCCTGCGTTTCGCTGACGACAGCATAGACTTCTCCCTTTGCATTCGCCGTGTAACTGAACGCCATATTTTGAAGTGTATTCTGCTCCTGAAGGTAATTATAAACTGCCAGCATTGCATTTTGAATTGTCAGACCATCATGCTGCCCTTCTGTCTCGTAATCTTCTATGGTATTTCCACTCTGAATATCCTCTGAATCTGTTGAATTCTCTGTATCCAAATCCGGTAATTCTGTAGTATCCTCTTCTTGATTATCTTCTTCATCTATTGTATCCGAAGACCACCACAGACCATCCATACTCTGCATAACAAATGGATTATTGGTTCTGTATCTCCGTTCACCACCATAATCTTCCTGCACAGTTATATACGTATATTTGCTGTCACAACCAGTCACCGTTTCTGTTCCATCCATTCCGAACACTACACTCAGACCACTCATTCCAATAATCAAAAGTGCAAATATCGCAGCAGCTCCATAGACAATTATCAATGCCACTTTGTTTTTACCGAATTGTATGGATAATGCCTGGCAATTGTGTCTGTATAAACTCACGATCCCCCAGATCAAAAGAACCGCCAGACTGATTGTAATAACAGTAATCGATATTTCTGCGAAACGATATCTCACTTCATATCCCATATCACGTTTTATACCATACCACAATCCATAGAAGAAGGTACTATACGCAAGAACCAAAGTAATGATACTGATCCGTATCGGATGCTCTTTTTTATCCGGCACTGCCTTCTTCAGTGCCTCTGCCATCTGCGCTGCCGCTCTCTGCTCTATCCACATAGCAAGCTCTGCTTTTGACGGATATGTGCATTTAGTATCCGGAATCCCTGCGTAACACATCTGGCTCTCTTGAATCCCTGTCGCATCTCCTGCTGCCATTGCTGTAACCACTTTCAGGTAATAATACAACTTCAACTGTGCTGGATTGAATTTATCTATACGAATATCTGCCAGCTCCTGTGCAGCCCGTTCATAATTGTTAAGGAGTACACTCATCCGTGCCATAACCAAAAGCATCTGATTCGCTACAGCAGGGTAACGGTGATATTGCTTCTCATATAAATACCGTGCATACTCATGTCGTTCTTCCGGTGTTAACCGATAGGACTTCTTTCTATTCTGTGCCAGCATCGCAATTCGCAGACCATAAGCCAATTCCAAAATTGCAATCAGCTGGCAGATAAATGCACCAAATCCCCAGATATCCGTTGTATACCGCACATAGGTCACCAACACAATGCCTAGCATTGCCGGAATCACGATCAACCATTTTGTCCAACCTGATCTTCTCATAAAAATCTCCTGAATTGTTTTTCTGAATATAGTATATTACCGCACACACCAATCGACCATATACATATTGTGACGATGCTGTTACTTACCATAACAGTTGCTGTTTCTAAGGTCATCTATTTATAGCCTGAGAAATAACTGGTTTCCCATCTCTGTCCAACAATGGAGTCAGTCCACCTGAATACCCACATGCATGATATAAATAATTCACACCAGTTTCCTTATCCACCCATATCTCAGTAGTAGTTAATGCTCCCTGAGAATATATTTTTTCAAATCTCTCTTCTTTCGCCATTTTCAATTTCCTCCCATAATCAATTTTTCGGTTTTATAAAAAATGTTTCTCTGTTACTTTCTCGATTGTATCATGACATACAGTTCCATCTTCGGCAATCGTCGATTTTCTGATAAATCTCGAATGATGCTTTAATACTCCATAAGCATACCAGTCATGGTTGCAAAATACTTTGCAGAACTCTGCATAGCCATGTTCCTTACAGGTATCGAAATACAGACACCTGCTGATTTCATAAGTAAATCCACTATCATCATCCTGCAAAATTTCTGTCTCCCAACATACCTTTTTTTCGCCCTCCAGATCATCTACCAGAGACTGTCTCACAATCTTATAGCCATTCGGCAATAAATCGACATGCTTTTTTCTCTTTTTCCGTTACCATATTTTCTCCCAACTTGCACACTAAGTCATAATTTTCCAAACACTAAAACTTGAATTTCTATTTCTGCTGCCATGCCATTACATAGTCTTTTTCTCCAGTAGCTTCATCCAAACCGCTATACTGAATCTCAAATCCTTCTCTTTGATAAAAGGATATTGCCCGTGTATTTTTTTGATATACATTTAAGATTAATTTGTTTCTTTTTCCCTTTACATAGTTTAGCAAAATTTTACCTATACCTTGAGATTGCATTTCGGCAGAAACAAAAATACCTTCAATGTATTCGTTACTTAACCCTATAAAACCCTGTATTTCCTGTTTATCCTCGTAAACATAGACAGTTGCCTGTAATAGAAGTTCTTTTACTAACTCAAAATTACTTTTCCAATATTGAGCAGAGATAAAATAATGTGTCTTTATATTTGTATCTAACCATATTTCTGCAACTTTATTTATATCCACTTTCCGTAATTCTCTAATCATAACGGTGATGCTCCTCAAACTCCGATTTTCTCAATTTTTCAGTCGAGTAGACTAAGACCTCTCAATCTTAGCCCCTCACAGATCCGTACGTGCGGCTTTCCCGCATACGGCTCCTCATAGTAACATTCGCTTCAATATAAACAATAGTACGTTTTAGGTTTTGCTAACGGGTAATACTTGAGCATTTCCACAAATCCATTCCATGTGTATGCCCGTCTACAACCTCTCCGATTCATGGCTTTGAATAGAAACTGTTGTACTCTATGCAGGAATGTTGTTATCTTCCGAAAATTCCATGTAACACCATAATACCGATAGTGTCCAATTAGTTTTACGTTCAACTCTTTAATTATTTCTCGCATTGGTCGATTTCGATTATCGTAAATCCAGTTCTTGTATGCTCTAACCTTTTGCTCTAACTTCTTTCTTGAAGTCTGTACCTTTGGCACGAAACCTCCCTTTCGAGTTTTGCTACAATAGAAGGTAAACCCCAGAAAATCAAATGTTTCAGGTTTACATTCTCCTCTTGCTCTACGATTCTGCTCTGCAAATCTCCCAAATTCAATTAGTCTGCTTTTACTACTTTCCAGCTCCAGTCCAAACTTTTCCATTCGTTCCTTTAACTCTTTATAGTATCTTTCAGCTTCTGACTTATATTGAAATCCTGCAACAAAATCATCCGCAAAGTTGACGAGAAAACACTCTCCCTGCATTTCCCTTTGCACCACCAGCTTAAACCACAGCGTCAGCACATGATGCATGTATATATTTGCAAGCATCGGACTCATTGCTGAGCCTTGTGCCGAACCTTCCTCTGTTGGCTCGAATTTTCCTTGCTCCATTATTCCTGCTTTAAGGTATTTACGTATTAGCCACAATAAGTTCTTATCCTGTATATTCCATTCAAGGAACTTCATCATCCAATCATGGTCGATATGGTCAAAGAAACCTTTGATATCGGCATCTACGATATAGCTGATTTTTCCATAGCTTATCCGTTGGTATACTTCTTTTATTGCTTCGTGACACCCCCTATTCGGTCTGAATCCATACATGCAGTTTAGGAATCTCGGTTCATAAATAGCTCCCAGTATTTTCTTCACTGCCATTTGTACAATCTTATCTTCATAGGAAGCAATCCCTAATGGTCGTTTCTTTCCATTTCCTTTAGGTATATATACCCTCAGTGACGGAAGTGGCTTAAAGGATTTGTTTTTCAACCTCTGTACCAGTTCCTTGATATTTCTATCAAGGTTCTTCCCATACTCATCCTTAGTTACCTTGTCAATTCCGACTGCTTTGTTCCCATCTAATTCCTTATGGCATTGCTTTAGCATATCTTCATTTATCAAGTGGTACACTGATGTAAATATAGGATGTTTTGATGTTGCTGATATCTCAGCTATTCTTACTAATTTCGTTTCCATTATTTCCTCCGTCCCTGAGTACGGATAATGTGTCCTCAGTAAGACCTTTACTATGCAATCCCCTTCCCTCCATCGGCATTGCCCGATTTCTACAGTACTATGGGATTGTCCGACCACCTACCATTCATTTGAAATACTCCGTTTTCAGTTGCAATTTCATACTCTTCTTCGAGAAATGGCAGGTTCTCCCCAGTTGATGTGTATTCACAATGTAAAACATGATTGGTTCTCTGACTCCGCAGTGCCACATAACACTCGCCATATCGCATTACATGATATTGTCTTCCGCACCAGTTAAGACGTCGACCGACTGAAGTTAACGTTTCGAAGCTCAATCACTATTCAACCCTGCTTTCTTGCTGTCTACGCTTGTCAGATGCCGTTACCGGCATCATCCCAAGACTCGCTATTATCTGGTTGGCTAAACCTTGGATAAACCGGAATCCCACCGGCTTGACTACACACCCTTAGCTGGGCGCACAACTGGAATTTACGAACTACAATATCTTTTCGAGAAAAAGATGGTTTTTGTGTGCAATTACATCTCCAACTTTTTTAGAAGCACTAGCAATTATTTCAAATCCATTTTTTTGATACAAAGATAGCGCAGGAATATTTTGACTTCCTGTATCCAAACGTAGTGCCCTGCAACTATTTTTTTGTGCTAATTCTGTAGCGAATTTTATTAGTGATGATGCAATTCCTTTACCAGACATACTCGGACGTACCATTAAAAGGTGAATTACCATTACCTCATCTTCAGATAATTTTTCTTTCCAAGGAATAGTTGCATATTCTATTGGTTGAACTTTATCAATAATGATACTTCCAACAATTGTTCCGTTTTCTTCATATACAAACAAAGCACCAGCATAAATAGCCCGTTCTGCATCATCTTTCGTTGGATAAACCCCTTTCTTAAATACAGTAAAGGCTGTATGATTCAGTTCATACTGGAAATGCTCATTGTAAGTATCTTCAATCGAATTAACATCTTTTAGTATTGCTTTTCTAATCATAAAATCTCTCCACAAATTTTGATTTCACACTTTCTTTCCCCTTATATGTCTATATCTGAAATATTCAGTCACAAACTTTATCAGGGATAGGCATCTGTGCCGCAAGGGGATCTTCCCCTTGTACGAAATCTCTGATTTCGCTGTATTTCCCGGTTTGAGATTTCTTGAAATCGGGAACAGCACCGCAGGTCGCACGATACAGGCAGATGGAATTGCCTGTATAGAAGTGCGCTCTTAGCGTTGCTAAGAGATTTATGCCGTATCCGGCGTGTTATCTTTTTTCAATTTCTTTTTTCGACTTCTGAAGCATTCTTCCAGTTTTAATAATTTGACATGTCTGCTCTTGTTACTCATCATCTGTAAATTCCAGCATCTCATCAACGGTGCAGTCCAGCTTCTTGCAGATCTTCTCAATCGTCTCCATTGATACATACTGGTTTTTTCCCATCCTGGCAAGAATATTTCCACTGATCCCGGTGAGGTACTGCATCTCTATCCGCTTCATATTTTTATCTATGAGCATTTTCCATAATCTGTTATAACTTACGCCCATAAGCAACCTCCATATTTTTCATCTGAACATATTTTGATTATATCACGATTTCGTTAGGTTGAATACCTGTAATTTTTGATGTCTTCTGTAAAATGGAAAAGAGGATGCCCCGACAAAGGGCAACCTCTCCAACCATTTACTTCGGTTTAGTCGAATGGAACCTCACCTTCCGGTGCTTCCATAAATCCGTCCTTATCTGTTTTCGGTGTTTCCGATGAATCAGCTCCAACACCATTATCCTTGTTCTGGGCAAATTCATGTTCTTCCACGATCACATCTGTAGTATAAATTGTTTTCCCGTCCTTGTCCTTATAATTGCCAGTGCTGATACGACCGCCAATCACAATCCTCATTCCCTTGTGAAGATATTTCTGTGCAAACTCTGCACTCTTTCCGAATGTGACACAGGAAATAAAATCCGCTTCCTGTTCACCGTCACGTTTATATCTTCTGTTTACCGCCAGTGTATATCTTGCTACTGCCATATCATTATCTTTTCCGGCATATTTGATCTCCGGATTCTTTGTCAGTCTTCCCATTAAAACCACTTTATTCATAATCGTTACTGTCCTTTCCGCAGCTACGCTGCCATTGCATATTCTTCATCATCTGTTTCATCGTCCGGCATAAACATTGCACATGCTTCCGGTGGATTGGTATCATCCGGTGAAAATATTTTCCGGATCATTTCATACATGATCGGATACCGATATGCGATTTCTTCTCTTGCAAGGAATCTGCATACCCTGTAAAGATTCTTTTTCATTTCTTCATCTGTTGTAAGCATGGCAACCAGATGGATTCTCTCCCTTGTATAAATCAGATTCGGGCATCCAAACCAGTTAATCAACTGCATTTCTTTCATTTTCAGTTCTGTCATAAACTGCTCCTTTCCGGGCATTTTGCCCTGTAAACATTGTCATCAGTTTCATTCGTCCGGCGGTCTGGCGTGCGTTTCCCTGTCACCTGCAGCCGTCTCAGACTGCCTCTGCCTGCATCAGCAGGTCACTGACCATAAGGCTTCGGTCAGCCGCCCATCATCGGGAGTGTCATTATAATTTCGCTCGCTCTCAGAAAAAGAAAGGTCATGGCATAACTCCTGTTAGGCTTCCAGGGTGCACTTATCGGTTGTCAAGGTTCATCGAAGGAACATTCCAAAACGTCCTCTGATTACTAGAGTCAAATGACTTCGCAAGATGCAAAAGATTCGTGATATTTTTTTGCATTTTTATCATTTTTTCTTTTACTTTTGTTAGTCCCTTCACATACTCTGTACTGAGACAGGCAAAAGCGGACATCTTTGGGGTAAAATTTTTAAAATAATTGTTCCTCTACCTATAAAGCCTGGGAAGCGGTATTTACCAACCCCCTTTTGCAAGTTTTTTTCGCATAAATGAAATATTCCCTCACTAATAGCAAGTTTCAGAGGGCATTTGGACGGTACTTTTGCAGAAAAAATTATTTTTCCACTAATCACACGTGGGAATTTGAAGAATGTCAGATAATTTTGAAAAAATCCAAAAAAGAAGCACCGACCGTTATAGTCAGTGCTTGTAAGATATTATATTCGTTTTTCTCAGGAAAGATCATCCCAGTTTTTATATGTTCCATTGTACAGACCTGTAAGTTGTTTTATTGTAACTATAAATGAGCAAATTTGAAAAATTGCACAAAACTACACTGCGAATTTC
>NZ_QUGQ01000004.1:0-212060 GCF_003479155.1 Blautia sp. AF19-1
CAGACTGGATTCCCACCAACTATATATTCGGCACCGAACTGGCGCACACCTCCAGTATCCATATTATACGATAAAAAACAATGAAATCACAACAAGAGTACATGAAGAACGTAAGCACAATATATCTTTTTTCTCAATTCCTGCTCAATTTCCCCTCAATGCCTTTTTCCTCCGATTTTCGTATGCTTATCCCACAGCAGAGCAGTACCACACCGGTACGACCTGCTGAATCAATCAATACGAAAACGGAGGTATTTTTTATGCGAGAACTCAGAAACACCAAAATCATTGCTGTAGATCATGGCTACGGCAATATGAAAACAGCAAACACCGTCACCCCAACCGGCATCAAAGCCTATGAAACTGAACCAATCTTCACCGGGAATATTCTGGAATACAACGGCATTTACTACCGGATCGGCGAAGGACACAAAGAATTTATCCCGGATAAAGCTATGGACGAAGAATATTATCTTCTGACGCTAATGGCTATTGCAAGGGAACTGAATGTCTTTTCCATCCGTGAAGCAGATGTTCATCTGGCTGCCGGACTTCCTCTGACATGGATCAGAAATCAAAGAGAAGCTTTTCGTTCCTATCTGCTCCAGAATCCAGAAGTCCATTACCGTTTCAACGGCAAAGAATATCATCTCCGCTTTGTGGGATGTAGCCTTTACCCACAGGGATATCCGGCTATTGTAAACCACCTTGGAAATTTCAAGGGAACTAATCTCCTTGCAGATATCGGAAACGGAACCATGAACATTCTGTATATCAACAATAAGAAAGCACAAGAAAGCCGATGCTGGACAGAAAAACTTGGTGTAAACCAATGCATGATTGCTGCAAAGAACGCTGTTCTGGACAAATTTGGAGTGAAGATTGAAGAATCTACAGTAGAACAGATTCTGCGGTTTGGAACAGCTGACATTTCAGCACCATATATGGATTGTATCAGTTCTATTGCCAGACAGTATGTGGCAGAACTTTTTTCCACACTCCGCAAATATGAATACAATCCTGACCTAATGCGCCTGTATGTAGTTGGCGGCGGTGGATGTCTGATCCGTAACTTCGGAACGTATGACAAATTACGAGTCACCATCATTGATGACATCTGCGCCACCGCCAAAGGTTACGAATCTCTGGCTTATATGAGCCTGAAAAGGAGGGGATAAACCATGCAGAACAATATCCGCAACACAAACCTGCGCTTTAATCTGGACAAAGAACAGCAACGGAGAGCCTGGGAATATTTACAGACGATGGACAGGCAGGATTTTAAATCTTACAGTCAGGTAATCTCTCTTGCACTGGTAGATTATTTTGACCGCTACTACCACACACAGGCTGATCCTTATCTGGAAACAAGAGAACGGGAAGAACTTTTTGTGAAACAGATTGTAGATGCAGTGGAAAACAGTCTGAAACAGGCATTGCCACTTTTTCTTTCCGGACTGACTGCAGGCATGGCGCAAAGGGAGCCCCAAATCAGGGCATCCTTTCCAGCACCTGAAAATTCACAGCCAGATAGTGATGTAGACTGGGATTTTCTTGGGGAATAAACCCTTTTGATTGGAGGTGAACACATGACTGACTTTCTGACAGCAGACACCAACCTGCCATCTTATATGATGTTTCCCCGTTTCCTTCTGGACATGGAAATAAACGAAACTGCCAAAATGCTTTATATTATCCTGCTCGACCGGGCAAGGCTTTCCCAGAAAAATGAGGGGTGGTCAGATACAGACGGTCATGTGTTCATTTACTTTACGATTGAAGCACTGGCAGAAGTTCTCCACAAAAGCCAGATGACGGTTAAAACTGCTCTGGCAGTACTGGAAAAACAGGAGCTTATCTTCCGAAAACGGCAGGGTCCCGGACAGCCCAATCGGATTTATGTAAAACTCCCAAAAGAAACCATCCACTATACAGACAGATTTCTTTCCCTAAGACAGACAAAAAACTGTCCTATTGACAGACAGGATTCTTTCCCTGATACAGACAGAAAACTGTCTGGTAATAAGAAAGAGATAAAAAAGAACAATTTAGCAATAAGAGGGAGTAAGGAGCCACTCTCACCCTATGGAAAATTTCAAAATGTTTTTCTGTCAGAAAAAGAGCTTGAAGATATCCGGCAGACAATCCCTGACTGGAAGGATTATATTGAACGCTTATCCGGTTATATGGCTTCTACCGGAAAGCAATATCAGAACCACGCAGCTACCATCATCAGTTGGGCAAGACAGGATCATCCTGCTTCCCGACAACGGAATTACGAAAGTGAGGAATACGAAACATTATGACAAAATTTATAGAAAAACCAACAGCTATAACCCCAAACAGAGAGCTTCAGTCTGATGAATATTTTAACGAAACAGACCACCTGATCTACTGTTCCAAATGCAATACGCCAAGGCAATGCAGGCATGAATTACAGGGAAAGGTTCTTATTCCTTCCATCCGCTGTAAATGCCAGCAGGAAATCTTTGAGCAGGAAGAAGCCCAGAGAAAACTTCATGAAAAACAAATGGAAATAGAGCATCTTAAAACCAGCGGCTTACAGGACAAAGCACTCTATGACTACACTTTTGCCAGGGATAACGGCATCAATCCGGAAATAAAACTGGCACACAATTATGTAAGCAACTGGGAAGAGATGAGAGCAAATGCTTCCGGACTTCTCATCTGGGGTGATGTCGGTACTGGAAAATCTTTTTTTGCAGGCTGCATTGCCAATGCCCTTCTGGAAAAAGGCGTTCCTGTACTGATGACCAACTTTTCCCGAATTCTAAATACCCTTACCGGAATGCATTTTGAAGACAGAAACCAGTTCATCAACAGCTTAAACCGCTACAGTCTTCTGATTATTGATGATCTCGGAATTGAGCGGAACTCTGACTTTGTACTGGAACAGGTATTCAATGTGATCGACAGTCGTTACCGCAGTAAAAAGCCCCTGATCATAACGACCAATCTCACTTTATCAGAGCTGAATAACGCCGCTGATATCGCACACAAACGAATTTATGACCGTATTCTGGAGAGATGTATTCCTGTCCGTATCAATAACCGGAATATTCGTCAGGACAATGCAACAGCTAATTTAAAACAGGCAAAAAGAATTCTGTTAAACAATCATGCTCCGAACCAGAACTGAAGCAAAGAAGCATAACACGATAATTATTCTTCACTGACAGTGGTACTACTTTCTTTCCTTATTTATCACCAGAAACATGCCACTGTCAGTTATCCGAAACTATAGTACCAAACCATAAGATTTTAAAACCAATACTGCCCGGATACGGGCATAAAAAGGAGGTGCCAGATATGGCAGATAAAAAAATCATGACACCAGAAGAAAAAGCACTTTTACAGGCAAGACACCGCCAAGAAGAAGCCGAAGCAAGAAATCGCAAAAAAGAACGTGATGCCAGAACACACCGATTAGTCCAGGAAGGAGCCATTTTGGAAAGTATTGTTCCCCATATTAAAGAAATGGATTTGGATTCCCTGAAACGGGAGCTGATAATCCGGCTACGAGGAATGTAAACGCACAAGTTCTACTCCCGAAGGGCGCACTTACTCACCACCCGATAAATCGGGCGGTGGTATCCCCTACGGGGCTCGTGCGCTCTGCCGAGGGCTTTTCCGCTGTTGCAGGCAACATCGAAAGGAGGTGCCAGATATGGCAATTTATCATATGCAAGCCAAAGTTGTCAGCCGTGGTTCCGGACGTTCCGCTGTCGCAGCTTCTGCTTATATGAGCTGCAGCCGGATGTACAATGATTACGATGGCATCCAGCATGATTACACCAGAAAGCATGGACTCATTTATCAGGAAGTATTGCTTCCACCGATGGCTTCACCAGAATGGAAAGACCGTGAACAACTCTGGAATGCTGTGGAAGCTGCAGAAAAAACAAAAGACAGCCGACTGGCAAGGGAATTTGTTGTCGCACTTCCCGTTGAATTAGATAAGGACAGTAATATTTCTCTTCTAAAAGATTTTATTCAAAAGAACTTTGTAGATATGGGCATGTGCGCTGACTTTGCTATTCACGATACGGATGGACACAATCCTCATGCACACATTCTGCTTACCGTCCGTCCACTGAACGAAAACGGAACATGGCAGTATAAAACAGAAAAAGAATATCTCTGCATAAAAAATGGAGAAGAAAAAGGATTTACAGCTACTGAATTCAAAGCTGCTCAAAAAGATGGCTGGGAAAAGCAATACAGATATAAAGTTGGGAAAAAGAAAGTTTATATGACCGCATCTGTCGCACAGGAAAAAGGCTATGACCGCATCGACAAGCATCCAAAAAGCAGCCGCTATGGCAGACAGAATCCCATTTCTGAACAATGGAACAGTGATGAGCAACTCTGTATCTGGAGAGCAAACTGGGCAGATACTGTAAATGAAATGCTTGCCCACAATCAGATAAATGCATCCATTGATCACCGCAGCTTTGCAGATCAGGGAATCACCGAACAGCCGACCATCCACGAAGGCTATATTGCTCAAAACATGGAAAAGAAAGGAATGATAGCTGACCGCTGTGAAATCAACCGCCAGATTCGTGCAGATAACCAAATGCTCCGGGAATTAAAAGCTCAGGTAGAGAAACTGGCTCAAGCTGTCAAAAATTCTATTCCTGTAATTGCAGAAACAATGGAAACTATCCGAAATCATATGATTTTTACACAATATCATTTACTTCATAATGAGATGCAAAAAGAAGTAATTCATGATTGGATGAATCATTTTAATCCAATACTGAATAAATACAACACCGTTAAAAAGAAACTCAAAGCTAAAGTTACAGAACGGAAAGAGCTGAATGTAGAAAAAGAGAAAACCAGTATTTTGAATCCCATCCAGCATATAAAATTGAATCAGCAGCTTACCACTGTTACGGAAGAAATTGAAGAACTGAAATCAAGGAAAGAGCAACTAATCTTCCAGGCACAATGCTCCACTGATAAAGATATGACGAATCTATCCAAAAAATATGACCAGATGAATAGCAATCTTGATATCCTGGATTCTCAGGACATCTCCCTTAAAAAGCAGCTTAAAAAAGACGCCGCTGCTTTCCGGGAAGAAAAATTTCGTCCTGAACCTGAACAGTATACAGAATTGCTGGACACCAGAATCCAGATACGTCCTGATTTCCGGGATAAGCTGATCGAGCAGCTCAAAGGTACTTTTGGTAAGTATTATGACTATCACCGCCGTGATATTGCAACCAATGAAGTGGATTATCTCAATGTGGAAGATCCTGATGTCTTCTCCCATCGTGCATGGGAACTTAAATATCAAAGAGAACAGGAAATACGGCGAAATCAGCCTGCTCGGACTAAGAAAAAATCATATGATATAGAATTATAACCGTCTTTGAATAGATAATATGTTTTTACAAATCTTTTGTTCAAAAATGAGTTCTTTAAAAAAAGCATATGGATTTAACTTCCATACACCCAAACTGTAGACAAAACCCTGCTTTTGCAAGGTTTTGTCTACAGCCTGAAGGGACCTTAATGTCCCTTATGCTTTTCTCTTTTCTTTCGTTGTTTCAGTTCAAACATTCGCTGTTCTTCCGCCTCTTTTTTCTTCCGGCTTTTCTCTTTGCGTTCCTGCTTGTTCTGTTCCTGCTGTAATTTCAACGCCTGTTGCGATTTTGTACCAATGCCTATTTCCAGCATCTGCTTTTTTGCTTCCCGCTGCATCCGTTTCGGATTTCTTTTGATATCCTTTACAACAGTTTCAACAACCGGACTGAATTTCAAACTGAAATAGCACTTTTGAATATATTCCTGTACTTCATAATCTTTTGGCTCTGCACCAAATGTTACCTTTGCCACAGATAGTTTACCATCTTCGATGCGTTCAAAGATTCCCACCCAAAACGGCTCTTCAAAAAATACTGTCAGCTTTCCATTGACTTTGTCCATAAGAATCCCTCCTAAAATTGATTGAACAAAGAATGGACAACCCGGAGGGGCAGGTTACTTACCCTATTTATATAGGACGGCCGGGCTACCTACCGGCTCTGGCACACCAAAGATGTACGTTGCGTTTTTATCTTTGCTTTTATAATCAAGCCATATGGCACGATTAACTTCTGTTCAAATCATACCATATGATCAATGCATTTTCTATATACTTTCTTTATAATCAGAAAAAAAACCCCAAAGAAGCTTTCCACATTTTAAATATACACTAATTCTTTCGACACTATCTCTTCCACTACATTCTGGAAATTATTTACCGCCCTGACCCATTCCATCGGGTCGTTGGCTTTTATTTCTTCCACAATGCCTTACTTCTCCTGTGCTTCTTCATCCAAAACATTCCGATGTTCTATCAGTCTATCTTCCAACATATACCGTAAATATATCGCCGGACGATGCTCTTTCAGATATGTTTTCCGCATCATTCCATAATGCGGTTCTTCATCTGTACTGACATAGACTAAATAGCAAAACCACAACCTTTTTCGAAAGGTTTATCCTCCATTTAGGTGGAATAGTTTTTACCTATCCAAAATGCCTCCTAATGTTTCCAAGCACAATCAATGCAAAAACCATTGCCACCATCATTTCTTAAGCTTATACCACAACCACATTCTGGACATGTGTCAAAAATGTCATCGTATCCATCATCTTCAATTTCTTCAGGTTCCCAATCAGCATTGAATGGATTAATATCTGCATTACTAATCCTTCTCGGTAACAAAGGATACCAACAATCCAACTCATTTCCTTTTTCAATCACATTTCCCCACCATAGCACTATTGGACATGTGTTTGATATATTTAAATCAGTAGCACAAAATGATCCAAAACCAAATGATGGTGTCAGATTATATCCCAAAGGATATAATCCTTTATGATCTTGTATATTTTTTGTAATTGCAATCCCTTTTTTCAGAAATTTTTCTTCAACTATATCTCTATTTTCTAAATTTGAAAATATTCCCTCTGTATATTGATATCTAGCATTACGAAAAACGTAATATACTTTTTTTCCATTAACTCTTTCTAACTTTTCAATATACGAACTAACCTCTGGTAGTTTAGCCAACCTTGATGAAGGCCACAAACATTCCTGAACTGGTTCGTATGAAGTAACATTGTTAATTCTCGTAATTGTTTTGTTATTACATATCTCTCGCCATCTATGAATATTTAATTTTATATTCTTGGTCTTGCATACCTTTTCTAACACGCTTTTTGAAAAATCCATGCCACTCCGACATGCAATCAAATAAATAACATCTATATGTGATCCCTCTGGTATAGTTTGCAAGCATCGTTTAATATCTTTTCTCAATCTGCTTCCAGTGTACAAACCATCATCTAGATATACATAGTAATTCTCTTGTCCCGGATTTCCGGTTCTTATACTGCATCCATATTTTTTGTTTGCTTCATCTTTTAGAATTTCAATCAATTGAATTTGACTTTTACCACTTTCTTGTATATCTAAAAAACATATGCCTTTAAATGGATCTGCATCTGTTGCATTTTTATTTTCTAACTTCAAATAATTCATTATCTCATTCAAAAATAAACTGATTTTATCTCTACCAAAATACCACTTCTTCAAAATATGCAGGGTTTCCTCCAAAATTGTATCCTGCACATCAGGATTGAACTGAGAAACCCATTTATGCACGTGTGCCTGATTTATCTCTATCCCAACAGAAGATTGTCTAAAATCCTTAATTATTTCCGCTATTTCTTTTTCTATTATATCTTTCTGCATTTTCAGAAATATCCCTCTTTTTAATATGTTAACTTTCCTATCAAATTATTCGAAAAATCGTATAAATTATCATAATGTATTATATCGATATCATCGGCTTTTTTCCGCTCTCGTTTTATAATATAGGTCTTATCTTGAAAATCCGATCTCCTTCCAGAAATAACAACATAATGAAACCGAGACATGTCCAAAATATAAAATTCTTCTGGCAAATCACGTGCACTATTCTTGTGCTTCCTCATAATTTCTCCAAAAGAACTATAATTTGCCGGAAGCCATCTTTTCCAATCTTCTAACTGTGATATTCCATCCCTAAATTCTGCACCAAGCTGTCCATCTTTTAATGTTATATTTCCATATGGACTTTCTAATTCAATAAAAATAAATTCATAACCTCCGGAACTTTTTCCAACAAGAAGATAATCAGCTTTATATGAATTACCCAACTGAAATTCTGGAAATAAATACACTCCATGATTTCCAATGTTAATCGATAATCCCCAAATGATGGAGCCTATTATATGATAATATTTTTTATCCTTTATGAAATTCAATATGCTTCTTTCTGTACATGCTTCATCACTTAATAAAGAAAAAAATTCTTCATTTGCAGCAGCCAAACGTTCCACATCTCGCAATTCCGCAACATCCAAATAATTATTAGGAAAAAGTGATTTACACATTCTTGCAGCTTTAGGATATGCCAAAAAATTATTAACTCGTCCAAATCCACTTACTCTTTTTTCACCAAACTTCCGTCCAGTTGCCTCTTCATATTCTTGCTTTTCAGCTTCTGTCAAACCTAAAAGATAATCTCGTTCATATAACATATTTTACCTCACATAATCATACATCTTGATCAACAGATGTATGATTGTCACAATCCTTTTTAAAGTTAATCAATTTATCTGTATCTGTTTTAATTCTAAGTAAATACAGTAAGGCATATGCGCGATTATACAGATATTCAATAAAAGCCAAGTCCTGAATTGGCTCTCTTGCCTGTTTCGCCTTATTCAGATATTCATTGTGACGTATATCAAAATATTCATTGGAGATTTTCATAATCTCCTCAATTTCAGCCTTAACAACCGCATATACTTTACTATTTTCATCTTCGTTGACACTTTTTGCGGCCAATTTATATTTTAGTATTACTTTTTCACTATCTTGTACCGACAAAATAAATTGCAAAGCATCTATTATGTAATCCAATGCACTTTTCTTATCTAGATATTCTCGGCTCGTTATCATTTCTTCTGAATAACGAATCTTTCTTTCGAACATAGAGTAATTTAAAATTTTATCTAAATAATATGATGTTTTATATCCCTCTTGTATTAATCGTCCATTCTGTAATCTATACGGAATGGAAAAACGACTAAGTCGTTTGTTTACCATAACTGTAAAATCATATCTTTTCTCAAAAATTACCCACTCATGAAATGCAAGCTCTATAAACATTTTTATATCTTCCATTTGAGGCACTTCCAATTTCAAAATGTCCGAATAATCTATCCCATAGTGTAATCTATATTCTTTTTCAAAATCTATCCCTAAATAATAAATTCCACCATTCCAATTGTCATAATCTTCATAATATGCCTTTAAAATCCCTGTTCCTGGTAACTCATCTTCGAACCATGTAGTAAAACTCAACCAAAATTTTTTTATATTATCTACTTTTACAATCGATAAATTTGTATCGTCCATTTTTGTTCCTTCTTCCTTAACCAGAATATATATATTTTATCATATCGCTTTCTATTTTGCCATCTACAAAAGAGTAAGAGAAAAGCCGATCAGAAATTACAACTTCCAATCGGCATCTGTGTCTTTTTTATATTTTCCAGTAAATCAGATAAAAGAACTTCCATCATCCATGACTTATCCCTTTATACTAACGAATCGATTTTATCCAATGAAAACTCTTGATCTCTTCTACATATAATACGCAACTTACAAGGTGATTTTATTTTATGGGAGCTTAATTTATAAGACCAAATTATCATATCAAGCAGCTCCTGCTGAGGAATAGATGCACCTGAACCTCCGTCAAAGCGAGTTAACCCAGCTCCTAAAATTGGTATACATACATCTTGCTGTCCATAATGCTTATCTATTTCTTCCCATAATACCGATAAGCACTCCAAATATTCATCACGCGTAAAAAATCTGCCCAACCCATTTTTATCCAGTTTAGCAAATGCCAGCAACAGTTCATCCCCATTCGGTACTATTCTCCCTGATTCATACCGTTCTTTACCCTGATATTTCGATTTAGACTTAAGTGGCTTTAGATGTGAGTTTGACAACAGTAATTGAATATTTAGATTAGGATTTGCAGTTAAATATTGTCCACATATTGAAGTTGGTTTTATATCAGCAGGAGCAGTACCAACATGAGTTGAAAAACATTCATCAAAATTAATTATTTTTTTACATTTCTTCATTTTAAGCAAATCGCCATATTCCACTGTAATTTTATAATTGTTCCCTTTTATACTAACTTTATTTCGCAAAAGTAAATACGTTTTATATCCAAACGCTGTGAAAAACCATACAATTACAAAAGTAAGTACACGATTCACAATAATATTGATTTCTAAAGTATAGCCCTCTAAAGTGAATTGTTTAAGAACATCTTCTGATATCAATATAACCTTTCCAAATATAACTTCTGGAATAAAAGTAAAAACTGCTGAAATGATAGCAAAAGCATATGCCACGCTTTTCTTTAATAAATCACTCAAAATCCCAGTACCTCTTTTATGTATGAATAATCTCCTACTTTATCGCCTCGATAATTTGTTGTCCAAAAAGGTCTTGCACTATCTTCGTAATTCTTCATATAAGAAGGAAGCCAATCTGATTCTCTCCGAAGAGAATTATAAACCACAATAATTGTTTTATTTTTCTTCTCTGCCTGTTTAAATTCATGTTTCAAATACGAATATGAATTAATACATCCCACATCATCGTTTTCACCAGGAGTAGAAGTAAAAAATACCTTACACGATTTCGTACCATTTGTATTTTGTTTATACGGTGTACAATTACAAGAACTTTGATCATTACCTGAACGCCTACAAGCACTCCCTGCTGTACGCAATGCAGTCTTATCTCCAACAACAAAGATAACTGCAGATGAAGCATTAATTTGTCTGTTAAATTCTTGTTTTAAATCGCATATGCGGCAATCAGGATCTTTTGAAACGCTCCCTGATGCTACTTTAGACATATCGATAAAATCAACCTTGTGAAAATTATCACTCCCCCATTTGTTCAACTCTTCAACAACATCACGATCACCATCATATTCTGCATAATCTGCACTTATATATACTTGTTTACTCATATTGTTTTATCCCCCTTTTTGTTATTAGCACTCTTTTTTATCGAGTGCTAGTTTGAATTATATCACTAATTAAAGAATACGACAAGTAACCAGTACATAAATCTACAACAGCAAAGCCGATCAGGAATCTCACCTCCCAATCGACATCTTTCCTTACTCCCCTTCATTTTTACATTCAATCTCCGTTCCATCTTTAAAAACCTAGATTGAGTTCAATGTTTTCAGCATCAAATTCGTATCCATCTCCGTCAAAAATTCTGCTCCATCCGTGTATTCTATCACCTTCTCTGTCCGGTAACCTTCCAATAGTTTCTCGCTCTACATCTGTTCCATGAAAATACCTTATTGCAGTTTCCACAAATTATTTTTGATGCAAATAAATTGCTTTCTGGCTCGTGAAAAAATTGTTTGTAAAAACGGTAAAAAGCTCCCGAAGGAGCTTTCCACGCTTTAAATATACACTAATTCTTTTAACACAATCTCTTCTGCTGCATTTCGGATGTTATTCACCGCCCTGACCCATTCCATATGGTCATAGGCTTTCAATTCTTCCGTAATGCCCTGCCGCTCCATCATCTGACGCACCAGAATATCCATTCTCTCCTGTGCTTCATCGTCCACAAGATTCAGATGTTCCACCAGTCTGTCTTCCAACATATACAGTGAATACATTGCCGGACGATGCTCTTTCAGATACGTTTTCCGCATCATTCCATATTTCCCATAATGCGGTTCTTCATCTGTACTGACAAAATTCGGATAGTAAATTCCGTCTGCTCCCAGTGTGTAGGTTCCACCCTTTTTTTCAAATGTGCTTTTCATGTGTTATTCCTCCTTGAAATCAGCGATATCCTTAGATCATCGCAAAATATTTCAGGGCAGCCTTGATAGCATCTTCTTTCTCTTTCGGACACTGTGGCACTTTTGGATTTTCTGTCTTTGGCAGATTATAGTTCTCTCCTACTTCGATTCCACATTTCCTTTTGATTTGAGAAATATATAAACTTGAAACCTTCAAGCCAAATTCTTTCAGCACATAATCTTTGATTTCCTGATAGGTTGCTTTCAACTCGGCACTGGTGGCATCCAGCTCATCCAGATCTAAGTCGATCTCTATCGTGTCATCTGGTTTTTGTTGGGACAAAAGAACTACCGTCTCTACATGGCAAGTCATCGGAAACTGGTCCACGCCTCTTACCTTTTTCACCTCATACCCCAGCTCCTGAAGAATCTTCAGATCCCTTGCCAGTGTCGCAGAATCGCACGAGACATACACAATCCGATCCGGCTGCATATCGGCCATGGTGCGGAGCAGATTTTCCTCGCATCCTTTCCGCGGCGGATCGACTACAATCACATCGGCATGCGCATGTTCGCCTGGATGTTCTTTGGCATATTTTTCGTAATATTCCGGCAGTACTTCCTCGGATTTTCCGACAAAAAACTCTGCATTTTCGATTCCATTGATTTTCGCATTGTTTTTCGCATCTGCGATGGCCTCCGGCACGATCTCCACGCCGTAAACTTTTTTCGCCTTCTGCGCCAGAAAAAGTGAAATCGTTCCGATACCGCAGTACAGATCCCAGACAGTCTCTTCTCCGGTAAGACCAGCATATTCCAGCGCAAGGCTGTACAGTTTTTCTGTCTGCACGGGATTTACCTGATAGAAGGAAAGCGGAGAAATCTGGTATTTTACCTTTCCGATATAATCGGTAATAAATTCCTGTCCCCACAGACAGCGAATCTCTTTCCCCATGATAACATTGGTCCGCTCACGGTTTACGCTGAGTGTAATGCTCGTCATGCCTTCCAGTTCCGTCAGTGATTGGATGAGTTTTTTCTCTGCCGGCAGTTTCTTTCCGTTCACAACGAGACAGACCATGATTTCTTTCGTTGTAAATCCAAACCGGATCAGCACATGGCGCACCAGACCTTTGCCGGTCTCCTCCTGGTATGCCGAAACGCTGTTTTCTTCCATCCACGCGAGAATGCGGTTCAAAATCTCTTCGTTCTGCTCTACGCCAAGATAGCAGTTCCGGTTTTCCATGATCTGATGCGTTCTTCCCGCATAAAATCCGGTAATCAGTTTCCCGTTTTTATCCTGTCCGATCGGGAACTGTGCTTTGTTTCGATACCGGAACGGAGACTCCATCCCCACAATCGGCTCCATCGGAATTTCCGTCATCCCACCGATCCGCTGGAGGTTCTGGGCAATTTTCTTTTCTTTAAAGCGGAGCTGCTCTGCATAGTCAAGCATCTGTAACTGACAGCCGCCGCATGGACGGGCCACAGGGCATATCGGCTCTACGCGGTGCGGGGACGGTTCGATCAGACGCATCAGCCGTGCGTAGCCGTAATTTTTCTTTGCTTTTATCACTTTTACTTCGGCAAGATCTCCGATAACCGTGTCCTTGACAAAGAGGGTATAGCCCTCGCATTTGCCTATACCCTCTCCGTCGTGTCCCATATCTTCAATTTTCACCGTCAGTACATCATTTTTCTGATAGCTCATGAAAAGTCTCCTGTTCTGCGGATGTTGGACTCAAAGAACCGGTTGTAGCCAATCCACTCATTGCCTGCCGGCGCTGCATCAAACAGCTCGGTCAGAGTCTCCATTTTGGCATCGGCATTATCAGCCAAGTTCAGCGCTACCGCTTCTACCATTGCCGGCTTTTTCGGGGAACCGTATTCCAGCTCACCGTGGTGTGCCAGAATGCAGTGTTTTAACTGATTTTCCAGCTCCATCGGAAAACCTTCTATTTTCTGTGCAGCATCGTGTACCATCTCCGCACCGATCATAATGTGGCCGAGAAGCTGTCCATCATCCGTGTAATCGTTCTGCGGGAATAAAGAGAGTTCTTTCGTCTTTCCGATGTCATGCAGAATCGCTGCCGTAATCAGCAGATCACGGTTTAAGATCCCGTACGATTTCGCCATAAAATCACAGAAACGGGTGACACTTAACGTATGCTCCAGCAGTCCGCCGACAAAGCCGTGGTGAACACTTTTTGCCGCAGAGCTCATGCGGAACCGTTTTACCGTCTCCTGGTCCTGGATAAAATAGTACGTCAGGATTGCGGAAAGATACTGGTTTTTCACCGTTCCAATCCAGGAAAGCAGTTCCTGATACATCGTGTCGATGTCGTAACGGCTGGTCGGCAGATAGTCTGCCGGGTTGTACTCGCCCTCTCCTGCCTTTCTTGCACGCTTGATCGAAACCTGAAGCGCGCCGTTGAATACGGTGATATCGCCGCTGATGTCGACGTAGTCAAGTGCTTCGAATTCGTCGATTCCCATCGAATTCGGATCCCAGATTTTCGCATCGATCGTACCGGTGCGGTCCTGTAAGATCACGTTTTCATACTGTTTTCCGTTTTTCGTAACGGCTGACTGTTTATGTTTGCAGAGATAGACACCGGACATGCGGTTTCCTTCCCGGAGTTCGTTAATATACTTCATAAAAATAAATCCTCTTTTTCTAAAATAAATGCGGACACAGCGTTCCGTTTTTGTTTTCCTTGTTTCTTTACATGCCTTACCAATTCTACCAGATTTTTATACAGAATGCACGTATTTTTTCACAGCGGTTCGGAAACCGTCCGAAAAGAAAAAGCTTTCGGAAACCACGCCGGTCAAGGCCGGCTTTTTGGCTTCCGAAAGCCTCTGTTTTCAGACTTCTCCAAGCGTCACATCAAACGTCATCTCCGCGTATCCTTCGGCGCCTTTCCGCATCGCCGTCACGGTAACCACTTCTCCTGCGCTGTGTTTTCCCAGCTGCTCATGGTACTGTTTGATCGTTTCCACCTTCTGTTCCCCGAGCTTTACAATCACATCATACTCTTTCATGCCCGCCATCATCGCCGGCGAATCGTCTGTGACGCTGCTGATCAGAACGCCTTTTGGAATCCCTGTTTTGTCGGAAAGCTCTTCTGTGACATCCTGCCCGCGGATGCCGATATAAGCGCGGCTCACATTGTTGGAGAGATTTTCAATCAGCTTTTTGATCTGCGAAATTGCAATGCCCGTCACCACGTTGTTTCCCTTGGCACTGTAGCTCTGCGCGATAATACCGACGATTTCGCCGTCCAGATTTACCAGAATACCGCTGCCGTCCGTACTGCCGAGGATGTCAGTTGTCAGCAGATTGTACTCATTGTCCAGCGCTGAGATCTTATTCGTAACCGAAGTCACCACGCCGTACGCAATCGAATCACTGTAGCCAACCGGGCTTCCGACGGCCACAACCGGATCACCCTGGCTTACGAGATACGAACTGCCAAGCGGCGCAATTTCAAGGCCGTCCCGTGTTTCCTCATCCAGCTTCGACTTGTCCACCTTCACAATCGTAAAACCGGTGCTCGGATCATGGCGCTGGTATGTGGCATCTACCATCGTCTCATCCCAGAACGTAACCTGAATCCGCTCCACATTTTCCACAATGCGGTATTCCGTCAGGATGAAAAGATCCTGTCCGTTGTCTGCAACGATCAGTCCGGAAATCTGCTGCTGGTTTTCATAGTTCTGGTTAAAATAGTCCATCTGATTGGTAATGCCGATGACGGTCACCAGCGCTCGTTTTGGTTTTTCCGTTACTTCCAGCATATCCTGGTAGAGCACTTCATAATTTCTGAGACTGTTGTCCTTTGCCTCCGCATCCGTTTCACCATCGACTGTGGAAGCCTCACTGCTCTCCTCCCCCGTCTCCGTTCCCTCTGCCGCTTCGTTTCCATCCGTGCTCTCGGAAATCGTGCTTTCTGCGACACTTTCATCCAAAACACTGCCATCCGCTGTGGAACTGCTGATTTCCGAGCCGGAACCACTGCTGTCCACCGGCGCATTCTCCGAAGATGCTGTCATCGTCTCATCCATCTCCTGTCCGCTGTTCGGATCCTCGTCGCCCGGAATATCCACTTTGGCCGGCGGCTCCTCTTTTGTAATTGCACCGGCAATCTTTGGCTCTGTCACAGCAAAGACCGCGGCCGCAACCAGACCGCCAAGTGCTGCAAGAACCAGCCATCCGGCAATCAGCAATACGATCTTTTTCCAGTCAGGCGGCTGCTTTTTGATGCTCTCTTTCATGAATTTGTAAGGTTTTGGGTCATTTTCCATACATTTCTTTCTCCATACATTCGTATTCCATTCCGAACTGCTCTGCGCATACGCGCTCCCACAATTTTCACATATATAAGAAACTTTACCAGATAGATATGAACATTTTATGAAGACTGTTACATTTTTTTCTCATTTCTCCAAGATCCCGCATTTTCTCGTTCTTGGGGTTTCTTTCTTTTCCTTTTTAAGGTATAATTGGGGGAGTGGAAAAACCTGTGACCCACATTCCACCTGCGCTCTGTGCTTTCCCGTACAGACGCCAGATCAGATCCGGGCGGTATGTGATAAAAAATACCGCATTATCTGTAAACGATGATGAATTATTAATACGAAAAGGTAAGTATCATGAATCAGAAAGCATTAAAAACGCTCGAATACGACAAAATTATCGAACAGCTGGCTTCGTATGCCAGTTCTCCGCTGGGCCGGAAGAAATGTCTGAAGCTCGTTCCTTCTTCTTCCCTCTCCCAGATTACGCGGATGCAGCACGAGACACACGACGCGCTCACCCGGCTCTTTAAAAAAGGCCACATTTCCTTTGGTGATGCCAAAGATATCCGCGGCGCATTAAAGCGTCTCGAAATCGGCAGCTCCATGAACATCACGGAGCTTCTGCAGACCGCCGCACTTCTGGAAAACACGGCACGCGTCAAAGCGTACGGCCGCCGCGAAAATGCGGACCAGACGCCGGACAGCCTCGAAGATCTCTTCGAAACACTGGAGCCTCTGACGCTGCTTTCCACGGAAATCCGCCGCTGTATTCTCTCCGAGGATGAAATCAGCGATGATGCAAGCCCGAATCTACGCCGCATCCGTCGTTCCATCAAATCGTGTGAGGAAAAAATCCACAGCCAGTTAATCTCGCTCGTCAACGGTTCCTACCGCACGTATCTGCAGGATGCCGTCATCACGATGCGCGACGGCCGCTACTGTATCCCGATCAAATCCGAGTACAAAGGCCAGGTTCCTGGCATGGTACATGACCAGTCCTCGACCGGTTCCACCTTCTTTGTCGAGCCGATGGCCGTTGTCAAACTGAACAACGATATCCGTGAGCTGGAAATTGAAGAAGCAAAAGAAATCGAGGTCATCCTCTCTACGTTGAGTGCCCAGGCAGACCTGCACCGCGATGAGATCCGTTACGACCTCGAAAACATGGTAGAGCTTGACTTCATCTTCGCGCGCGCCGCTCTTGCAATGGAGCAGAACGCCAATGAGCCGATCTTCAACACCGAAGGTAAAATCCACCTGCGCAAGGCACGCCACCCGCTGATCAATGCGAAAAAAGTCGTTCCGATTGATCTGTCGCTCGGCGAAGATTTCGACCTTCTGATCGTCACCGGACCGAATACCGGCGGTAAAACGGTTTCCTTAAAGACGGTCGGACTCTTAACACTGATGGGCCAGTCCGGACTTCACATTCCGGCACTCGACCGCTCCTCCCTTTCCGTTTTCGACGAGGTTTACGCCGATATCGGTGATGAGCAGAGCATCGAGCAGTCGTTGAGTACCTTCTCCTCCCACATGACGAATGTGGTTTCCTTCCTCGACAAGGCAGACCGCAATTCCCTCGTCCTGTTCGATGAGCTCGGCGCCGGTACCGACCCGACAGAGGGCGCGGCGCTTGCCATCGCGATCCTCTCTACGCTCCACGAGCGCGGCATCCGCACCATGGCAACGACACACTACAGTGAACTGAAAATCTATGCCTTATCCACACCGGGCGTGGAGAATGCCTGCTGTGAATTCGATGTCGAGACTTTAAGCCCGACATACCGCCTGCTCGTCGGCGTTCCTGGAAAGAGTAATGCGTTTGCGATTTCCAGCAAACTCGGCCTGCCGGACTACATCATCAACAAGGCAAAAGACGAAATCAGCGAGCAGGATGAATCGTTTGAGGACGTTCTGACCACTCTCGAGCAGAACCGGATCACGCTGGAACGCGAAAAAGAAGAGCTTGCCCGCACCCGCGCGGAAGTCGAATCCCTGAAGCAGAGCCTTGCCAAGAATCAGGAACAGATCGACGCAAGAAAAGAAAAGATGATCTCCAATGCAACCGAGGAGGCACAGAGAATTCTCCGCGAGGCGAAGGAATACGCCGACCAGACGATGCGCGATTTCCAGAAATTTGGAAAAGAGAATGTTTCCGTCCGCGAAATGGAGCAGAAACGTACCGCTCTGCGTGAAAAGATGAACAAGCTCGATAAGAAAAAGGCGAAGGAAGTACCGAAGCGCACCGGAAATCTCCGCCCGCAGGATCTTCATCTCGGCGATGCCGTCAAAGTCTTAAGCATGAATCTCAAAGGTACTGTCAGCACCCGCCCGGATTCGAAGGGAAATCTCTTCGTCCAGATGGGTATCATGCGGACCAAAGTGCATATCTCCGACCTTGTGCTGATCGACGAGGCTGTCATCACCGGCCCGTCCATCTCCCGCACAAGCAGCGGAAAATCGAAGCTTTCCAAGGCTGCCACGATTTCTACCGAGATCAATCTGCTCGGAAAAACGGTGGATGAAGCGGTTGCCGAACTCGACAAATATCTCGATGACGCTTATCTCTCCCATCTGCCGAGTGTCCGCGTTGTCCACGGAAAAGGAACGGGCGCACTGCGGAAAGGCATTCACAATTATCTGCGCCGCCAGAAACACGTAGCGGACTTCCATTTAGCGGAATTCGGCGAGGGCGATGCCGGCGTTACGATTGTTACGTTTAAGAAATAAAAACTCAGGAAAATATGGGACGGAACGCATACTGTATGCGGTTCCGTCCTGTCCCCAGTGAAGGAGAATCTTTTATGGCTTCCAAACAGAAAATTCTGATTGTCGATGACGATAACAATATCGCAGAACTGATTTCTCTCTATCTGACCAAGGAATGCTATGACACAAAAATTGTAAACGATGGAGAAGAGGCTGTCCGGGAGTTTCACTCCTTCCAGCCGAACCTGATTCTGCTCGACCTGATGCTGCCCGGCATGGACGGCTACCAGGTCTGCCGCGAAATCCGGCACGATTCCGATGTTCCGATCATCATGCTCTCGGCAAAGGGCGAGGTGTTCGACAAAGTCCTCGGCCTGGAACTCGGCGCGGATGACTACATCATCAAACCATTTGATTCCAAGGAGCTCGTTGCCCGTGTGAAAGCAGTGCTGCGGAGATTTCAGCCATCACGCACGATCCCGGTGTCCGCGACCGCAGGAAAATGTGTCGAGTACCCGGATCTTATCATCAACCAGACGAACTATTCCGTCATTTACCAGGGCCGCACCGTCGATATGCCGCCGAAGGAACTGGAGCTTCTCTACTTCCTTGCTTCCTCACCAAACCAGGTCTTTACGCGGGAACAGCTCCTCGACCATATCTGGGGCTATGAGTACATCGGCGATACCCGCACGGTAGACGTTCATATCAAACGTCTCCGCGAAAAAATCAAGGACCATGCCTCCTGGGCCATCACGACGGTCTGGGGCATCGGTTACAAGTTTGAGGTTAAAAAATAATGCGACGCACGCTTTACCGGAAATTAATTCTCATTTATGTCATTCTCGCCATTGCCGGCTTTACGCTGATCTCAACGGTCGGCTCCCGCATGGTGGAGGACAGTCTGGTCTCCAGCGCGAGCACCAGTCTGTACCGGGAGGCCACGCAGATCGCTTCCAAACAGGGCGACCTTTATTACCACAGTGAGCGTTCCCTGACGGATCTTTACAATTCGCTCAGTGCACTGGCTTCCTATCACAATTCCCAGATCTGGCTCATCAGCGCAGACGGGGAAATTCTGCTGAACACGGCAGCTGCACTCGATGAGGAAAACCCGGAGATCATCGACGGTTTTGATCCAGTTGCGCTCGGCAGCGAGTATTACAGCACGGGAACGTTTTTCGGCTATTTCGAAGACAAGATGCTGAGCGTCATGGTTCCCGTCACCTCCGATTTCCGGATCAATGGCTATGTCGCCATCCACCTTCCGCTGCAGGACGTCTATCAGCAGAGGGAAAGTCTGCTGGCACGGATTGATTTTCTGTTCCTGCTCGTGTTCGGACTCTCGTTTGTGATTCTGATCTTTTTCTCCCTCGTCGTGTACCGGCCGCTGAAAAAGATCATCAACGGTGCAAAGGAGTATGCCTCCGGCAACCTGACCCACAAAATTGATGTTAAATCTCACGATGAGATGGGGTATCTCGCTTCCACGCTGAACTACATGTCCGGCGAGCTGAACAAGACCGGCGAATACCAGCGGAAATTTGTGGCGAACGTCTCTCACGACTTCCGCTCACCGCTGACCTCGATCAAAGGCTACGTGGAGGCAATCCTAGACGGAACGATTCCGCCGGAAATGCAGGAAAAATATCTGAAAATCGTTCTGTTTGAGACAGAACGGCTGCACAAGCTGACGCAGAGCCTGCTGACGCTGAACGACATCGACGATAAAGGGAATATGCTTGATCTGACCTCGTTTGACATCAACGCCGTCATCAAGGATACCGCCGCTTCGTTTGAGGGAACCTGCACAAAAAAGCGGATTTCCATTTCACTGATCCTCGCATCGCGCACCTTATACGTCTGCGCCGATATGGGAAAAATCCAGCAGGTGCTGTACAATCTCATTGATAATGCAATCAAATTCAGCAACAACGATTCCACCATCACAGTTGAGACAACGGAGAAGCACGGTAAAGTCTTCGTCTCCGTCAAGGACACCGGCTGCGGCATTCCAAAGGCAAGCATCACGAAAATCTGGGAGCGCTTCTACAAGCTCGACGCCTCCCGCGGCAAGGACCGCAAAGGAACGGGACTTGGGCTTTCGATCGTCAAAGAGATCATCACTGCGCATAACCAGAATATCAATGTCATCAGTACAGAGGGCGTTGGTACCGAATTTATCTTTACACTCGCCAAAGGCGAAGCACCAAAATAAGCCCCTCCGCCGAGGGGCTTTTTTGCCAGACATATCAAACTAACTCTGGAGGTAATTTTCACTATGAACCCAAACACCATTGATTCCATCATCAAACAGCTCATTGCATCCCACACCACCATTTCCACCATGGAAAGCTGCACTTCCGGTCTGATCGCCTCCCTGATCACCGACACCGAAGGCGCCTCCGCCATTTTCCCCGGCGGCTACGTCACGTATCTGAACGAAACCAAAGTCCTCGTCGGCGTCGACCCTTCCGTCATCGAAATCCACGGCGTCTACTCCCCCGAATGCGCCGAAGCCATGGCCCGCACAGTACAAGAAAACCTGCACACCGCCATCGCCATCGGAATCACCGGCACAACCGGAAATCTCGACCCCAACAACGCTGACAGCGTACAGGGCGTCGTCTACTTCTGTATTTTATACAAAGCCCAAGCCCACACCTTCACCTTCCAGACCAACGTCTCCGGCATGACCCGCCACGAAATCAAACAGCTTTACGCAGAGCAGGTCTTTGCCGAATTGGAAATGATCTTAACTTCTTCCTTATAAAAAGAATGCAGCTCCGTCTACGATCACCAGAGTCCCGTCCGTCTACCTCCACTCATGCGTCCGCAAATGCCCCGCGAGCTGCATATGGTCAAAGCTATTCTGCCGCAGTGCCTCGTACAGTACGATCGCCACGGAATTTGAAAGGTTCAGCGACCGAATATCATTAATCATCGGAATCCGCACCGCCGTCTCCTGATTATCGTACAGAATATCCTCCGGAATCCCCGCGCTTTCCTTTCCGAACATGATAAAGCAGTCCTCTTCATACTGCACATCCACATACGTCTGCGGCCCCTTCGTCGTCGCATAGTAAATCTTCGCCCCCGGATTTTTCTCCAGAAAATCCTCGTAACTCTCATACACTGTCACATCCAGCTTCGGCCAGTAATCCAGCCCCGCGCGCCTGACCGCCTTGTCCGAAATATCAAACCCCAGCGGCTTAATCAGATGCAGCCTCGTCCCCGTCGCCACACACGTCCGTCCGATATTACCTGTATTTGCTGGAATCTCCGGCTCATGAAGAACAATATTCAAATGTGCCATTTTACCAATCACTCCTGTCGTATATTTAAGCCTTATCTGCCAACCCGGTACATCTCATCCATCTGCGGCTTATCCAGATACCGGACCTCTTCCCCGTTCCGGAGAATCCTCTCCTTCCCGGATGTCGTCCGCCCAATCACCGCCGATGGAATCCCTTCGAGTGCCATTTTCTGCACCAGCCCCTCGCCGTCCGCCGCCGCAATCAGCAGCGCCCCCGTCGAAAGCATCTGATACGGATTCACCCCGAAAAATTCACAGATCTCCACCGTCTCCTGCTGGATCGGAATCCTCTTCAGCGCCACATCAAGCCCGATACCCGCGCCGTCCGCCATCTCCCAGAGCGCCCCGAAAATCCCGCCCTCCGAGAGATCCTGCATCGCAGCCGCACCGTGCTCGATCGCAATCTCCGCCTCACGGCAGACAGAGTAATCCTCCGAAAAATCCGCCGCCCCATGGATAAATCCCGGAGAAAATCTCGTCAGAAGCTCATCCCTTCTTGTCTTTGCCAGATAAGACACCGCGCCAAGCGCAATCCCCTTCGTCACGACAAGATCCAAATCCGCTGTCACACACGACGGATCAAACAGCCCCGCACGCGTTGTCCCGCCTGCCGCCGTCACGGTAAGCACCGGATACAAAACCCCGTCCGTCACCTCCGTATGCCCGCCGATCACCGCAGTTCCATACCGCACACACGCACCGTCAACCGCCCGCATCAGCTCCTTTAAATCCTTTTCTTCCATCGCCTCCGGCAGCATCAGCGACACCAGCACTCCTTTTGCCGATGCCCCCGCCGCGGCCACACTGTTGCACACCCGGCAGACCGCGAGCACCGCGTCCTCCGGATCCTTCACCAGCACCGGCGCACACGAAAACACCTGCGTCTCCTTTTCTCCTGCAAATGCCGATACCCCACGTCCAACCGCCGGCCCTGCTGCGTCCTCTCTTTTCTGCCCCAGCATCTTAAACACCGAGCGCACCAGCACGCTCTGCTGTAATTTACCCTTTCGCATCCCTTGTCCTCCTCGAACTTCCTGTTTCAAACGAAAAAGCAGACGGAATCCGTACTCCTTTTCCCTCTGCTTTCCCATTTTTCACGGAAAATGTTACAGTTCACTGGTTCCCAGCGAACTGTAACCAGAAAACGCCTAGTCCTCATCGTCCTCCGTTTTCTCTGTATTGCTGCTGTCGTCCGTCTTTTCCGTACCATCCGAATCCGAATCATCGCTGCTGTCTTCCTTCTTCTCCGAAGAACTCGATGACGAACTGCTCTGGCTGTATTTCGCTGCAACTTCCTTTGCTTTTGCAAGATCATTTGCCGCAATCGCCGCCTGCATTTCCGCACGCGCCGCTGCATTGTCCGTCTTTGTTCCCACGGTATAGACATCCGATGTCATGCGGTAAGTGCTGGAATTCACCTGCTCCTTCGTCTCATTTCCATTGTCATTCACAATCTTCCACAGCCGCGCCGTCGAACCCTGATAGCCGTACGATGTCTGTTCAATTGTTCCAAACGATGCATTCGCATCTTCCGTCAGGCTCGGCGTCGGATCCTCCGTGTTTGTCGTCTCACTCTCATAGCGGACCGTGCGGTTCGGATCTCTCGTCTCATGGCCGTAGATGGCAAAATGCAGGGTGCTTCCGTCCGCGCTCGCCTCAATATAAATCGGCGCATCCGTATTGTTGATGAATTTCAGGTCTTTCAATCCCTCTGCAATCGCCGCATCCATCGACGGATCCACATAGTGGACAATCATGGAATGGCTGTACCGCTCCGTCACCTCAAGCTCTGCTTTTAAGACAGCAACATAGAGCGTTGTGGAAACCTGGCAGATACCGCCGCCGTACGAATCGACGACCTTGCCCATCTCATACGATGCTGCCAGTGCATAACCATTTTCCGCATCAAACGGCACAACGACCGCCTCTACGGAAAATTCCTCGCCCGGCTGTACCAGCGTTCCGTTAATCTTCTCTGCGCCGACTGCGACATTCTGTTTTCTGCCGCTCGTACCGTTGCCATACTCCGTCGTACCCTCGCCGAGCAGATCTTTGACAAGTGCAAGCTGCTCCGGATTACCGCCTGCCGGTGTTTCTTCTGTTACCAGTTCTACGCCGCCGATGCCGCCCCGCCAGCTTGTCGTCAGGTAATTGACAACCTTCGCCATGGACTCATCCACGTTGACGCTGCATCCGGTCTGGCCCGGATTGACGATAAATTCGCCGTTTTCGCGGGTCAGCGTTGCATCTGTTGCCTCGCGGTTCAGCACAGCCGTGTTGTTTTCTACCGCCTGGCGCGCTGCCTCGCCATCGACTGTATATTTCAGGGAAAACGTCACCGTCTCTCCATTTTTGAGCCGGTTCTGTGTCAGGAACCGCTTCAGTACATTGCCTTCCTGCCCGATTGTGACGGCTTCTCTTGCCACCTCCGGGTTGGCACAGGAAAGTCCGAGATCCCCTGCTGTCACCTGTGCATTCTGCTCTCCGGCAGACAGGTTGATAACCGAGGGTTTTAACTGTTCAATTTTGTCGTTTACTGCCTGTGTGATCTGCTCTTCGGTCATACCGCCGACGGAAATGTCTTCTACATAGATTCCGTCCAGCGCTGTCCGGTCATCCGCTTTGACTGGTTCTGCCAGAAAGCAGAATGCGAATGCGATAAGCATCACCAGCAGGCCTCTCATTTTTCTGCTGTTTTTCATACTGTGCCTCTTCTTGATCCGTTTCCCATTTCACTCTGTCTTTTACAGAATCTCTTTACACCAGCCATAAAAGTGCTGGAAGAACCATACCAAGCACCATAACCACTGCAAGAATCAATGCCAGTATCTTTGCTGCATTTCTCTTCTTTGCCAGCGGATCTTTCTTCTTTTTCTGTGCCTCTGTCGGGGCTTTTCGATTGACTTTATTACTCATCGTTCCATCCTTTCTTTTTCTCTTCTATTTTTTCTCAGTTCTCTGTCGTTTTTCCATTCTTCCATGTGCCAGAATAATCTGATCGATCATGCGGGATGCACGGCTTTTTGTGAGTGCTCCCCACTCCGGTTCGAGATCCAGCTCATGGTACCGGATCAGATCCGCCAGATATTTTTTCTGTGCCTCCGTCGCCGGAACCTCACGTTTCATTTTGGCCTTCAGAGGCGCTGCGGCAAACCATTCCGGGTGATCTTCCGAAAATCCTTCTTCCAGTTTTCGGAACAGTGCCAGCGTTTCCAGCACATCGTCCATCGCACGGTGTGCGTGTTCCCGCGGGATCTGATAGTAGCCGCAGAGTGCTTCAAGGCTTCTGCTCTCCAGATCCGGGAGGGCTTTCCGTGCAATTTTCAACGTATCCCACGCTTCTTTTTCAAAGTCCAGACGGGCATTTATCGCTGCCTGCTTGATGAAGCTGTAATCGAACAGAATATTGTGCCCCAGAAGCGGCAGGCCGCCGCAGAAATCCAGAAAGCCGCGGACAGCAGTCTCCACATCGGGCGCATTCGCAATCATCTCATCCCGGATTCCGGTGAGTTCCGTGATCCGCTCCGGCACTTTTCTGCCCGGATTGACGAAAGTCTCATACGATGCCGTGACCTCTCCGCCCTGCACTTTTACTGCACCGATCTCCAGAATCTGGTCTTCCTTTACAGAAAGACCCGTTGTCTCAAGATCGAGCACTACAAAATCTTGTATTTTCATCTTTTATTACCTTTTCTAGTATCTCATGTTCTTTTGAAATGTCAAGCGTAAAAAAGCTCACTACAGTCGATCATCTCCGCATTTCCCGTCAGCGGATCGCGCTTCTGATAATCAAACAGGAGTACCGTACGCGCCTTTTCCCCGTTTCCGAGCACATCGTAATCAAAAACTTCCACATGCGTCATGCGCTGCAGCTGCTTCCAATCGTATGTCGTATACGATGGCAGAAGCGTTCTCGTTTCGGCTTCCTTCTGGTAAAAATCACGCGATTCGTTTTTCCATTCCGACGGATCCTTTGCAAAATGCGGCCGCGTCTTCATATTTTCCCGCGCATACAGATCGAGTACCATCATCTGGCGGAAGAATGCTTCGTCCTGCTGTTTTTCGTCCCGTAAAAACTCGAGCAGAATTTCATACCGCTGGATCCGGTTATGCGCCGCCTCACTGTAGCCCTTTGCCCGGTAGAAATCACCGAGTTCCTGGAAGAAGTCGAACGGGTTCTCATACAACCGCTCGATCATCGGCAGCGTGTGGACAAACTGACCGCTGTTGTAATAGACTTCTACCATCTCTTCCACGTCTTTCAGTTTCAGCACATCATCATACGGCAGCCATTTTGTATAAAGCACCTCATACGGCTCCCGTTCCTGATAATGGCAGTCATATTCTTTCGTATGCTCATACATAAAGGAGCCTCGAAGCACTTTTAAAAATCCGAGCTGCAGCTGCTGCGGCCGGAGCGCATAGACATCCGCAAAAGAACGGCGGAAACTTGCATAGTCCTCGTAGGGAAGTCCCGCAATCAGGTCCAGATGCTGGTGGATGTTTCTTCCTTTCGCAATCCGATTGACAATCTCTGTCACTTTTCCAAAATCCATCTTCCGGTGAATTGCTTCGATCGTCTGCGGATTCGTAGACTGCACGCCGATCTCGAGCTGTACGAGTCCCGGCCGCAGCGTATTCAAAAGTTCCAGCTCTTCTTCCGTAATCAGATCGGCAGCAATTTCAAAATGGAAATTTGTCACACCATTATCATGTTCTGCGATGAATTTCCAGATCGCCATTGCGTGATCTTTTTTGCAGTTGAAGGTACGATCTACAAATTTAACCTGCGGTACCTTCTGCTCCAAAAAGAAGGCAAGCTCCTTTTTTACGAGATCGAGATTTCGGAACCGGAGCCTTTTATCAATGGAAGAAAGGCAGTAGCTGCACGAGAACGGACAGCCACGGCTCGACTCATAATAAATGATGCGGTTCTCAAATTTTTTCAGGTTTGCATAGGGAAAATCCACCTCGGACAGATCCATAACCGGACGCCACGGGTTGCTTTTGACTGCACCGTCTGCATCACGGTATGTAATGCCATGGATCTCCTCCAGCGTTTTCCCCTCCATCCCATTCCCCTGGTTCTGATAATAAACTGCTATTTCCCGGAAAGTCACTTCTCCCTCGCCTTTCATAATTCCGGCAAGGAACGGATACTGTTCCAGCATCTCCTCTGCATGGTACGAAACCTCCGGCCCGCCAAGCCAGATCTTTGTTTTCGGACTGATTTTATGATATTCTGTAATCAGATCCTCTACGATTGATATATTCCAGATGTAGCAGGAAACGCAGACAACGTCTGCACGCGCCAGAAACAGGCTTCGCAGCATGGAATCCTTTGACTGATTGATCGTAAATTCGCGGATCTCCGGGAACACGCCGGCTTTCTCCGCGCTCGCCTGCAGTGTATAAACTGCGAGATTGGAATGAATATATTTTGCGTTGACCGCAGTCAGAATAATTTTCATAATCTTTCTAATACTTCTCCTTGGTTCCTCTTTGCATATCTTTTATACTACCACATTCTCGAACGAAAATACACCGCCATTCCTCCAAAAGCACAATTTTTTCGAGATTTTCGATAAAACAGTTGCAATTTTCGCGAATCCATGTTATATTAACAAAGGTTTCCAACAGGAAATCAAAATGCCCAGATAGCTCAGTTGGTAGAGCAGAGGACTGAAAATCCTCGTGTCGCTGGTTCGATTCCGGCTCTGGGCATTTTTTGCTGCACAAAAGCAGGATTCACATTTTTTTGCCACAGCAAAATCCGGCAGAATCTCCTGTCTCCCTATCGCAAAAAAACTCTGCACCGCATCCCCGGAAATTCCCGGATGGATACGGTACAGAGTTTTTTTCATCGCACAACTGCCCAAGAAAGCTTTTCGTTTTTACAGATTTTTGATGACCTCCCATGCTTCATCATCAAATTTTCTATCTCTGAAATAATACTGTTTATCTTCTTCGGTAATCTTCCGAATGACTTTACACGGATTTCCTGCTGCAATCGACCAGTCCGGAATGTCCTTTGTTACAACACTTCCGCCGCCGATAACAACGTTATCTCCGATATGTACGCCTGGTAAAATAACGGTATTTCCGCCAATCCAGACATTATCTCCGATGGTAACTTCAATGCCGTATTCATACGCACTGTTTCTTGCCGCCGGATGCACCGGATGACCTGCAGTATAGATGGCAACGTTCGGCGCCATCTGGCAGTTGTCTCCGATTTTTACCTTTGCCACATCGAGAATGGTGCAGTTATAATTTGCAAAGAAATTTTTTCCGACCTCAATATGAAAGCCATAGTCACAGTAAAATGGCGGATTGACAAATGCACCCTCGGATTTTCCAAACAGTTCTTTTACAATGGCTGCGATTCCGTCAAAATCCGAACGGTCGATGGTGTTCAGTTTCTGCGTCAGTCTTCTCGCATTCATCTGCTGCTCCATCACCTCTGCATCGGAAATGTACGGTAACTGTCTGTCTCTTCTCTCTACGTTTTTCATTGTTCTGTATCCTCCCTGGTAATATTATTCACCCACTGATATTTTTTATAGTGTCTGTAAACGGCAGGAAGCTTAATCATTTCATCCAGATTCAGCAGGAAATAAACGACCATGACCGTTGTTCCGATCGTAATCGCCGCATAAAAGAGATTCAGGACAAAAGAAATCTGTGTGGCAAGCGAAACTGCGGACAGGGAATTCTGGTCCAGCGTACCGACCATTAACGCATCGGACGCACTTACCAGTGCATTCATCAGATTCTGTACAACCATCGGGATCAGCAGTGCAAGAAGTTTCCGGTAGAATTCTGGATCTTTTTTCTTGATTTCCCTCTGATTTTTCATTTCTTTTTCCTTTTTTCTGTTTTATTCCATACACGTATATGTTATAATCATATTATCTTAGGTTTTGCGTTTTTTCTACGACAATATTCCTTATTTTTTATAATAATTGTACTTTTTCACGGAGGTTTTTATGATAAATGACCCAATTACAAAAGTCATGCAGGACGCATCCGAGATCGTCCGCTACGATGAAGTCGGCATTCCGCTTTATATCCGGGAAGGACTGCTTTCTTCCTATCCAGATCACCGGGCGCTCTGCCACTGGCATGAGGATATCGAATGGGTACAGATCCGCTCCGGTCAGATGAACTACTATATCAATGGAAAAAGAGTCCTTTTAAACGCCGGGGAGGCGATTATCGTCAATTCCCGCCAGATGCACTACGGATATTCCGAAAACGGCCAGGAATGTGACTTTATCTGTATCCTGTGCCATCCGAAAATCCTCACCGCGAACAGCGTTCTGTACCAGTCTTATATTACGCCGGTTCTTTCGAATCCGGCTCTGGAATATCTTCATCTGAAGCCGGAAAATCCGGAAGATACTGAAGCGCTGCAGACCCTCCCGGAAATTCTCCGGCTGAAGAAGGAACAGCCAACCGCCTACGAAATCGAGGCTGCTGCTCTGCTTTCCCTTTTGTGGTGCCGTCTTTTGCGCACGCATCCGATGATGCCGGACGGCAACACCGCCGTCTCACAGGATCCAGATCTTCTGATCCAGCGCGATATGGTTTCCTATATTTACAGCCACTACAGTGAATCCATCAATCTGGAAGAGATCGCCGCCGCCGGAAAAGTCTGCCGCAATAAATGCTGTCAGATTTTCCGCCGCTATCTTTGCCAGAGCCCAATTGATTTTCTGAATCATTACCGTCTGGAAGTAAGCTGTCATCTGCTAAACACAACCAAAATGTCCATCGCGGAAATCTGTACCGCATGCGGTTTCAATCATCAGAGTTATTATTCCAAAATTTTTCTGCGTACTTACCATTGTACGCCGAGAGATTTCCGGAAACGCGCAGAAGGCCTGCCAACATAACCTGATTTTTTTCTGTACACGTTTTTTTGTTAAAAAAAGGAAGAATTTTGCTAGACATTTTTCCGATCCCTGTTATAATAAAATTACAAAGGTGTTGCGCTAAACCTAACCAAAACACTATATTTTCCATTTATTTTACAAGGAGGATGACATGGTAAAAAAATTTGTCTACGGAACCCCATTTGAAACCGAAGCTGTCGTAAAAGAGATCCCCTCTTCCGAAGGAAACCCGGATTACGGTACCTTCTCCACCGAGAACGGCTTCTCCTTCACTACAAAGCTTGCTGACGAGGACATGGTATTCGGACTTGGCGAAGCCAACCGCGGCATCAACAAACGCGGTTTTCTTTACATCAGTGACTGCGCTGATGATCCAAACCACGTAGAGAGCAAAACCTCTCTGTATGCAGCACACAACTTCATCATCATCTCCGGCAAGACACACGTAGGATTCTTCTTCGATTATCCGGGCACCCTGCGTTTCGATATCGGCTACACAACTTCCGATACAATGACTGTTTCCTGCGAAAACGCAGATCTCTACGTTTACATGATCACCGGTGATTCCGATCTTGATATCGTAAAACAGTTCCGCGGCATCATCGGACGCAGCTACATTGCTCCGAAGTTTGCTTTCGGTTACGGTCAGAGCCGCTGGGGCTACAAAACAGAGGATGATTTCCGCACGGTAGTGAAAAAATACCGCGAAAACCATGTGCCGCTCGATATGGTTTACATGGATATTGACTACATGCAGGATTACAAGGACTTCACCGTAAATGAAGAACGTTTCCCGGATTTCGAGGGATTTGTACAGGATATGAAAAAAGAAAAGATCCATCTCGTTCCGATCATCGATGCCGGTGTGAAAGTCGAAGAGGGTTATGACATTTACGAAGAGGGCTGTGAAAAAGGCTACTTCTGCCGCCGTGAGGATGGCTCCTACTTCGAAGCTACTGTATGGCCGGGCTGGACTCATTTCCCGGATGTCTTAAATGCAGATGCCAGAAAATGGTTTGGTGACAAATACGATGTTCTCGTTTCCAAGGGAATCGATGCCTTCTGGAATGACATGAACGAGCCATCCATCTTCTATTCCCAGGAAGGCCTTGCTGATTTCAAGGAGACTGCAAAGAAATATGTGGAAGGTGACCCGGAGGTTCCGCACTACATGGTAGGCGGAAAGCTTCAGGCACTGGCAAACAACCATGAGGACTATAAACGCTTCTATCACAACGTAAACGGCGAACAGGTCCGCCATGACAAGGTACACAATCTGTTTGGCTACAACATGACACGTTCTGCCGGTGAAGCTTTTGAACGAATTTCCCCGGATAAGCGAATCCTGATGTTCTCCCGTTCTTCCTACATCGGCATGCACCGTTACGGTGGAATCTGGACCGGAGACAACTGCTCGTGGTGGTCACACATCCTGCTGAACCTGAAGATGATGCCGTCCCTCAACATGTGCGGTTTCCTCTATACCGGAGCCGACCTCGGCGGATTCGGTACAAATACCACAAGAGACCTGCTGCTCCGCTGGCTGGCACTTGGTGTTTTCACTCCTCTGATGAGAAACCATGCTGCACTCGGAACACGTGAGCAGGAACCTTACCAGTTTGAGCATATCGAGGACTTCCGCAACGTCATCGGCGTCCGCTACCGCCTCGTTCCGTATCTGTACAGCGAGTACATGAAGGCTGCTTTAAACGACGATATGTACTTCAAACCGCTTGCCTTCGTTTATCCGGACGACAAACTGGCAAGAAATACAGAAGATCAGTTGATGATCGGTAATGAGATCATGATCGCACCGGTTTACACCCAGAATGCCATCGGCCGTTACGTATATCTGCCGGAAGAAATGATGTTTGTAAAATTCCTCGGCAATGGAAACATGTTCCAGGAGGTTCTTCCAAAAGGTATCCACTATGTAGAAGTTGCCCTGAATGAGGTTCCGCTCTTCATCCGCAAAGGCTGCGCAATCCCGGTTGCTGATTTTGCAGAATCCATACCGGATATCAAAGAGGAAAGCATCCGCATGGTCGGATACGAAGGCGCTTCCTACGAGCGTTATACCGATGACGGAGTTTCCCGTATCTGATACAGAAAACAGTTTTTGAATCATCTCCCCCTTTGCAGGAGCTTCCCGGAGCCATCAGGTTCCGGAAGCTCCTGCAGTTTTTTCACGCAAAAAGGCGGGAACCCTCTATGTTTCTCCGGGTTCCCGCCTTTTTTCTTTTCGCTTTATTCTGTTTTAGGCAGCCGCACCTCTACGACGGCTCCGTAATTTTCATCCATATTGGAGCACGTAATGCTCGCCCGTTCGCCGTACATCAGCGCCAGGCGGCGTTTTATATTGGAGATGCCGACATGGTGACGGCCGTGGTAGATGATAGGCGTGTCGTTTTCGATTGCATCCAGTGCCTCTTTCGAAAATCCGTTTCCGGTGTCGGAAATACAGATGTAGAGGTACTCACCGTCCTCGTACGTCTCGTTTGTGAGATATAGGGAAATCTCACTCTTCCGGTCCAGGGATACACCGTGTACTACGGAGTTTTCCACCAGTGTCTGCAGCAGAAGAGACGGAACCTTCCATTCTCCGATATCACCATCCGTCGTTGCTTCAAAGGAAAAGGCTTCTTCTCCGTACCGCAGCTTCTGGATGCGGATATATGCCTCAATGTGTTCCAGCTCTTCCTCCACATCGCGCTGCTTCTTGGAATCCTGGAAAATGTAGCGCATATAGTCGGACAGCACCGTTGTGATCTCAACGATCTCGCCTTCGTTATTCTTATCCGCAATGCCATGGATCAGGCTCAGGCAGTTCAGAAAGAAGTGTGGCTTGATCTGTTCCTGCGTATATTCCAGCTCGGCTTTCTGTTCTGCAAGCTCTTTTTCATAGATCGCAATTTTCAATCCCTGTATTTTCCGCAGCAGTTCCTTGAATTTGCCGCTCACAGACTCCAGCTCTAACAGATTGTTGCTTCCATCATCATTCAGACTCTGCTCTTTTTCCAGCTCCTCCAGTTTTTGTCCGAATTTTTCCAGCGGTTCCAGAATCCGGTGGTAATATGCTGTAATTTCCAATGCGCAGACAATCAGAAGAACCGCGATCAGGACGACGAATGCAATCTGCATAATCAGTACATTCTCAAGAATACCGCCTCCCGGCAGAACCATAAGATTGATTTTTCCGACCGTGCCAAGCTGGTAGGAATAGACCGTCGCATTTTTCTTCTTCTTTCCCGCTTTGGAAAAATCGATAATCTCATTTTTATATTTTTCCGACGTATCTGCCTGCGTCATGACACGGCCTCTGGCATCCACCATAAACGGAATGACATCATACTCCTCTGTTTTGGCGCGGATGGTTCGGAAAATCAGGTTCAGATTGATGACACAGCCGATAACTTTTTTGTTTTTCGCGTACCAGCCTACAATATAGTCGTCGTCGCCAAACGTAATCACAGTCCATTGTGTGCTGATCGAATCCTTTGATGTCATAATCTGCAGATATGACATCAGCATCTGATTCAGCGTTGTCATTCCCTTACTCTCGGTAAACATAGTTCCACTGTCCGTAATCAGAACATTGGCTTTCTGACCGTAGACGAAGAAGGTCTGTACCTCATGGTAACGGATTTTCAGCACACGGTTTCGCTCCCGCAGCGTCTGCTCCATTTCATAATACTGAGCATCTGTCGATGTTATCTGATCCGGGATTTCTTTGATGTTGCTGTCAGAATCCAGCAGATAGATCAGTTCACTGTTGATCTGCGACATATCACGGTTGATCTGATCGACATAGAGCTTTGCCGTATCGGCAATATATTTATCTGCCAGCTTGCGGTTTTCCCAAACGCCCCAGAGCAGGCAGACAACAAGCCCCATCAGGACCAGAAAAACCGGAGTTCCAAGCCGCAGGGACGTATCCTTCAAACTGCGTATTCGAACGCTGCGCAGCATCCTTCGTTTTCCTTTCTGCCAGAGATTCATAAGCGCATCCACCCCTCCTTTTTTCTGTCTGCAGAGCGACTGCCGGACGCCGCACCTTACCGCGCAGCTCCGGCAGTCATTTTACACTCACAGAATATATTTGCAGCTATGTTCTTTGTAACACAGCCCATTATATCACATTTTTTCGCTTTGTGCATGCAAAGTCCGTGTTTCACATGGTGAGAACAGGATTCTTTGTTGCCGTTCGCCTGCTACCGGTGAGCGGTAACATTCTCTTATTCAGAGAAAATGTTCAGCAGCTTTTCTGCATCCGCTCCTTCTTTTACGAATACCGGAATAGTATCCAGCGGTGCAGCAACCGTTACGTTCTGTCCTCCCTCATACTTTTCTCCGGTCCATGCGTTAAACCATGCTGTTCCATCCGGGAGATAAACCTCGCGCTCCGTTACGTGATCCTCCATCACAGGTGCAACATAGAGATCCGGTCCGAACAGATAAGCATCCTCCACATTCCAGCTTTCCTGATCTGTCGGGAAATCATAGAAAACAGGCCGCATCATCGGAGTTCCGTCCTCATGTGCTTTCTTCATCTGTGTCCGGATATAATCTCTCAGGCGCTCACGCAGGAAAATATATTTCTTTGAAATTTCATATGCCTTATCGCCAAAACTCCAGATCTCATTATCGCTGCCGGAGCCGATCTGCTCTGCACCGTAGCCCTCCTGTGGATTGCGGTTTCCATGCAGACGCATGACAGGACAGAAGCATCCGTACTCAAACCAGCGGATGTACAGACGATGGAAATCCGGGTCGTCGGTTCTGGCGCCGTGGAAACCGCCAATATCGGTGGTCCACCACGGAATACCGGCAATCGCCATGTTAAGCCCTGCCTGTACCTGGCGCCGGAAGCACTCGAAGGTACTTACAATATCGCCTGACCATACGAGCGCACCATATTTCGCGCTGCCTGCCCAGGCAGAACGGATCAGGCTGATTGGCATAGTATCGCCTTCTGCCGTCATGCCATCATAGAACGCTTTCAGATAATATTTCGGATAAATATTTCCGACCTCCTGTACGCTTCCGAGCTGATAGCGGTAGTTCTTGAAATCGTAAACGCTGTATTCCGGCTCTGCCACATCCAGCCAGAAGAGTTTTGCACCCTGATCGTAATAATTTTTCTTGATTTTTTCCCAGACATACGTTCTTGCATCCGGGTTGGTTGCATCGAAGAAGACTTCATTTCCACCGCAGAGCATCGTCAGCGGTACACCGTGCTCCGTGCGAACCAGATAGCCCTTCTCTTTCATCTCCTCAAAGTTTTCGGAATAAATATCGACGGTCGGCCATACCGATACAACAACCTGAATTCCCATCTCCTTTAATTCGCGGCACATACCCGGCACATCCGGCCAGTATTTCGGATCAAATTTGAACTCGCCCTGCTTCGTCCAGTGGAAGAAATCGACGACAATCACATCAAGCGGTACACCGAGTTCTTTGTATTTTCTTGCTACAGACAGAAGCTGTTCCTGGTTCCAGTAGCGGAGCTTACACTGCCAGAAGCCCATGCCGTATTCCGGCATCATCGGAGGTTTTCCGGTCAGCGTCATATAATTCTCCTCGATCTCGGCAGGGGTGTCACCTGCAATCACAAGGTAATCAATTTCTTTCCCGGATTCCGTTACCCATTCCGTTCCATTGTTTGCAAACATCACCTGTCCGACGCCCGGATTGTTCCATAAGAAGCCGTAGCCGATACTGGAAAGATAGAACGGAACACTGACCTGTGAGTTTCTCTGTGCCAGCTCCAGCATACAGCCCTTCAGATCCAGCTCATGCTGCTGATACTGTCCCATTCCGAAGATTTTCTCACCTTTTCTTGCTACAAACCGCGCTACAATACGGAAATTATCCCCGACGCCGTTGCTGTACTCGCGTCCCATGATGTTGAGCGGCATGCTTTCCTCATCGCGCAGACGGCGGAAATGCTCCTTTAACAGAACTCTTCCATCCTCATGATAGAACGTAATGACGCTGCCGGAATCGATCACTGCATGAAGCTTTCCATTTGTGATTTTTCCGTAGGAAGTATCCGTTCCCTCATACATATTGGCAAAGGCTCCGCCTTTTGCTGATGGATCCTCAAAGATTTCAACCTCTCCCGCATGCGCGTCCTTTGCTTCCAGCGCCCAGTCACGGCCGGTAAAGCTTCGATTTTTTGTCGCGCGTACACGCAGTGCATCTTTCCCCCACGCTTCGATGCAGACGGTCTCGCCATCGTAGGAATAAATTAACTTACCCTCTTTTTCCAAAAACATGTAAAAATCCTCCTTTTGTCAAAAACGGCAGGTCATTTCTGGCCTGCCGTTTCTCCTGCTGTTTTGCACCTCAGACATTGATCCGCCGGATCAACGCCTGCTTCTTACAGGTAATGTTATTTTCTGTTTATTTTGCCAGATTTTCTTTGTATGCATTGTAAGCATCTGTCTGAATCTGGAGGAACTCGTCAATACCCATAGCTTTCAGCTGATCGATGTAGGAATCCCATTCATCATCGATGCCGCCGTCTACTACCCAGTGTGCATACTGTGCTTCTACATATTTATAGATATCGGTTCCGATTGCCGTGATTCTGGAAAGGTCTTCGTCGGTATACTGAACCATCGGGAATCCGCAGTTTTTCTCAGTATCAACATATTTCTCGTTGATTGCATCGTCTGCCAGTTTGATACCATCACCCTGATCTTCCGGAAGAGAAACTTTGTCATAGAAATCCCCGTTCATGTATTTTGGTCCGAAGTCACGTAAGGAGTTGGACCATGCGGAAGTATCCAGAGAAGATCCATCGCTTGGCACATCTACATTGTAGGTTCCGTCGCCATTGTCTGTGATCTGGCTTCCGATCGTACCATAGAAGGTCTGTAACGATGCAAGATCGGTGTAAAATTCATCCGCCCATTTCAGCAGGGTGTCAGGATCTTTACAGTCTTTGGAGATCATGAGCTCACGGTCGGAGATATCAAGGTAATTGGTTGCTGCTTCTACGTAGTGGTTTCCATCGTAGCCTTCTACTGCCTCAAGAGTCTTAAACTGATTTACGTTCGGACCAACCTGGGCGTCTGCAGTCCATCCAAAGATAAGACCTACCTGAGAACCGCCATCAGCCTGCTGTTTTGCTGTCTGCATAGAGCCATCCTGTGTGAAGTACTCTGGGTCAACAACGCCCTCTTCCCATAACTGACGCATCCATTTTACTGCTTCTTTGTAATTTTCTTCCATCGGCATGAAGACCGGTTTTCCTTCGCCATTCAGTCCCATGTAGTTTCCGTCACGGCTTACCATGGTTCCGAACGGGGAAAGGATGTGGCGCAGATCGCCGCTTAACAGTCCGCTGCTTGCCGCATTTGTGATACCGATCTCGTTGGTCGGATCGCCGTCGCCGTCAGCATCTTCTGTCGCAAATTTAACAAGAACCTCTTCCAGTTCTTTATAGGTCTTCGGAGTTTCCAGTCCTAAGTTATCCAGCCATTCCTGGTTGATGCACATAACATCGCCGCAAACCTTCGGACGAAGCGGAAGCTTCTTCGGTAAGCTGTAGATTCTTCCGTCACGGCTGGTGCAGACTGCTTTCAGTTCCGGATCAGCCTCAAAGGCTGCTTTCAGGTTTGGCATATCTTTTTCGATCAGATCTGTCAGATCCAGGAATGCCGATTTGTTCTGTGCCATATCTGCCTGTGTTAAGCAGATGGAGCCAAGAAATGCATCCGGGAGGTCTCCGGAAGCCAGCAGCAGAGATTTCTGCTCGGACCAGTCACTGTTGTAATAAACCTGCCAGTCGATGTTGATATTCATCTTGTCCTCGATTTCTTTCATGACGCCTTCATGCAGGAAATCGGTCGGCCAGGTATCGGTCCATCTTACTGTTGCAATTTTGTAGGTTGGGCGGTCACTGGTATCTGTCGTGTCACTGGCAGAAGATTCTGTCTTTGCAGAACTTGCTGCAGTGCTTCCACTCGTACTTTCCGTTCCTCCATTACTTCCACATCCTGCAAGCAGTCCAGCTGCCATTGCGGCCGAAAGAGCAACGCTCCAGGCCATTTTTGTTTTCTTTCGCATCATCATCTCTCCTTTATGATTTTTATTTGCAATACTTCTCTCCTATCCGCAGGATCAGCCTTTCAGTGATCCGAGCATAACACCCTGATTGAAGTATTTCTGCACTAACGGGTACATACACATGATCGGCGCGGAGGAAACCACGATGATCGCGTATTTGATAAGATCGGCCATCTGCTTTGCCTCAACGGCTGCAGCGCCGGTACTCATGGCACTCATGGTCTGATTGCCGACCAGAATGCTTCGAAGGACAATCTGCAGCGGCTGCAGACTTTCGCTTCGGATATAAATCAATGTATTAAAGTAGGAGTTCCACTGTCCTACTGCTGCCCACAGGGCAATAACAGCGATAACGGCTTTGGAAAGCGGAAGCACAATCTTGAAGAAGAATCCAAGGTATCCACATCCATCCAGCTGCGCCGCCTCCCAGAGATCCTCCGGGATACTGTTGTTGAAGAACGTTCGTCCTACGATGATGTAATACGTTACAACGGAGAACGGAACAACCATAACCCAGAAGGTGTCCAGCAGATGAAATCTCTGTACTGCCAGGTAGGTTGGGATCAGACCGCCGGTGAAGAACATCGGGATCAGGTAAAATGCCGTGAAAAATCTTCTTCCATACAAATGCTTTCTGGAAAGCGCGTAGGAAGCCGGAACATTGACAACGAGTGTCACAAGCGTTCCCATAATTACGTAAGCAATCGTATTACGGTAGCCGGTCCACAGCTTTGCATAGCTCGCCAGCTGTTTGTATCCTTTGAAGTTAACTCCTTTCGGAAGGAACATAATCTGTCCGTTGGATACGGCTGCCGGATCACTGAACGATGCAATGATGATGAAGTACATCGGATACAGGGTGATGATGATCAGAAGCACGCCGATCGTATACAGGATGATATCGAAAATCCAGTCTTCTCTGGATTTCTTTACTTTATTTGTTGATACTGCTTTTGCTTTACTCATATCTTTGCTCTCCATTCCTATGTAGGCTCAAAATTCTGTCAGATCAGTGAGGTATCACTCATTTTACTGGAAATGAAGTTGACTGCCAGAAGAAGAATCAGGTTGATAATGTTGTTGAACAGGCCAATTGCAGCGGAAAGGCTGTACTGGCTGCTCACAAGACCCATCTTATACACATAGGTGGAAATGATCTCACTTGAGGTACTGTTCAGTGTATTCTGCAGCAGGTAAACCTTCTCAAATCCAACGCTCATGACGCTTCCCATTCTCATGATAAACATGATGGTTGCCGTCGGCAGCAGAGCCGGAACATCGATGTGGATCATTTTATGCCATTTGTTGGCGCCGTCCATCGTTGCCGCTTCATACAGGGTCGGGTCTACAGAGGAAAGTGTTGCGATATAGAGGATACTGTCCCATCCTACATGCTGCCATGCCTCAGACCATACATAAATGTGTGGGAATGCTTTTGCACTTCCCATCAGGTTCGGGAGCTTGAATCCAAGCACTCCCACCAGCTTTGCGATAATACCTGTACTCGGGGAAAGGAACAGGATCAGCATTCCGGCCATAACAACGGTGGAGATAAAGTGCGGCAGGTAGGTTGATACCTGGAAGAATTTTTTAAACTTCTGTGCCTTCATCTGGTTAACCAGCAGTCCCATGATAACCGGGAGCGGGAATGTTACCGCGATGGTGTAAAGACTGATGATAATTGTGTTTTTAATGGTCAGACCGAACTGATAGGAGTTAAAGTACTGTTTGAAGTATTTCAGTCCAGCCCAGCTGCTTCCCATAATTCCATCCGCAGGTGTAAAGTTTTTAAATGCAATCACAATTCCGTACATCGGGTAGTACGTAAACAGTGCAAAAATGATAATGGAAGGAAGCATCAGTAAATATAATGGCCTGCTTCTTCTCACTCCCTCTACAAATCCTATGGAACTCTTCTTTTTGGTTTTACTATGGTTGGCGCTCACATATCATCCCTTCTTTCCTTTAGATTTCTTTTTCTCGTCTCAACCGATGAACATATTATACAAAAACTCGCCTCATTTTTCTAACATTTTCCGGCAGTCTGTATATTAAAAAAAAGACGTTTTCGCAACGTCTTTTTTTAAGTAAAATCTGTTTTTTGTTATCTATCACGTTTTTTTGTTATTGACACCATTTTTTTGTTATTTCTGACGGCTCCGGTATTCATTTGGCGTACATCCAACCAGCTCCCGGAACGTTTTACTGAAATAGGAAAAATTTCCGTACCCGACTTCCATCGCAATTTTGCTAATCGGCAGGGATGATGTGCGCAAATATTCTTTTGCCCGTTCAATTCTGCGCTCGGCGATATAATTTGGCAACGACATTCCCGTCGTTTTCATAAAAAGTTTGGAAACATAATCTTCCGAAAGAAAGACTTTTCCTGCCAGCACCGGCCGTGAGAGATCTTCTCCCAGATTCTGTTCAATATATTTTTTCAGCTGATCCACCACATTGTCGCTGTGTGTTTCGCTCTTTTTCTGTCCCTCCAGTACAGCAAACAGATATTCGATAAATTCCCGGCTTCCAACTACAGAAAGACAGGCTTCTCGTCTTCTGTGCTCGAATTCTTCTCTTTCAAAAATCTGTTCAAAAGCGATTCCACGGTCTTTTAAATAGCCATAAACCGTCTGAACCAGTTCTCCGATAAAACGAACGGTAAAATCTTTTCGCATTCCACCCGCAGCCCGGCGCTGTGTAATATAGCCCTGCAGAGATTTCCTTACCTGCTGCACAGAGTCCGTCTGCTCCATTTCTGCAAGATACGTTTTCCAGGATGGCTTTTGATATTCACGTTCCACAAAGTACCAGCGGTCTTCGTACAAAATTCCTGTCTCATCCGGCACGGCGTATTTTTCGATTTCTTCCAGTTTATCCCGGCTTTTTGGAATCTCTTCCAGCGTAACGGGTTTTCCCATATAGGTACAGAATCTTGCCGGAACCGCACCGGAAAGACACTTTCTCCATTCCTCCAGTTTTTCTTCATCCCCTGCATTTCGGATCACGTTCCGCAGTACAATCGCCCACTCCAGATCACTGGCATGGACAATGGCTTCCACACGCCGCCCTCTTGTTTCAAAAAATTCTGTCGTGACATTCTCAATCACAAAATTCTCCAGACTGATTTCTTTTTTATAATATTCTTTCGAAGGAATCTCCAGAACACGCAGCTGGATCAGGCAGAATTTTTCTTCCGGATCGTCATATTTCTTTTTTGCCTGCTCAATCCAGTATTCTTCCTGCATACACTGGATCAGAAGATCTTCCCATAGTTTCTTTTCTTTCTGTTCTGTATTTTCCTGTGCTTTTGTCTTCTGCTGTTTTTCCTTTACAATCTCGACCAAACGAAGAAGCGCGATTTCCAGATCTGTATTGGAAATCGGTTTCAGAAGATACTCTCTGGATGAAAGTTTCAGCGCCATCTGTGCATAGGCAAAATTTGCATAACTGCTCAGGAAGGCACATTCGATATCCAGTTTTTTATATCGGATCCATTCGAGCAGTTCCAGCCCGTTTCCCTGTGGCATGTCGATGTCACACAAAAGCATTTCGATTGGATATTCTTCCAGCAGTTTTTGCGCCTGGCGGATATTGTTTGCCGTAAAAACCATATCGATTCCGATTTTACTCCAGTTCACAGTCTCTTCCAGCTTATCGACCAGCAGCTTATCATCATCCACGATCAGAATAGTAATTGCCATAAAAAAGCCCCCAATATTTTTTAAGGCCAGCCGGCAGATTCCACTTACATAGAATATTCTGCCAGTTGGCCTGCTTAAAAACTATTATATCCTTTTTATTCTTTTCCGTCAAAGCAATAGGTACACATTTTGCACTTCGGCAGTCCAATGGATTCTACCAGATCATCGAGGCGGTGATACCGGAGGCTGGTAAAGTTCTGACGGCGGCAGATTTCCTGGCACATGGATTCGTAGCGGTCGCTCTTCGGATCTGCATATTCCTCCAGTGTTTTTTCTGCATTTTCTCCTTCTTTTTCGAGGATGATCCGTCTGGTAATCAGATCAAGCTCGGATTTGGAACGGGAAAAGTTCAGGAACTTGCATCCATACAGCAGCGGCGGGCATGCCGGGCGGACATGAACTTCTTTTGCACCGCTCTGATACAGAAACTCAGTCGTCTCCCGAAGCTGTGTACCGCGCACAATGGAATCATCAATCAAAAGCAGCTTTTTCTGATCGATCAGTGCCTGTACCGGAATCAGTTTCATGCGTGCGATCAGGTTTCTCTGCTCCTGATTGGTCGGCATAAAGGAACGCGGCCAGGTCGGAGTGTATTTGATAAACGGTCTTGCAAATGGAATTTTAGACTCATTGGCGTAGCCAATCGCATGGGCGATACCGGAATCCGGCACACCGGCAATGAGATCCGGGTGAACATCACTTCCCGCATCACGTTTTGCAAGCATGGCACCACAGTGATATCGCATCTCCTCGACGTTAATCCCCTCGTACGATGCTGTCGGATAGCCGTAGTAAACCCACAGGAAAGAGCAGATTTTCATCTCCTCCTGCGGCGGAACAAGCATCTCCACGCTCTCCGGTGTGATAAAGTCGATCTCTCCAGGTCCCAGTTCATGATAATCGGTATAGCCAAGATTCAGGTAAGCAAAATTTTCAAAGGAGGCACAGTAAGCGCCCTCTTTTTTACCAATGACAAGTGGCGTACGGCCTTTTTTATCACGGGCGGCGTAAATTCCGTCTTTCGTCATCAAAAGCAGCGTCATGGAGCCATCCACCACATCCTGCAGATGACGAATACCTTCCGTAATCGTTTTTTCGCTGCAGATCAGAGATGCTGCCAGCTCTGTGGCATTGATCTGTCCGGTGCTCATTTCCTGGAAATGCGTCCGTCCGTTTCCATAAACATTCTCCAGGAGCTTGTCCATGTTGTTAATCTTTCCAACGGTTGTAATCGCAAAGCTTCCAAGATGTGACTGGATCAGGAGCGGCTGCGGTTCATAGTCGGAAATGCATCCGATACCAAGATGGCCTTCCATCTCTGCTACATCGCGCTCAAATTTTGTACGAAACGGGGAATTTTCTATATTGTGGATTGCACGGCTGAAACCATTTGCTCCATAGGTCGCCATTCCTCCTCGTCTTGTACCGAGATGAGAATGATAATCTACTCCATAAAACAGTTCCAGCGTACAGTCTTCTCTTGATGCAACTCCAAAAAAGCCTCCCATTTGTCGTTTACCTCTCTTTTGTATTTTTTCTCCCTTGTGATGCGAAACGTATCGGTAATTCGGGCCATGGTCCTTTTACACCGTTTCGATTTGCACATACTTTCTTTTCTGTTATAGTGTAACACGATTTTTCCCGGATTGTAAAGTTTTTCTAATAAATTAGCTCACGAAAATAACTCACGTTAATAAATCATTTTCTGGCTGTTTTCACAAATTTTCCCGGATATGGTCGATAAACTTCGTTGCGGCAAGGCTGAATGGCTGTTCTCTTTTCCAGGTAAAAACACTGCGGCAGATGATCGGCGGATCTAAGAATCGTCCGACAATCTCGTCTTCCTTCCATAGTTCGGAGACTCCCTGCACCGTAATGAGATACCCGAGTCCCTTCCGAACCATTTTTGCTCCATTCGTCGGCATATTACAGGTAAATCGAACATTCAGCTTCTGATAATATGCTCCGAACCAGTTGGTAATCTCATTTTGCACATCCTGTCTTCTTGGCAGGATCAACGGAAGATCTTTTAAATCTTCCGGATGTACGACTTCTTTTTGTGCCAGCGGATCATCCGGGCGCATCAGCACCTGCTGCCGCTCTCCTTCTTTCAGACGCACAAACTCATATTTTCCCACATCAACCGGCTCCAGAAGCAGTGCAACATCCATCAGACCACGATCCATCTGCTCTTTCAATACATCTGCTGTTCCCGTCACCAGATCAAACGTCACGTTCGGATATTTTTGGCTGAAGGTTTCGATCAGATCTGCCAGAACATTCACAGACCTTGTCTCTCCGCATCCGATTGTCACATGTCCGTCGATCAGTGCTTCCTGCTCTGCCAGTTCTTTTTCTGTCTTATCAATCAGCCCGATAATTTCTTCTGCCCTGCGGCGCAGCAGGATTCCCGCATCCGTCAGCCGGATTCTCCTTGTTCCCCTTTCAAACAGGATCACTCCCAGTTCTTCTTCCATCTGGGACAGCTGACGGCTTAAGGTTGGCTGCGTAATATGCAGCATCTCTGCCGCACGGCTGATGTTTTCTTCCCGTGCTACGGCAAGAAAATAGCGAAGTACTCTTGTTTCCATATGTCTCCCTCTCGTTTTTCTCTCATTTTATTTCTGGCCTTTGTTTTATTTTGCTCTTTATTTCTTTTCCTTCCTGTTTTTCAGAAAGAATTTTCTTTCTTCTACTATATCGCTTTTTTTGTTTTCTGAAAAGAAAGTATTGATTCTTTTTTTCAAGTATGATACTTTGAAATTGTTGCGTACAGAGGTTCTGCGTTAAACTTAACGCAAATTTTCTGTACCTGTTTGCTATCCACAGAAATCAGAAACACGCGCATTTTTCTCTGATTTCCTATGATAATTTTTTGTATCAGGAGGGTTTTACTATGGTTTCACTTTTGCTGCCTGTCATTTATCTGGCATTCATCAGTCTTGGACTGCCGGATTCTCTGCTCGGCTCTGCGTGGCCGGTCATGTACCAGGAACTGGGAACTTCCGTTTCCGCAGCCGGTATCATTTCCATGATTATCTCTGCCGGAACAATTGTTTCCAGTCTGAACAGTGACCGGCTGAACACACGGTTTGGCACCGGAAAGGTCACCGCTGTCAGTGTTCTGACAACCGCTGTGGCACTGTTTGGTTTTTCCATCAGCCATTCTTTCTGGGCCCTGTGCCTCTGGGGAATTCCCTACGGTCTCGGCGCCGGAAGCGTCGATGCCGCTTTGAATAACTACGTTGCGCTTCATTATAAGGCGCGCCATATGAGCTGGCTGCACTGCATGTGGGGTGTTGGCTGCAGTACCGGCCCTGTTGTGATGAGCTGGGCAATCAGTCACCTGAACTGGAACAAAGGATATCTTATCATTTCCATTTTCCAGATTGTGCTGACATTGGTTTTGTTCTTAAGCCTTCCTCTTTGGCAGAAACCTGCCGGAGCTGCCGAAGAGGATACCTCTGTTCCGGCGGAGCGGAGTTTTTCCAGTCTGATCCGTGTTCCTGGTGTCAAAGAGGTGCTGATCTGCTTTTTCTGTTACTGTGCAGTGGAATCTACTGCTGGCATGTGGGCTGCAAGTTATTGTACGCTGTTCCGCGGTATTGATGCACAGCGTGCCGCAAGCTGGGCCAGCCTGTTTTACATTGGTATTACCATCGGACGTTTTATCTGCGGTTTCGTTACCATGAAGCTGAACGATCAGAATATGATTCGTCTGGGACAGTTTTTCATCGCCGTTGGTGCGGTTCTGATGCTGCTGCCGTTTGGCGATTCCCTTCTTTTTATCGGCCTGATCCTGATCGGACTTGGCTGTGCGCCGATTTATCCTTCCATCATTCACGAGACACCGGCAAACTTCGGTGCTGACTTAAGCCAGGGAATCATCGGCATCCAGATGGCCTTTGCTTACGTCGGAACCTGCCTGATGCCGCCGGTTTTCGGTGTTCTCGGCCAGCATATTTCCTTCGGACTGTATCCGGTATTCCTGATGGCCATTTTGATTCTGATGGTTGTAATGGCAGAGCGGATGCACCGCGTAACGGCGGAAAAGAGAAATTCTTATAAAGCCAACTATTAATCCAATTATTCTGCAGCAGAATGGTCCCCTTGGATCAAACTCTGGTATACTGCGTACAAAAAAGTACATCTGATCAGGTTACTCCCTGATCAGATGTACTTTTTGTAAATTTCGGAAATTTTTTCAAGCACGCTCCGCTTCAAACTCTTTCACCAAATCCTCCAGCAGGTTTCTGATCTGCAGGTGCTGCAGACATACTTTCTCACATTTTCCGCATTTCACGCAGTCTGATGCCTTTCTGCCCGGTGCAGTATATACAAGATTGTGATAAGAAATACTGATACATCACGCCAATTTTCCTGTTTCATTCCTCAATCATGCCAAAGACATCTTCAATCTCGCCCATATACAGATAATGGAGATCGCCATCTTTATATAAAGTATCGCGCGTAAATTCCGGCAGATCTTCTTTCTCCATTCTGACCGCATAGATTTTTTTGCAGACAAAGGTCAGCTCTGCCTCTTCAAATCCAACCGCATTTCCCAGCATCTTCGGTGTCAGACTGGTCAGACTGATCTTATCCGGCACATCATTTCCCGATTTTGATCCCAGGATTCCAAGATCCTTCCGATATTTCTCTGGAAAAAAGCAGACCGTAAACTCGTCTTCCTTCTGCAGAATCTGATGCGTCCGGCGGCTTTCCCGGATAAATACGGTAATGATCTGCTTTCCTTTCTTTGGCGGTCCCCAGATCGTCCCCATCGTACCCCATCCGATCGTCATCGTATTATACTCCCTTGGCGTACCCGCAGTACACAAACCCCAGCGGTCATCAAAAATAGAAAACACATCATACTTTGCGGTTTTAAAATTCTCCATCGTAATGTTCATACTACATTCTCCTTTCGCTGATTTGCTTTGTTATCCTTAGCATACCGTACGGTAGTAACTACCGGGCAAGAACTTTTTTTCGAAGCCTTGAATTTTTATAAAAACAGGGAATTTTTTTATTTTAGAAATAAGAATTGTATGTTATACTAATGAACGTTGCCACTCCCAGACAGGCAGAGAAGGGAGGGTTGACAGTGCAAGAACTATTCATTTCATTTCATTTTTTCTTTCCGTTATGGCAAGTATAGTAGCCTACTATATCTGCAAATGGCTGGACGGTAAGAAATAACTGGCAGCCAGCCTAAGGTTTAAGCCGCCTTGCCCAAAAGGCACAGAAAGCCCCACGAGTTGCAGCTCGTGGGGCTTTTGTTGACTTTGCAAGCCATTCATTTCATTGCCTATCGGCATTATAGCATATGAAAATTTAAAATGCAATATTCTTAAGTTTTAAAAATAAGATTTCTTTTTCATCTATTTTTCCACAACGCAAAAACCGGAATGCTTACACATTCCGGTTTCCAGCAGAGCGCGAGACGGGATTCGAACCCGCGACCCCAACCTTGGCAAGGTTGTACTCCACCCCTGAGCCACTCGCGCATTTATTAATTTTTATCTTGTTAAGTGCTCGCTGCACCTTACAAATGATACTATACAGGAACTCCCCTCATTTGTCAATACCTATTTTCAATTTTTTTCAAAAAAAATCAAAAGTATCTACGATTCCCTCAATTTTCGCTCTCCATCAGACACCCGCACAGCTGTCTTCCCCCCACAAATTCACACCGAACCACCCTCCTGACGAATCCAGACTCCTTTCCATCCGTCCTCCCAACCCCACATGCTCACGCCGATCCGCCTCCTGGCGGATCCAGACGCTTTACCCCCGTCCCCACCGTCAGACCTCGCGTGGCTTCGTACCTGCGGTGCAGCGGGCATAGAAAAAGAGGGCAAGAACTGTGAGCTCAGAAGGGGCCCGGAAAAATGGGATGACCTCTGGTGCACAACACCAGAGGTCAAAACGCACTGAGTCGGGAAACCATCAGGTTTCCTGACGAATTGCGTTGATTCTCATTTTTCCGGGCCCCTTCCGCGTCACAAGTTCCGCCCTCTTTTTCTCGCCCGCTGCACCGCAGGTACGAAGCCACGCGAGGTCGTCCGTATTCACCTCTAAGCCTTCAGAATCGCGCTCAGCACATACTGATTATTTGAGAAGTTTTTCTGCGAAATATCCCCGAGTCTGATCAGGTCAACATCCAGCCACAGCTCCTCTGCTGCCACCATCATATTTGCAAACATAATCCCGAAATTCACCTCATCCCACTTCCGAAGCTTCTCCACACTGTGCTTCTTCGAGAAAATATGAATCCTGTTATCATACACCACAAATCTCCACGGCTGGCTGTTCATACTGGATGGCGACAGTCTCGCCGCTTCCAGCATCTGCGTCATCCACTGTCGCGGCACCTCTTTGAACACACAAAGATCCTCCAGCGGCAGTCTCTTTGCTTCACTTTGCCGTCTCGTATGCGAACCATGACTCTTACCAAAAGCGACGATCCCCACCAGCCGCTTTCCGTTCTTCTCAAGCTCCGCCTTTTTCACACGATTACTTCCGATAAAGCAGGTTCCCAGTCCGATACTGCACAGATACAGCACCATCTGTTCCATAATATAACCCACGTTCATCAGATATCGTTCTGACTCCTCCGAATAAAAAGCCATATAATACGGCGCCTTCACACTGAACATACTGAGCATTCTCTCCTGCCCTTTTCTGTTGTCCAGAATCGCCATATCCACACCAATGCCCGAAAACAGTGCCGGCATCTCCTTATAATGCTCCCAAATCTTATCCAAAGTCTGCGGCGGAAGCGTATCAAAACAATAATTCCTTACTGATTTTCTAACAAAAATAGCCTCATATAAATTCATACTCTCACCCTTACTTCATCTGCTATCCGTCTGTTTTTGTTACAGTTCACTGCTGAATGAACAGTAATATTTCTTTCATAGCCGGCCGCGGCCCGCTCCCCATTTTTACAGGAGCAAAGCCGCATTCCGAAAAATTTACGTTTAATCTTCCGCATTCGACAGAAATACGGAAATTCTCCCTCTTAATCGCAAATATTTTTCAATTTCCAGCTCATCCATTTTTACTCTGTAATAATATTGTAACATATCCAAAAACTTTTTCAAGGGAAAAACGCGCCAAATTTTGTATATTTTTCACACATATTTCCCATCAAATTTATGCAACTTTAAAACCTGTGCTTACGCTTCCGCGGTCAGCTTCTCCAGCTCCTCCACATAAGAAGCAAACACATCCAGCGCCTCTTCCACCGGCTCCGGCTTCGTCATATCGACGCCGCAGATCTTCAAAAGGTCAATCGGATCCATCGAGCAGCCGCCGCTTAAGAACTGTTTGTACTTCTCCACGATACCCGGCTCCCCTGCCAGGATCTTGCTGCTGATCGCAATCGCCGCCGAAAATCCCGTTGCATACTGATATACATAGAACGGTGTATAAAAATGCGGAATTCTCGCCCATTCCAGCGCGATCTGCGGATCCGAAATCATATCCGGTCCGAAATACTCCTTGTTGATCGACAGATACAGCTCCGAAATACCGTCCGCCGTCAGCGTGCCTTCCTCTGCCATCTTCTCATGAATCCGCTTCTCAAACTCCGCAAACATCGTCTGGCGGAACACCGTTCCCTTAAACTGATCCAGGAAATAATTCAGCAGGAAAATCTTCTCCTCTTTTTCTTTCGCATGCTTCAGCAGATAGCGGATCAGCAGTGCCTCGTTGCAGGTTGATGCCACCTCAGCGACAAAGAGGCGGTACTCCGCATACGTAAACGGCTGTGTATGGTTCGAATACCAGGAATGCAGCGAATGGCCCATCTCATGCGCCAGTGTGAAGACCGAATCGATATTTCCGTTAAAGCTCATCAGCACATACGGATGGGAATCGTAAGAACCCCAGGAGTAAGCACCGCTCTTTTTTCCTTCGTTCTCATAAACATCCACCCAGCGCTCCGAAAAGCCCTTGTCCAGCAGTGCCACATAATCATCCCCGAGCACGGCAAGCGCTTTCTTCACGATCTCGATCGCCTGCTCATACGTATATTTCTGCTCGTACTCTTTCGTCAGAGAAACGTAAACATCATACATATGAAGTTCATCCACACCGAGCAGCTTTTTACGCAGTGCCACGTAGCGGTACATCGCCGGCATTTTTGCATGAATCGCCTCGAGCAGCTTGTCGTAAACCGAAACCGGGATATTTCCGCCATCCAGCGATGCAGCCAGTGCAGATGGATATTTTCTTACATCTGCAAAGAATGCGGCCTGTTTCAGATTGGCACCGAACGTTGCGGCGAGCATGTTTTTGTGTTTTTCATACTCCGCATAATACTTCTCAAACGCTTCTTTTCTGACCCGGCGGTCCTTCGACTGTAAAAATCCGACGAAGGTGCCGTGGCTCAGTGGAACCTGATTTTCCTCTTCATCCGTGACCGGCTGGAATCTGAGGTCTGCGTTCGAAAATGCCGAAAAAATCTGATCCGGGCTGGATGCCATCTCTCCGGCTTTTGCAAGAACCGCCTCCATCTCCGGCGAGAGAATGTGCTCTTTCTTGCGGAAATTTTCTTTTAATATGCGATCGTACAGACGGAGCGGCTCATATGCTTTTTCAAATTCTGTAACCGTCTCCTCGTCAAGCTCCAGGATCTCCGGCTCTACGAAAGAAGAGGCATCCGCAAGAACAGCCATCATGCTGTCCATCTTTCCGGCATAGCCCTGATACTTCTGATTTCCCATATCCTGGTGATATTTCTGGCTTGCATAGACATACAGGCTGGAAAAGACGCGGCTGATGTCATCCAGACCGGAAAGAACGTCATACAGCGCTTCTGCACTCTCTTTCATTGTTCCCTGTTTTGCGCGGAACGCTTCTATTTTCTTCGCAAGCTCCTGCTCTGTTTTCTCAAATTCTTCATCACTACCAAACAAACTCGAAAGATCCCAGCAGTACGCCGGATCCATCTCTTCTCTTTTTTTCAGTTTAATTTCTGCCATATTTCTCCCTTCATCCATCTTTTTAGACGGAACTATTTCTGCGGTTTTTCTTCTAATACTAATGTGCCGCACTTACGCTTAGTTTACCACAATTTAACCTCTAAATCTAAAATTTTTTCTTAATTTTCTTGACAAATCCATAAACCGATTGTATGATTGTACTATCAAATTAATACAACAGTACAAAAGGAGTGAATGCCATATGCCATGGAATCTTGATTCCTCGCGGCCGATCTATCTGCAGATCATCGAGCGGGTACAGATGGACATCATCACCGGGCGCTATCAGCCGGGCGATAAGCTTCCGTCCGTCCGCGATCTCGCGCAGGAGGCCGCCGTCAACCCGAACACAATGCAGAAAGCGCTTTCCGAACTGGAACGCAGCGGACTGATCTATTCCCAGCGGACCAGCGGACGCTTTATTACCGAAGATAAGGAGTTGATTCATCAGATGAAAAAAGAACTTGCCGCCGCAGAAGTATCTGCTTTTGTTGCCCACATGAAACAGCTCGGCATAACCCCGGAGGAAATCCGGCAGCTACTTGCCGAAACGATTGAGGAGGAAGAAAATCATGAGTGAACTTGTAACGTGTAAAGACCTGACGAAGCGCTTCGGAAACCACACCGCGCTCGATCATCTCAACCTTTCCCTGGATTCCGGGAAAATTATCGGACTGCTGGGGCCCAACGGAAGCGGAAAGACGACGCTCTTAAAGCTGCTGAACGGACTGCTGACCCCGAGTGAGGGTGAAGTCCTCATCGCCGGAAATCATCCCGGTATTGAGACAAAACGGATCGTCTCCTATCTGCCGGATAAAATGTATCTCGGCAGCTGGATGCGCGTCTCGGATCTTTTAACGTATTACAGCGATTTCTTTGAGGACTTTGACATGTCCCGCGCCAATGCCATGCTGGAATCCTTAAAAATCAGCCCGAAGGACCGTTTGAAAACGATGTCGAAGGGAACGAAAGAGAAAGTCCAGCTCATCCTCACGATGAGCCGCCGCGCAAAGCTCTACTGCCTCGACGAGCCGATTGCAGGCGTCGATCCGGCAGCACGCGATTACATTTTATCTACGATTTTAAACAACTACGAACCAGACGCATCCATCCTCATCTCAACACATCTGATTTCCGATGTCGAAAATATTCTCGATGAGGTCATCTTTATCCAGGAGGGCCAGTTAAAACTGCACGCCTCGGTTGAGGATATCCGGATGCAGGAGGGTGAATCGATTGATTCTTATTTCAGGGAGGTATTCAAATGTTAAAAAAATGTCTGAAACATGAGTGGAAAGCATGCTGGAAAAACATGGCGCTGCTGAACGGTGCCGCCATTTTCATGGGCGCTCTCGGAGGCTTCGGATTCCTCTTTTCCCAGATTTCTGAGCTGCCGGATCTGCTGATCGTCCTCTATCTGTTTGCATACGTTTTGATTGTGATCGCCGCATCCGTCATGACACAGGTGCTGATGATCCAGCGCTACTATAAAAATCTTTTTACCGACGAAGGGTATCTGACCAACGTCCTTCCGGTATCGGCAACGGATCATATTCTCTCCAAAATGCTGGTTTTCGGCGCATGGAGCATCTTAAACGCACTTTCCGTTCTCGCTTCCTTCGCTTTTTTGCTTCTGCCGTCCGCAATCCGGTATTTTACCGCAAACACCCTGCTTTTTTACAACAAGACCATGACCTTTTCCGATTTTCTGTCCTATCTCTGGGCACAGATTACCGGTGTTGCCGATGCTGCTTTTTCCCTGATCGGCATCACGAACCACATCGGTATGGCACTGTTTTCCATCGTTGGCTTCTTCGCTTCGCTGTTCTTTGGCATTCTTCTGTTCTATGCCGCCATCAGCATCGGAAGCCTGGTATCCAGCCACAAAATTCTGACGGCTGTCCTCTCTTACATCGGCATGACTACCGTGATCCAGATCTTCGGCGGAATCAGCATCGTCCGTGTTTTCCAGGACTCCACACCGACTGCTGTGGTTACCACATCCTCGGTTTCCACACTTATCATCACCGTGGTGCTCTGCGTTGTTCTGTTCCTGATCTGCCGCTATATCTTAAGCAGACGGCTGAATCTTTCATAAAAATTGCATTAAAAAACGCCGCCGCGGACGAACCGAATCGTCTGCGGCGGCGTTTTGTATGCATGTTCTGCACTTATGCCAGATGCCAGATATCCTCGTTGTACTGTGCAATGGTACGGTCGGAGGAGAAGAAGCCTGCTTTTGCGATGTTGATCAGGCACTTCTTGTTCCATGCATCTTTGTTCTCGTAGTCTTTGTATACTCTTTCTTTTGTCTTGATGTACTCTTTCAGGTCGAGCAGCGTCATGAACCAGTCTTTGTTCAAGATCTCTTTGTAGAGTCTCTCCAGGCAAACCTTGTCGCCGATAGCAAGAAGCTCATCGCTGACGATGAAATCAACCAGCTTTGCAATCTCCGGATCTTCGTCATAGATGTCTTTTGAGCAGTAAGCAGCATCTGCGTACAGGTCGATGACATCCTGCGGTTTCTTTCCGAAGATGTAGATGTTCTCTTTTCCGACAAGATCGCCAATCTCAACGTTTGCACCGTCTTCTGTTCCAAGCGTCAGGGCACCGTTCAGCATGAATTTCATGTTTCCGGTTCCGGAAGCCTCTTTGGATGCCAGGGAGATCTGCTCGGAGATATCTGCTGCCGGGATCACCTTTGCAGCTTTTGATACGTTGTAGTTCTCAAGCATAATCACTTTGAAGTACGGGCTTACCTCAGGATCGTTATCAATCAGCTCCTGCAGGCACAGGATCAGATGGATGATATCTTTTGCGATGATATAAGCCGGTGCAGCCTTTGCACCGAATACCATGGTGATCGGGGTTTTCGGCTTGTTTCCGCTCTTGATATCCATGTATTTGTAAATAGCGTACAGGGCATTCATCTGCTGGCGTTTGTACTCATGAAGACGTTTTACCTGTACATCGATGATGGAATTTTCATCCAGCGCGATATTCTGTGTCTCATACAGGAACTGTTTGAGATCCAGTTTGCGGTTGTGTTTGATCTCCTCAAGTTTTGCAAGAACCTTCTTGTTGTCTTTGTATTTAAGCAGTTTTTCCAGCTCGTCGGCATCTTTTTTGAATCCCGGTCCGATCAGGCTCTCAATATACTGTGCCAGTTCACGGTTGCAGTGCAGCAGCCAGCGGCGGAAAGTGATTCCGTTTGTCTTGTTGTTGAATTTCTCCGGATAAATATCGTAGAACGGTTTCAGCTCGGAGTTTTTCAGGATCTCGGTGTGCAGTGCTGCAACGCCGTTAACAGAAAATCCGTAGTGGATATCCATGTGTGCCATATGGACGCGCTGATCCTTATCGATGATCGCTACTTTCTCATCTTTGTATTTCTTCTTTGCCTGTGCGTCCAGCTCGTGGATAATCGGCATCAGGTGCGGAACAACCTCCTCGAGGTAATCGATCGGCCATTTTTCCAGTGCCTCTGCCAGGATGGTGTGGTTGGTGTAAGCACAGGTCTTGCTTACAACATCGATGGCTTCCTGCATGGTAAAGCCTCTCTCCTGCAGCAGACGGATCAGCTCCGGAATGACCATGGACGGATGGGTATCGTTGATCTGGATCACAACGTGATCATACAGCTTGTGCAGATCGTAGCCCTTCTGCTCGCACTCCATGAGGATAAACTGTGCGCCGTTGCTGACCATGAAATACTGCTGGTAGATACGAAGCAGCTGTCCGGCACGGTCGCTGTCATCCGGGTAGAGGAACAGTGTCAGGTTTTTCTGGATCTGATGCTTGTCAAAGTTGATGCTGTCTGATGGAACGATACTCTCGTCTACCGTATCTACATCGAACAGATGCAGACGGTTACAGCCATTGTTGTAACCCGGTACGTCGATATCATACAGGGTAGAATGCATCGTGAAGTTTTTATACGGAACTGCAAAGGATACCGGCTGTCTGACGAGCCAGCTCTCATTTGTGATCCATGGATTTTTCACTTCTTTCTGTTTGTGGTCGACCAGAAGCTGGCGGAACAGACCGAAGTGATAATTAAGGCCGATACCGTCTCCCGGCAGGCCAAGCGTTGCGATAGAATCAAGGAAGCATGCTGCCAGACGGCCGAGACCTCCGTTTCCAAGGGACGGCTCCATTTCCATCTCCTCGATCTCGGTCAGCTCTCTTCCGTGAGCTGCAAGTGCTTTTTCAACTTCCTCGTACATGCCAAGGTTAATCAGGTTATTGGACAGCAGTTTTCCGATCAGAAACTCTGCTGAAATATAATACAGCTTCTTACTTCCGGTGTTTCTTTTGCGACCTGCCATCTCCTGTTTGGTGATAACCATCAGGGCTTCAAAGATTTCGCTCTTTGTGCAGTTGTCCAGATCTCTTCCAAAACGCTCTTTTAAGATTGCCTGAATTCTTTCTTCCATTTTTTTCTCCTCGTATTGCTGTGGATAAATTCCCACAGTGTCATTTAGTTGCGCTGCCATTCCAGATTTCCTGCAATTGGCAGCTTTCGCAGTTCCATTCAAAGCTTTTCCCTGAATGGGACGGTTCACTTCTGAATCACTTTTCGGGGCAGCGAAACAGCAAATATTTTACTGCTGCGCGATCCGCGACTTCGTAGATTCCCTTACGACGAGTTCCCCATCGTATACTTTGCTGCAGGGTTCTTCTTTTCCTGAAATTAAGGAAAACAGCATCTTCGCCGTCTCTGCGGCAAGCTGCTCCACCGGCTGGCGGATCGTTGTGATACTGGGTATATAATACTCTCCCGCATCAATTCCGTCAAATCCGGCAACGGAAATATCATCCGGCACGGTAAGCCCGGCCTCTTTTAAGGCACGGCACGCACCGATTGCCAGCGTATCCGCGGTGGCATACAGCGCGGAAAACTCCGTCTTTTTTTCCAGAATTTCTTTTGTTATCTTGTACCCTGTGGCGAAAGAATACGTGTCGTCCTTCGTCATATGAAATACCAGATCAGGGTCATAAGGTATCCCATGATCCAGTAAAGCCTGGCGGTACGCATTCAGACGGAGGCGTCCGATACTGATGTCGTCCTCGCAGGCGGTAATGATGGCAATGCGCCGGTGCCCGAGACCACAGAGATAATCTACCATCTTATAGCTTTCCCTGTAGTCATCGACCGATACGCTCGCGCACGGTTTTCCTCCGTCTGAAACCGCCCCGATTGTACTGATCACGTACGGAACCGGGATCTGCGCCATTTTCTCATGCGGATGCGTAAAGTTTCCGCCGAGGAAAATGATGCCGCGCAGCCGTTTTTCTTTGACGATCTCGATCGCGGAGTCTACCTCATTTGCCTTTTCCTCTACTCGCTCAATAATGCAGGCGTATTTCTTTTTTCGCACAACCTCTTCAATCACACTGATCATGTTGTTGAAGAACATGTTGTCCATGCCTTTTACCAGAATGGCAATCGCTTTGGCATTCGACCGCTTCAGGTTTCTGGCACTGTTGTTCGGTACGTAATTCGATTCGGCAATCACCTTTAAGATCATCTCTTTTGTTTCCGGATTGATGTCCGGATGATTGTTCATCGCTCTCGATACGGTACTCACGCCTACCTTACATTTGCGGGCAATGTCCCTGATTGTTACCTGTTCCATATTCTGCAGGCCTCTCCTTTAAACTCTGTATCTGTTCTGCCGGAATCTCTTCCGGCTTGTTTTCCCGGCCTGTTTTGCTTTCTCTCCGGCGCGTATTTTTATTTTGCAATACGTGCTGTAATCTGTGTCAGCCGGTGAATTCTCTTTGCCATTTCCGATGTAAACTGTCCCGGAAGCAGGCGCCATTTCCAGTTATTTCCAAGTGTAGACGGATAGTTAATTCTCGCCTCCGTTCCAAGACCTAAAAATTCCTGCATCGGAGTGACAGCCAGATTTGCCACGCTCTCCATTGACATGCGAATAAAATCCCACGGGAGTTCCTCGTCGGTACTCTTTGCATTTCCCATATACTCTTTGGAGAATTCGCGGTCTTCCTCACTCATGACATAATACCATCCAAGAATGGTATCATTGTCGTGTGTTCCGGTGTAGACAACACAGTTTCTCTCGTAATTGTGCGGCAGATAATCACTCTCCTCACGGGAGTCAAAAGCAAACTGCAGCACCTTCATACCCGGATAGCCGGATTCTTTCACCATTTCGATCACGCTCTCGGTAAGATATCCCAGGTCTTCTGCGATGACATCCACATCGCCGAGCTTTTCTTTGACGGTGTTGAACAGATCCATGCCCGGTCCTTTTTCCCAGTGGCCGCGCTCTGCCGTCTGATCACCGAACGGGATGGAATAATATTCATCAAATCCGCGGAAATGGTCGATGCGGACAGTATCGTACAGTTTAAACACGTGAGCCAGACGTAACAGCCACCATGCATAACCTGTGCTCTTATGATAGTCCCATTTGTATAACGGGTTGCCCCAGAGCTGTCCGGTTGCGGAGAACGCATCCGGCGGGCATCCGGCAACTGCTTTTGGCTGGTTGTCCTCATCAAACTGGAACAGAACCGGATTTGCCCAGGTATCGGCACTGTCAAATGCAACATAAATCGGAATATCACCGATGATACGGATACCCTTTTCATTTGCGTATGCCTTCAGTGCTTTCCACTGTTTCAGGAACATAAACTGCTGGAATTTGTAAAATGCAATCTCCTCGGCAAGTTCTTCCCGTTTCTGATTCAGTGCTGCTTCTTCTCTGTCCTTTAATTCTGCCGGCCACTCACTCCAGCTGATTCCGCCGAGTGCATCCTTAATCGCCATATACAGCGCATAATCTTCCAGCCAGTAACCATTTTCCGATACAAATGCATCATATACGTCATCTGCCGCAAATCTTTCAAATGCTTTTCTGAGTACTTTGAAACGGGACTGATAAATCTTTTCGTAATCAATATACTCCGCGTTGTCGCCGAAATCGCACGCATCACACTCTTCTTCTGTCAGAAGTTCCTCTTTTACCAGGGTCTCCAAATCAATAAAATATGGATTTCCGGCAAAAGTAGAGAACGACTGGTACGGCGAATCTCCATATCCCGTCGGTCCAAGTGGAAGAATCTGCCAGTAGCTCTGGCCGGCCTCCTCCAGGCGATCCACAAATTCATACGCTTCTTTCGAAAAACATCCGATTCCATATCGGGACGGCAGCGAAGCTACCGGAAGTAAAATACCACTTGCTCTCATTTTTAAACCCTTTCTCCTTGTCGTTTTTTCTATCCATCCGACCCCACAAATACATAATTCCTGTTCACGGATACGCAGCAAATTGTAACTTATGCAACCCCTATAGCCAGCTCATTTTGTTTCGTAAAAACAGGGCTGTCGGTATCTCGTCTGTATTTCCGGAAACGGTGTCGGTAACGTTTCCGGAACTCGTTATATTTACCATACCATACTCTGCATCAAAAAACAACCCCCAACCCCCTTATCATATTTACCAAATATTGAATACTCTGTTTATTCAAAACAACGAATTTGCATTTTTATAACGATACAAGCCATACATAAAAAGACAGCATGCGGGGACGGAACCGCTTTGGGCACTTAAAAATCATGAATTTTTCAAGCCTCCCATATAGGTTCTGTCCCCGCATGCTGTCTTTTGCGTTATCTGTTTTTCACTTAAAACTCCAGAATTATCTTTGTTCCGGTTCCAAGCGTACTCTCAATTTTAATCTTTGCATCATGAAGAATCGCTCCATGCTTCACAATGGAAAGTCCAAGTCCCGTACCTCCCGTTTCACGGGAATGACTCTTATCTACACGATAGAACCGTTCAAAGATCCGCTCCTGATCTTCCTTTGCAATTCCGATTCCGGTATCTGCCACAGATACCACTGCCCGTCCGTTTCTTCCGCGGGAAACCGTCACTTCGACCTCACCGTCCCTGCGGTTGTACTTGATCGCATTGTCGCAGAGATTGTAGATCATCTCATAGAGAACCTGCCGTGCACCTTTGATCCGGCAGCTCTCTCCTCTCAGTGTCATCTTCACCTGCTGCTCCTTTGCCCGTATGGAAAGATGTCCCTCGACATCACGGCAGATCTGCATCAGATCCACTTCCTCCATCGGGATCGACTGGTCGTTCTCGTCCAGTCTGGACAGCTTGATAATATCCTCGACAAGAGAGCTTAACCTGCTCGCCTCACTGTGGATTCTTCCCGCAAATTTTGGAATATCCTCCGGTTTTACCATGTTATTTTCTATGATCTCCGCATATCCGGAAATTGACATCAGTGGTGTTTTCAGCTCATGTGACACATTGGCAGAAAACTCACGGCGCATCACCTCCGCTTTCTGTTTTTCTGTCACATCCAGCACCAGGATGACCGCACCGGATACAACATTGTCCACACGCACCGGATTAGCAAGAAGCTGATAGACTCTTCCGTTTAATTCCAGCATCCGCTCCTCGGAACTGCCCTCCAGAGCATGATCCAGCGCCTCCTTCAGCTGCTCATTGCGGCTGACTGTCACAATATTGTGATTGATGCACTCCTCTGCCGTCACATCAAACAAATTCTGTGCCGAGCGGTTGATGGAGAGTACAACCGACTGGTTTGTCACGATCAGACCATCCTTCATATATTCCGTGATGGCAAGATACTCCTCCTGATTATGGCGGAGCTCCTCCATCTGCTGCTGGATCTGCTTCTGCTGCTGATGAATTCTGCCAAGCAGCGGACTCAATTCCTCATACGCTTTGTTGTCCAGCGGATGATTCAGATCAATCTCATTGATCGGCTTTACGAGTGCCTTTGTCATATGGCTGACCATCATCAGCTCTACGACAAGAACTGCCGCAATCAGCACAGCCACAAGCCATATATTCCGCAGCATCACACCGAACACACTGTCCGTTGTCAGGGAAACACGGATGATTTTTCCATTGTCCAGGCGCAGTGCCGTATAATATGTTTTGCTCCGCAGCGTTTCGGAATAACGGGAAATATTGCTTTCCCCTGTCTTTTCTGCCTCAATCACCTCCGGCCGCCCGGAATGATTTCCCATCATCTTCGCATCCTCGACCGAATCAAACAGAACGGTTCCGTCCGTGTCAATCAGGGTGACCCGACTTGCTGTAATCTTTCCGGCCGGTTTATCCAGACTGTCATCACCCATCTTGTCCAGAAAATACCTGTAATACTCACATTCATTTCTCACCGAAACACGAAGCTGCTCCGCCGTATTGTTGTACATTGCCCAGCTCATGGTGAAAAAAGTCAGGATAATCGCAGCGATAATCAACGCTCCCGCATGTTGAAAGACTTTTTTACGCATCTTACTTTCTCAGCCTCCTATCCGGTATCCCACGCCGCGGACCGTCTCGATCAGCTCGCCGCATTCGCCCAGCTTCTGGCGGAGTGTACGCACATGAACGTCTACCGTACGGGTTTCTCCGTCAAAATCATAACCCCAGACATGGCCGAGCAGACGGTCTCTCGTAAGGACAATTCCTTTATTTTCCATTAAAAATTTCAGCAGTTCAAACTCTTTTAAGGTCAGGGTAACCTTCTCCCCTTTGGCCAGAACCTGATGCTGCTTTACCTGGATCTGCAGATCCCCGGTCTCCAGCACATCGTTTTCCTTCTCTTCTTTTCCGGCACGGCGCAGCACGGCACGTACCCTTGCGATAAATTCCATCATGCCGAACGGCTTGGTAATATAGTCATCGGCTCCGCAGTCCAGGCCCATGACCTTATCATACTCAGCGCCCTTTGCCGTTACCATAATGACCGGAATTTCTTTTGTTACTTCCGATGCCTTGAGGCGTGAAAGAATTTCAAGACCATCCTCTCCCGGAAGCATGATATCCAGGAGAATCAGATCCGGAAGCTGTTCTGCAATAGCTGCATTCAGCTCTTTTCCGCTTTCCAGGCCTCTTGCGGTAAAACCGCTCGATTCCAGTGTGTATACGATCAGTTCCCGTATATTTCTTTCATCTTCCACGCAGTAAATCATCTGTTATTCCCCTTTATGGTGACCGTTAATGGAATACACAACCCATTCCGCAATGTTTGTTGCATGGTCACCGATTCTTTCATAATATTTTGCAATCATCAGATAGTCCAGAGACTGGACATCTGTGGTAATTCCCTTTCGCATACCCTGCAGAATTTCATCCTTTACCTCGTCAAAAAGATCATCCACGATATCATCGGAATCGATAACCTCCCGTGCAAGCTTCAGATCCTGCTTAACGTATGCATCGATGCATTTTGTTACCATAGAAGCTGTTGCTTTCGCCATATCCTTCAGACGGATGCTTGCATCCGGCACATCAAGACTCGTTACTTTTACGATATCCGCAATATCTGCTGCCTGGTCTCCGATCCGCTCCATATCGGTAATCATTTTTAATGCCGCAGATACCTGACGCAGATCACGTGCTACCGGCTGCTGCTGTAAAATGATGCGGAAGCAGAGATCCTCGATCTCCCGTTCTTTCGCATCGACAACCTGGTCTTTTTTGATAATCTCTTCTGCCGCTCTCTGGTTTCCCTCCAGCAGAACCTCATACGTCCGTCCGATTGCCTGCTCGCAGAGTGCGCCAAGCTCAATCAGCTCCGTGTGCAGAATTTCCATCTGCTGCTCAAATCTTTCCCTCATATCAGCCAAACCTCCCTGTAATGTAATCCTCTGTCCGTTTATCCTTCGGCATGGAGAAGATCTGTTCGGTCTCTCCGTATTCTACTACCTCGCCTAACAGGAAAAATGCGGTTTTGTCGGAAATTCTGGCTGCCTGCTGCATATTGTGGGTTACCATGACAATAGTATAATCTTTTTTCAATTCTACCGCAAGATCTTCGATTTTGGAAGTAGAAATCGGATCCAGTGCTGAGGTTGGTTCGTCCATCAGAAGAACCTCCGGCTGTACGGCAAGAGCACGCGCAATGCAAAGACGCTGCTGTTGTCCGCCGGACATGCCAAGTGCGCTTTTCTTCAAACGGTCCTTCACCTCATCCCAGATTGCCGCCTGTCGAAGAGACTGCTCCACAATATCATCCAGCTTCGCTTTGGAACGGACACCATGGGTTCTGGGGCCATAGGCAATATTGTCGTAAATGCTCATCGGGAACGGATTTGGTTTCTGGAATACCATGCCGACCCGTTTTCGGAGTCCGTTGACATCCATTTTTCCGCCGTAGATGTTTTCTCCGTCCAACAGCATTTCACCGGTGATCCGGCAGCCCGGAACGAGATCATTCATTCTGTTGATGGATTTTAACAGGGTCGATTTACCACAGCCGGAAGGTCCGATAAAAGCCGTCACTTCATTGGCATCAATGCTCAAGTTGATATTTTTTAATGCATGAAAGTCTCCGTAATAAAGATCCATATTGGATACATCTATTTTGCTCATGTTTTTTCCTCGTCTCTCTTTTATTTCTTTGCAATTTTCTTCGCAATCATTCCGGAACAGCCGTTGATCAGAAGGACAATCAGCATCAGGATGACGCCGGTTGCATACATCTGATTCATATAGAGGCCTTCACTGGAAAGTGCATACATATGAACGGCAAGGGTACGGCCGGAATCCATAAGTCCTGCCACCTTTGCAATCGTTCCTGCTGTGAAAAGAAGCGCTGCCGTCTCTCCTACGACACGGCCTGTCGCAAGAATGACACCGGAAAGAATGCCGGGTACGGCAGATGGAAGAACAATTTTAAAAATCGTACGAAGCTTTCCGGCTCCCAGTCCAAAGCTTGCTTCCCGATAGGAATCCGGAACTGATTTTAAGGCTTCTTCTGCTGTTCGCATAATCAGCGGAAGAATCATGATGGCAAGTGTACAGGCACCGGACATCATCGAGTATCCCATTTTCAGGGTTTTCGTAAAAAACAGCATACCGAACAAACCGTAAACGATCGACGGAATACCGGAAAGGGTCTCTGCCGTAATCCGGATCAGGCCAACCAGTTTTCCGCGTTTATTGGCATATTCAACCAGATAAATCGCCGAGAAAATGCCGAGGGGCGCAGCAAGCAGCAGGGAAAGTACTGTCATCGTAACAGTGTTGATGATCGCCGGAAGCATCGTAACATTCTCTGTATTATAGGTCCATGCAAACTGCTCCAGTGTCAGGTTTTTCACACCGTGGTTCAGAATAAATCCAACCAGAAAAACCAGAATAGCAAGTGCAAGAATGGCCGCTCCACAGGTAATTCCGGTCAGTACCGAAGAAAAAACACTTTTGTGATACGTAACCTTTGTTCTTTCTTTTTCTTTTGTATTTATTTTTACAGCTTCCATTGTATTTACAGCTCCATTTCCTTTAATCACCATAATGTACCCTCCGGTTCAGCATAGACACCGATAAATTGATCAGCAGGATAAAGACAAACAGCACAACACCCGTTGCAATCAGCGCTTCCCGGTGAAGTCCGGATGCATATCCCATCTCCAGTACAATATTGGCTGTCATGGTACGAAGGCCTTCTGTGATTCCTTTTGGCATACGAGGCTGGTTTCCGGCAATCATAATCACTGCCATTGTCTCTCCGATGGCACGTCCGATGCCAAGAACGATGCCGGCCAGGATTCCGGATTTTGCCGCCGGGACAACTGCAAAGAAAACGCTCTGGGAATGCGTTGCACCAAGGCCAAGGCTTGCTTCATAGTAGGATTCTGGAACGCTTGTAATGGCGGATTCTGTTACACCGACCACGGTCGGAAGAATCATAACGGCCAGAAGAATAGATGCCGTCAGCATTGTGTTTCCGTTTTTGCCGGTCAGCTGTGCCATCAATGGGACGATCACGACCAGTCCGAAAAATCCATATACGATAGACGGAATACCGGCCATCAGGTTAATACCTGATTTGCAGATGCCGTAAAACTTTTTCGGACAGTAACGGGAAAGAAACACCGAAGTAAGAATGGCAACCGGCACACCCATCAGGATTGCAAGGCCGGTCACGCAGATACTGCCGACAATCATCGGCAGGATACCGAAAATGTTGTTTCCCGGTTTCCACACGGTACCGGTCAAAAATTTCAGCGGTCCGATTTTAAAAATAGCAGGAACGCCATTCATGAACAGGAAAATGCAGATCAGTGCAACAGCCAGTACGGAGCAGCACGCCGCAATCAGGAATACAAGTTTCATGATCGTTTCTCTTAGTTTCATAAGATAAATCCTTTCATTTCATTGTTTCGCGGAGCGTGTTTGAAAAAGACTTTCGTTTTTTTCCTTACGAACTGCTTTTTCAAGCACGTTCCGAAAGACAGCTTCTTTTTCTGAACATTTTCGGATACGGAAGTAAGAGCGATTTTCCATTGTTCGCCCTTACTTCTTTTTCCATTGCTTTATACATTCTTTATTTTACATCTGCCCAGTCGGTTGTGTCGCCAACATAGATGCTCTTTACCTGATCACTGGTCAGCCCATCGGTCGGGTTCTCTTTGTTTACGATGACAGCAATACCGTCGGTTGCGATTACGGTTGCGGTAAGCCCTGAGGATTTCTCCTCATCCTTTAAGTCACGGGATGCCATACCAATGTCACAGAGGCCATCGCTTGCGGAAGTGATACCTGTTGTGGAATCGCTCTGCTGTACTTCGATGTTAGCGTTTGAATTTACTTTTGTATAAGCCTCTTTTAATTTTTCCATCAGTGGTGTTACAGAGGAAGATCCTGCTACCACAACCTTTTCACCGCTGCAGTTTCCTTCGTAGGCTTTGGTATCTTTGATTGCAATATATCCGTCATCTGAAACAACCTGCTGTCCGTCGGTGCTTAAGATGTAGTCCATGAAATCCTGCGCATCTGCGGAAAGACCGTCTTTTGTTACAATGTTGAACGGACGGCTTACTTTATAGGAACCGTTTTCTACGTTCTCTGCGCTTGCCTCTGCTCCGTCGATTTTCAGTGCTTTGACTTCATCATTTAAGGATCCAAGGGAGATATAACCGATTGCGTGCTGGTTACCTGCCACTGTGCTCATCATAACGGAAGTATTGTTGGTGATCTGTGCATCAACGGTGGTATTATCCACTTTCTCACCTGCATCGTTTTTCTCTTCTACACCGAACAGCTCGATGAATGCACCTCTGGTACCGGAACCATCCTCACGGGAGATCACGCTGATCTGTCCGGAAAAATCTCCGCCTGCTGCGGTGCTGTCACCGTCTGTGCTGCCATCTGCCTCTGTTGCAGAAGCCTCTTTTGTAGTGTCTGCTGTGGAAGAACTGCTGCTATCGCTGCTTCCACATCCTGCAAGCATTCCTGCAGCCATCATTGCGGTTAAGGTGATTGCAATTACTTTTCTCTTCATAATATTCTTTTCTCCTCTTTTCACACGGGATTTTTGTGATTTCTATTTTGTAAAATCGCAATCCCGACGTTTTTTACATTTCGTTTTTACAGGTTTCATCATAACAACGGCGTGTAAAATGCAAAATCTCAGAGATGTTAAGTTTATGTAAAACATGAGTTTTTTCTTTTTTACATTCCATTTTTCCGGTCGTAAACCGCTCCGTCACATCTCTCGCAAGTGGCACATTTTTTCCGCGCAGTGCAATCCTGCCCAAAGGATCTTTTTCTCCGCAGGAAATTCCAACAAGATTTCCCATAGAAAAAAAGGCTCCCCGGAATACTCTTTTTTCAGAGTATTCCGGGGAGCCTTTTTCTAAAGCATATGCAAAAGCGGATATTCGCAATCCTCTTATTCCGTCACCGGCACGTCAAGCTTTTCGGACGCTTCTTTTAACAGGTCAATGATCGGCAGATGCTGCGGGCATACACTCTCACACTGACCGCACTGCACGCAGTCTTCTGCTTTTCCCGATGTTTCCAGCAGCTTTTTATAATAATTTTTCGCGCGGTCTTCTTCTCCATACAGGCGGATGGTATTCAATGCCTTGAACACATCCGGAATCGCGATTCCCATCGGACATCCGTCGCAGCAGTAACGACAGGCGGTACATGGAACCGCCGGACTCTTTTTCAGCGCTTCCTGTGCTTTGGCGATCACTGCTTTTTCTTCCTCGTTTAACGGTACAAAATTTCGGAAGGTTTTGATATTATCCTCCATCTGTTCCTCGTTTGACATACCGGAGAGCACGGTTGCAACACCCGGGAGGGAAGCCGCAAAGCGGAGTGCCCAGGACGCAATCGATGCATCCGGATGAACACGTTTCATCTCTGCTTCAATCTCTTTGCCTGCTGATGCAAGGGAACCGCCCTTTACCGGCTCCATAACAAGGAACGGCATATCGTATTTCCGAAGCACCTCATACAGACGTCCGGACTGGATCAGCGGATTGTCCCAGTCAGCATAGTTCATCTGGATCTGGACAATTTCAACCTCCGGATGCTCGGAGAGAATCTTGTCAAGCAGCTCCGGCGTTCCGTGGAAGGAGAAACCAAAGTGTTTGATCAGTCCCTCTTCTTTTTTCTTCTTGGCCCAGTTAAAACAGTCGTATTTCACATAGCCGTCATAGTTTGCGCCGTCCTCGACACTGTGCAGCAGGTAATAATCAAAGTAGCCTGCTCCGGTGCGCGCGAGCTGATCGTTGAAAATGCGGTCACGGCCTTCGATGCCCTCGTCCATCATCCACTGCGGAAGTTTGGTTGTCAGAGTAAAGCTTTCTCTCGGATGACGCTCTACCAGCGCTTTTTTCACGATGCTCTCCGATTTTCCGCCGCAGTACATATAGGCGGTGTCAAAATAGTTCATTCCGGAGGCAAGGTACGCATCGACCATTTTACAGATCTGCTCCAAATCCAGTTCTCCGTCCTTCTCCGGAAGGCGCATCATGCCAAATCCTAATTTCGGCATTTTTGTTACATCTACACTCATGTTAAAATATCCCCTTTCTTTTCCGCAGAAAACCTTCGTTTCCTCAGTATTGTTGAAAAAATTGTAGCATTAAAGTATACTTGAAAGTCAATAGTTTTTTTTATTTTTGTCAAAATTTTTCTTTGACTTTTTCCGTTTCCGGTGGTATTCTGGTAAAAAATTATGATTACAAAAGGAGTAGCACTATGATCTGGAAAAACCAGTTTCTTCACCTCACAAATGGCGATGTTTCAGCTGTTTATGGGGATAGTGCGCTCTTTTTTAAGTAAACTTCACATCTTGTATTCTTAAAATCACACAGAAAATGCACGTATCTCCCCATCAGAATTTTACTATATTTTGACAAGGAGATTTTTTTATGTCTGAGAAAAATACCAGAAAACAAATACGAACTTTATATCTTATGACCACGGTCGGCTATTTTCAGATTGCGGCGGCTTCGTGGGTTGCACTGCTCGCACTCCGTGGATTTTCGCTGCTGCAGATCGGGATGCTCGAAAGTATTTTCCATATCGTGAGCCTCTGCTTTGAACTCCCCTCCGGCGTTGTCGCCGATGTTTTCGGGCGACGGAAAACGCTGATTGCAAGTCAGGTGGCCGCCCTGATTTCCGGTACGCTGATGATTTTTTCCACCGGCTTTGCCACAACGGCGCTTGCGCTTGGATGCAGTGCGCTCAGCTATAACCTTGCATCCGGCACACGGGAGGCACTTGCGTATGACAGTCTGAAGCAGAACGGGGACGAAGGATTTTATGCCCGTTTTTCTTCTACTGAAATGATGCTGTACCGTATCACCAATTCCACCGCAACGCTCTGCGCAGGCCTTGCCCTGTGGCTGGGATACCGGCGCGCGTATGCGATTGATCTCTTCTTCGGGCTGATTGCGCTTGGCATTTCATTCCGCCTTGCGGAAGTAAAAACGGACGCAACACCAGTTCATTATCCTGTTGGACAGGAAATCGTTTCGGTTGTGCAGGAAAGCTGGCAGTTTCTTGTCCGTGAGAAAAAAGCAAGAAATATTATGCTGGTGAACGCACTCATCGGTGCCGTTTCTACGCTGGTTCTCTTCTTTTTACAGGCGAAGCTGCCACTCACCGGCATGAACAGCGCGCTGCTTGGACCTGCCCTCTTCGTGATGGGACTCGGCGCGGCACTGGGATCGCGGATGACGGCATACTTTCACAAATACCGCTACCGCGCGATTCTGCTGTTTGGCACGATCGGTGTACTTTTCGCCTTTCTTATGAGCTTTACCGGACTGCCGGCCCTTATGGTCTTCGGCGGATTTATCGGATCCTTTTCCGATGATTTTCTTGAAGTCCGGACCGATATTCTGCTCAATGACATGATCCCGTCCAGGCAGCGGGCGACGCTGATGTCGGTGAACTCGTTTGTCTTTTCTATGATTATGATCGTCCTTTCCACCGTATTTGGATGGATCATGTGATCGTCAAAAATTTACTTACATTGAAAAAAACGCTCATCAGTTTTTTGCTGATGAGCGTTTTTTTCAAAAAATGATCAAACACCGCCGCTCCCTGCCAGAGCGCCGTCCGGGGTCTGCGGGGGTGTGCTTCCCCCCTCCACATTCCCCACCACTTTTTCTTTCTTCAACCACTTCCAGACATCGCCATACACGCGGTACTTCTCTTTCTCATTCAGTATTTCATGCCGCATTCCCGGATACAGCTTTCCTCTGACATTGCGGTACCCGATCAGCCGCATATGGTCAATGGATTTTTTAAAGCGCCGCACATTCACATAACACGGATCATCCCCGCCGGACAAAAACAGCACCGGCAGCTTCCGGTTTGTGCAATGCCATCCATGGAATCCATACGTCTCCTTCAGCAGGTCATTCAGCGCAAAAAAAGCATCATCCGAAAACGTAAAGCCACAGAGTGGGTTTTCTTCATACTCCCGCACCACCTCCGGGTCCGAACAGCACCAGGCGAACCGGCTCTTCTCATCCGCAAACCGCGCCGCAAACGATCCAAACGACATCGCCTCCAGAAGATTGCTCCGATGCTCATCCCCGAGCACCGCCGCTTCTGCGTGTCCTACAGCCGCACCCAGCGGCCGCAGATAATTCTTGCTCGGTGAACCACACACAATCAACGCATCCAGCTCCCTATCATGCTCCTTCGCATACGTGCGCACAACCAGGGATCCCATACTGTGTCCCATCAGAATAAACGGCAGATCCGGGTACTCTTTTTTTGCCCATACCGTAACCTGAAACAGATCCTCCACAAGCCCTGCGCCGCCTGCGCCGTACATAAATCCGAGATCCTGCTCCGACTTCACACTCTTTCCGTGCCCGCGGTGATCATGAATCACACACACTACACCGTGTTCCGCCATAAACTCCATAAACGGCAGATACCGCTCCTTGTATTCGCTCATTCCATGGCTGAGCTGCAGAAGCGCCGTCCGCTGTACGCCCTCCTCCGGCTCCACCACAAGCCCGTCAAGCATCAGTCCATCCACCTTCGACTGAATCGTAAAACCTCTTTGCATTGCACCTTCCCCTTTCTTCCAGAACGATGCCGAACTGCCCGAAATTCTAAACCTCCGTGTCCTCCGAAATTTCCGGTGGAACCGCAAACGACAATGTAATCCGATCGTAGCACTCCTCGCACAGATCAAACTCATGCTTTTCCAGGTCCTTCCCGGAAAAGTACCCCCACGTCGTGTCGACCGAGCAGATCCCCTCCAGCAGCATTCCATTCTGTATTTTCATGCTTTTTCCGCAGCAGTTACACACCGCCGCTTCCAGCTCATTTGTGTTTTTGTTGTATTTCCGCATTTTTCTTCCTCCCGTGTATCAAAAAACGTTTCTTTCTTCGTTCCTGACACAAAACAGAAATCAGATTCTCCTGTGTCCTGTCGATTGTAACACATCTTTCCCGCCATTCCTACTGGGAATGAAAGGAAAGTCCTGTGCGTTAAATGCGTATACAATAACGATTTCTCTCTACCTCTTCGGAACCGATTCATCCGTCCGGCTCATCAGCACTGCGTCCTCCTTCGGGAGATCGTAGTACCCCTTCCGCATGCCGTCCTGTACAAAGCCGAGGCTCTCGTACAGATTCCGTGCCGGCGTATTGCCGATGCGCACATCCAGATGAATGACGCGCACCTTTCTCTCCTGCATCCGACGGAACAGCTCTTCCATCAGTGCACGGCCGATGCCGCGTCTTCTCGCTTTTTCTGCCACGCAGACATTTGTGATCTCACTTTCATCAAAGGAAATCAGGATTCCGAGATATCCTAAAATTTCACCGTCCTCCTCTGCTACAAGAAACAGTGCGTCGTCACGGATCAGAAATGTAAAAAATCCGGTTTCTGTCCACGGAATCGAAAAGTTGGCCTCCTCAATCGGCATCACCTGCTCCAGATCATCGATCTGCATTTCACGGATTGTGATCATTCGCTTTTTTCTCCGTTCTCCTGTTTTTTCACCACATCGGCATGCTTCACAGATTCCCGCTCCGCTCTTTCACGCTCCGCCTGCGATTTTCTCAGGTATTCCGGCTCGTGCTCTTCTGCCGTCTGAATCTTACCTTCTTTGTAATAAACCTCAGCCAGTGCTCCGACGGCTGCCGCTCTCTGGCGGTTGACGTGTGCCGGTGCAAAGGAAAACGGAATCGTCAGCAGTGCCTCTAATTTTTCCCGGTAAACCGCAACGCCGTCCCCGAGGAAAATCACTTCGTGGTCGAGGCAGTTCAGGCCCTCCGCCAGTGCCTCAATGCTCATCGTATCCTGTTCCCAGACCGTATCGAGACGATGATCCGTGTAGCAGTAAACTCCGGTATAGACCTGGTTTCTTCTCGCATCCATGATCGGGCAGACAAATTTGTCAGTATCCCAGATATTGTACGCGATTGCCGCCGTCGTTGGAATGGAAATCAGTGGTTTTTCAAGTGCCAGACCAAGTCCCTTGGCTGTTGCAGAACCGATGCGAAGACCGGTAAACGAGCCCGGACCTCCGGCAACTGCAATCGCATCGATCGTCGAAAGATCCAGCTCTGTCATGTTCGAGATTTCATCCAGCATCGGAAGCAGAGTCTGGGAATGTGTTTTTTTATAATTTACGGTGTATTCCGCAAGCAGTGTGTCATTTTCAACAACAGCCACCGAAGCCACCAGGCCGGAGCTGTCCAGTGCAAGTATTTTCATAATTTTTTGTTTCCTTTCCGATATTTCCTTCCTGTGCAACTCATTTTGGCAGTCTGCCGGAAACAGGAATCTTTACGATTTCCTTTTGTTTTTCCACCACATTCAGGATTTTTTTCTTTTATTCTACCGTAATTTTCCGGTAATCAAACCCTTTTTCGAGGTCTTTTTCTATCGTAATCGAAATCGCACCCTCCGGGATCAGCTCTTCAATCAGTTCTGCCCATTCGATCAGGCAGACACCCTCACCGAAAAAATAATCATCGTATCCGATTTCTTCCATTTCTTCTATATCACCGATCCGGTAAACATCGAAATGATAAAATGGCAGACGTCCTTCCGTATATTCCTGAATAATGGTAAATGTGGGACTGTTGACTGCCTCTGTGATGCCAAGTCCTTTTGCAAAGCCCTGCGTCAGAACGGTTTTTCCAACACCAAGGTCTCCGTTTAATGTATAAATCTGGCCAGGCTTCGCCGCTTTTCCCAGCTTTTCGCCAAGGGCAAGCGTCTCCGACGCAGAATTTGTTTCTATGATCATATGCTTTCTTCTCCTCTTTTTCTGCCTATCATTTTAACACAAACAAAAAGGTAATACAACCGCAGAACGAAACCGCTTTTCCTTGTGCTTTTCCTTGTGCTTTTCCTTGCTTTTTCTATCTGTTTTCGCTATACTATGTATCAGAGTTTCGCGGCCCCAAAACGTCCCACTCCTGTTTTTTCGGCCCGGAAAACGCGGTAAAACACGCTCTGCGCTTTTGTCCGCGTAAATCAAAAAGGAAAGAGATCAAAACTGTTATGCTGACTGTAATGAAATTTGGCGGAAGCTCCGTCGCAGATCTTGCGCACATCCGCAATGTAGCACAGCGCTGCATCGAAAAACAGCAGGCCGGAAGCCAGGTCGTTGTCGTTCTCTCCGCGATGGGAAAAACGACGGACGGACTGATTGCAACCGCAAAACAGATTACGGAAAAACCGTCCCGCCGCGAGATGGATATGCTTCTTGCCACCGGTGAACAGGTTTCCGTTTCCCTGATGGCCATAACCATGATTCAGATGGGCGTCAGTGCTGTTTCTTTAAATGCCTGGCAGGTACCGATGCACACGACCTCCGATTATCAGAACGCGCGCTTCAAACGGATCGACACCGAGCGCATCCGTAAAGAGCTGGATGACAACAAAATTGTCATTGTCACCGGCTTCCAGGGGATCAACAAATACGATGATATCACAACGCTCGGACGCGGCGGCTCCGATACGACTGCGGTTGCCCTCGCTGCAGAGCTGCACGCGGATGTCTGTGAAATCTACACGGATGTAGACGGCGTCTACACCGCAGATCCGCGGATTGTACCGAATGCGCGCAAGATGGAAGAGGTAACTTACGATGAAATGCTGGAGATGGCTTCGCTCGGCGCAAAAGTCCTTCACAGCAGATGCGTGGAAATCGCAAAAAAATACGGCGTGGAACTTCTGGTCTGCTCCAGTCTGAACCGGAATTCCGGAACGATGGTAAGGGAGAAAACCAAAATGGAAAAAATGTTAATCAGCGGCGTGGCTGCCGACAAAAATGTGGCAAAAATCCGTGTTGCAGGCCTTGGCAACGATCCGGAGAGTACGTTCCGCCTCTTAAATTTACTGGATCGGAACAATCTGAACATCGATGTCATGATCCAGTCACTCGGAAAGGACGGCACAAAGTCCGTTTCCTTTACCGTTGCAAAGCCGGATATGCTGCGCACGATCGATGTGCTGAACGACAATAAGGATTCGCTCGGCATCAAAAAGCTGGATTATGATGAGAACGTGGCAAAGATTTCCGTCATCGGAGCCGGTGTCCGCTCCCATTCGGGCGTGGCTGCCAAAATGTTCGGCGCGCTCGCCAATGCAGGAATCAATACCGAGATGATTACCACCTCAGAAATCCGCATCACTGCCCTGATCGACGAAGCATACGCAGATCAGGCAATGCGTGCGATCCATGAGACATTCCTGGAGTAATGATCTGAAAAAAGGGGTTTGCCCCCTTTGATACCAGATCGCTACGTGCTTTGCACTCCAGTAATCATCAAAAACATTCGTAATCCGCTCATTTTTCTTCGAAAAATGGCTACTTACGTCTTATCAAAAAATCGTAAAAAAATCAGGAGGAAAACAATTATGTCTAACCCAATCGTTACAATTACTATGGAAAACGGCGATGTGATGAAAGCAGAGCTTTACCCGGAAATCGCGCCGAACACCGTAAACAATTTCATCAGTCTGGTAAAAAAAGGCTTCTATGACGGCCTGATCTTCCACCGCGTCATCCCGGGATTCATGATCCAGGGCGGAGATCCTGCTGGCACAGGCGCCGGCGGCCCGGATTACTGCATCAAGGGTGAGTTCTCCCAGAACGGATTTGAGAACAACCTCGCACACACCCCAGGCGTTCTCTCCATGGCACGTACCATGTTCCCGGACAGCGCAGGAAGCCAGTTCTTCATCATGCACAAAGCTGCTCCGCATCTGGACGGCGCATACGCTGCTTTCGGAAAAGTAACAGAAGGCCTGGAAGTCGTAGATAAAATCGCATCTGTCAACACCGACTACAGCGACAAACCGCTGCAGCCGCAGAGAATGGCTACCGTTACCGTTGAGACCTTCGGCGTCGAGTATCCGGAACCGGAGAAATGCTAAGGATGAACGATGAACTGATGTTAGTTGAACCGTCGGAGGAATACTTCGCCGAACTCGCCGCCTACCGGAACGATTTTCTGGAAAACAGCGATTCCATGGACGGCTGCGGACCGCTTCGCCGGTTTGATGATATGAAGGCGTATCTTGAAGATACCATGCGGTATACCAGAGAGGAGACTCTGCCGGAGGGCATGGTTCTCGCAACACAGTTTCTGTGCATCCGCAAATCAGACAACCGCCTTGTCGGCATGATTCAGGTGCGCCACTACCTGAACGATTTTCTGCGCACCTTGGGCGGCCACATCGGCTACTCCGTCCGCCCGTCGGAACGCAGAAAAGGCTATGCCTCCTGGATGCTGAAAAATGTGCAGCCGTACTGCAAAAGCCTCGGCCTTTCCGAAATTCTGGTCTGCTGCCTGGATACCAACGAAGGAAGCCGCAGAACGATCCTGAAAAATGGCGGCCGGTTCGACGGCACCGCTTATCGTGCCGATGAAAACAAAACACTGGAGCGTTACTGGATCACCCTGTGATTTTTCTTCCATTTCGCATGGCTCTGAATAGTTTCACAAATTTTTCTTGACATCCATGTCATTTCACTTTATAATTTGGAACTGCAAGCGAACAATTCTGTTCTTATGCAAAATATATGCCTCTGGTAAAAAACCGACGGACAGGCAGGGGTAGTTGCCGAGCGTGGTTAAGAGCCACATTATTGATTGCGTTAAAAGCGCAAATTTTATGAGTTGATTACTTTATAATCGATGCTCTACGACGAGCACATCATCTTATGAAACGGTCAATAAGAGTACGTGACTATATATTTCTGCATAGGAAAACAGGGGGAAGCCTGGATTTTTGTCCATCCCCTGAAGTTTGCACAATACGATCATGTATAAATTTCGATTTTTAGACAGATGATGCACGTCATCTGTCTTTTTTTCGTGCTTATAGCCAAAGATGAACCCAACACCATTTTCTGAAAAAGGAGAACCAAACAATGTCCAAAGTTATGATCATCGGATGCGGCGGTGTTGCATCCGTAGCCATTCACAAATGCTGCCAGAACAGTGAAGTATTTTCTGAAATTATGATTGCAAGCCGCACCCTTTCCAAGTGCGATGCTTTAAAAGAAAAGCTGGCTCCGACCACAAAAACCATTATCACAACAGCAAAGGTGGATGCCGACTGCACAGAAGAATTAATCGCCTTAATCAAACAGTATCAGCCGGATGCCGTATTAAATCTGGCTCTTCCTTATCAGGATCTTACCATTATGGATGCCTGCCTCGCATGTAAGGTTCCTTACATCGATACTGCAAATTACGAAGCAGAAAATACGGATGATCCGGCATGGCGTGCAATCTACGAAAAGAGATGCGAAGAGCTTGGCTTTTCTGCTTACTTTGATTACTCCTGGCAGTGGGCCTATATGGACCGTTTCAAGGAAGCCGGCATCACCGGTCTTCTCGGAACCGGCTTTGACCCGGGCGTCACCAGTGTCTTTGCAGCCTATGCACAGAAACACTATTTCGATGAAATTCACACGATTGATATTCTGGACTGCAACGGCGGCGACCACGGATATCCGTTTGCAACCAACTTCAATCCGGAAATCAACCTCCGCGAGGTATCCGCTCCCGGCTCTTACTGGGAAAACGGCCACTGGGTAGAAATTCCGCCAATGTCGATCAAACGGGAATATAACTTCGATGAGGTAGGCGAGAAGGATATGTACCTTCTTCACCATGAAGAAATTGAGGCTCTTGCAAAAAATATCCCGGGCGTAAAAAGAATCCGCTTTTTCATGACCTTCGGCCAGAGCTATCTGACCCATATGAAATGTCTGGAAAATGTAGGACTTCTCTCCACCACTCCGATTACCTTCAACGGACAGCAGATCGTACCGATCCAGTTTTTAAAAGAGCTTCTCCCGGATCCTTCCACCCTTGGCCCGCGCACCGTGGGTAAAACCAACATCGGCTGTATTTTTACCGGTATCAAGGACGGAAAAGAAAGAAGCATTTACATTTACAATGTCTGTGACCACCAGGAATGCTACCGGGAAGTAGAGTCTCAGGCGATCTCCTACACCACCGGCGTTCCGGCCATGATCGGAACCATGATGGTCGTGAGCGGTCTCTGGAACAAGCCGGGTGTCTACACCACAGATGAATTCGATCCGGATCCGTATATGGAAGCACTCAACAAGTGGGGTCTTCCGTGGAAGGTCGTAGAAAATCCTGTTTTAGTAGATTAAGCCTATGTATAAGATAAACGAACTGCCAACTCCCTGTTTTGTCATTGATGAAGGCAAACTGGAAGAAAACTTAAAGATCCTGCACCAGGTAGAAGAACGCACCGGTGCAAAAATTCTGCTGGCTCAGAAATGCTTTTCCTGTTTTTCGGAATATCCGCTGATTCGAAAATATATCAGCGGAACGACTGCCAGCGGACTCTATGAGGCGCGGCTTGGCAAGGAAGAAATGGGGCTGGAGAATCATGTGTATTCTCCGGCCTACCGCCCGCAGGATATGGAAGAGCTCGCACAGATCTGCGATCACATTATTTTCAATTCAGAAAAGCAGCTCCGAACGTACCTCCCCGTACTTAAGGCTTCCGGAACCGCAAAAGCCGGACTTCGCATCAACCCGGAATGCTCCACGCAGGAAGGCCATGCGATTTATGATCCCTGTGCGCCCGGCTCCCGCATGGGCATCCGCGCCTGCGATTTTACAGACGAACTGGCCGATCTTGTGGACGGTCTTCATTTTCATACCCTCTGTGAACAGAATTCGGATGATCTGGAAACCACGCTGCGCGCCGTGGAAGAAAAATTCGGCAAGTGGCTTTTTAAAATGAACTGGCTTAACATGGGAGGCGGACATCATATCACCCGTGAGGATTACGATATCGAACGCCTGATTTCCTGTATCAACCATATGAAAGAAACGTATGGTCTTCAGATTTACCTGGAGCCCGGGGAAGCAGTTGCCTTAAACGCAGGCTACAATGTCACGGAAGTTCTCGATATTGTTGAAAATAACGGAAAAATTTTAATTCTTGACACTTCCGCTGCCTGCCATATGCCGGATGTGCTTGAGATGCCGTACCGCCCTCCGCTCAAAGGCAGCGGACTGCCCGGGGAAAAGCCTTATACCTACCGCCTTTCCTGCAATACCTGCCTGGCGGGCGACGTAATCGGCGAATATTCCTTCGATTCCCAAATCCGGATCGGTGACAGACTGTATTTTGAAGATATGGCGATTTATTCGATGGTAAAAACCAATACCTTTAACGGAATCCCACTCCCTTCCATCGCGGTGATGGACAAAGCTGGAAACTGCCGAATGATAAAGGAGTTTGGATATGAAGATTTCAAAAACCGATTGTCTTAGAACCCCAAAAGCCGATGGCTTTTACATGCCGGGCGAATTTGAGCCCCACGAAGGCACGCTGATGATCTGGCCGTGGCGTCCCGGTTCCTGGAATTACGGGGCAAAAGCGGCAAGAGCGGCATTTGCAGAAATTGCAGAAGCAATTGCCGCTTATGAGCAGGTTTATCTCTTCGTCCGGCCACAGGATAAGGCATCTGCACAGGAACTGCTTTCCTCCGACCGGATTCATCTGATCGAAGCCCAAACAGAGGATGCCTGGGCAAGAGATACCGGCGCTACGTTTGTGATTAACGATCAGGGTGGGCGAAGAGGCATTCAATGGGAATTCAACGCCTGGGGCGGCCAGTATGACGGTCTTTACTCCCACTTTGAACATGACCGTGAGGTTCCGGAACGAATCTGCAATTTTCTCGGAGATTCCTTCTATAATGCCCGCCCCTTTGTTCTGGAAGGCGGCTCCATCCATGTCGACGGGGAAGGAACTCTGCTTACGACCGAAGAATGTCTGCTGAGTCCGGGGCGCAATCCTTCTCTTACAAAAGCGGAAATTGAAGAAAAGCTGCGGCAGTATCTTTCGGTCGAGAAAATCATCTGGCTGCCTTTTGGTATTTACAACGATGAAACCAACGGCCATATCGATAATATGTGCTGCTTTGTAAAGCCAGGAGAAGTACTTCTTGCCTGGACAGATGACGAAAACGATCCTCAGTATGCCAGAAGCAGATCCGCTTTTGATCTTCTCTCCCATACCGTTGACGCGAAGGGACGAAGCTTTGTAATTCACAAGCTGCCCATTCCAAAGCATCCCATCTGTATTACAGAAGAAGATCTTCTCGGCTATAATTTTGAAGCTGGCGAAGACCAGCGGGAAGCCGGCGAACGTCTTGCCGCCAGTTATATCAATTTTTACCTTGCCAATCACTGTGTCCTTCTTCCCCGGTTCGGCGATGAAAACGACACCGTGGCTGCAGAAATTCTCGGAAAATGCTTCCCGGATCGACGAATCCTTCCGATCGATGCACGCGTCATTCTGACCGGCGGAGGCAACATTCACTGTATTACCCAGCAGATTCCGGCAAAGAAAAGAGGAAACAGATTATGCGAAATATAAAAATTGCCGCACTGCAGTTTTCGTGCTGCAGTCAGGTACAGGAAAATATAGACAAAGCAGAGACTCTGGTCCGTGAAGCCGCTTCCAACGGAGCCAATCTCATCCTTCTTCCTGAATTGTTTGAAAGACCGTATTTTTGTCAGGAAAAGCGATACGATTATTATGATTATGCCATGCCCTTGACAGAAAATCCCGCCGTCCGGCGCTTTCAGTCCGTTGCCGTAGAACTTGGAGTCGTGATTCCGGTCAGCTTTTATGAAAGGGATGTTCAGCGCCTGTTCAACTCGGTTGCCATGATTGATGCAGACGGATCCATTCTTGGCGTTTACCGCAAGACCCATATCCCGGACGACCATTTTTATCAGGAAAAATTCTATTTCACTCCCGGGGATACGGGATTCAAGGTCTTTGAAACACGTTTCGGAGCCGTCGGCGTCGGCATCTGCTGGGATCAGTGGTTTCCGGAAACAGCACGATGCATGGCCGTTCAGGGTGCTGAAATCCTGCTCTATCCTACCGCTATCGGAAGTGAGCCGATCCTGAATGTAGACAGCAGCGGGCACTGGCGACGCGTCATGCAGGGACATGCGGCTGCAAATCTTGTTCCGGTTGCTGCTGCAAATCGGATTGGTACTGAAACCGTAATGCCCTGTGAAGAAAATGGCGGCCAGTCCTCTTCTCTTACTTTCTACGGTTCTTCCTTTATTGCCGATGCAACCGGTGAACTCGTGGCATCTGCCGGAAGAGATACCGAGGAAATCCTGTATGCTTCCTTTGATCTGGATAACCTGCGCGAAGAACGTTTTTCCTGGGGCCTTTTCCGTGACCGGCGGCCGGAAACCTACCGTATCATGACGAAACAGTAAAGCCCCGTCGCTTCCTACAGCGGTACGCTGCATCACATATTCTAACTACAAAGGAGAACCGCTATGCAATATGGAGTTTTATGTCTGCTGCCGCCTGCAGCGATGCTGATTTTTGCATTAAAAACAAAAAAATCTTTCGAAGCTCTGATTTTCGGAACCCTGGTTGCCTATCTCATCATGTACAAAGCGGCTTTTATCGGACCCTGGTGTGATCTGCTGCTTTCGGAGATCAGCAACGCAGATAACCAGTATATTCTTCTTCTCTGCGGACTGTTCGGAGGCTTCATCTTCCTGCTCCGCGAGGCAAAAGGAACACTTGGTTTTTCCAACCTGTTAAGCCGTTTCTGTAAAAATGAACGGATCACCATGATGATGTCGGTATTTCTCGGAATCATTATTTTTGTCGATGATTATCTTAACATCATGACCGTTGGAACCTGTATGAAGGATGTCTGTGATAAACGAAAAGTCCCACGCCAGGCCCTTGCCTATATCATTGACTCAACCGGTGCACCTGTCTGTGCACTGATTCCCTTTTCCACCTGGGTAGTTTTTTATTCCGGTGTTTTTATTCAGGAACCGGACATTCTCAATATGGGCTTTTCCACCGGTATGAGTGTTTACTTAAAAGTGCTTCCTTATATGTTTTATCCCATGGCTGCACTTCTGGTTGTGGTTCTGTTTGCCTGCAAACTGATGCCAAAGCTCGGAAAAATGAAAGATGCCTATACCGATCTGGAAAAGAAAGAGCAGACACCGGAGCATCCCAAAATGCACAATGCCCCTTCCGTTGACATTGCCATGGCCGGAATGAGCGTTGATTACCCGCCCGAAAATACCAATGCCGGAAATATACTGGATTTTCTGATTCCCATCGGAATTCTGATCGGTGTGACAGTAGCCACACAGGATATGATGCAGGCGATTATTCTTGCTCTTGCTTCCTGTATGATTCTTTATCTTCCGCGGAAAAAAATGACCTTTACGCGGTACGTGGAACTGTTCTTTGCCGGCTTTGCAGATATTCTTCCGGTTCTCGCCATTCTTCTTGCATCCTTTATGATCAAGACTGCCTGCGGCGAAATGGGACTCTCGGAATACGTCATCAACCTGTGTGTTCCGTATATGAATGCCAAAACACTGGCAGCTATTATTTTTGTTGTCATTGCAGTTCTGACCTTTGTCACCAGCTCTTTCTGGGGAATTGAGGCCGTAGCCGTTTCCATCGTTGTTCCGCTTGCCATCGCCCTTGATGCTAATGTACTCCTGGCACTTGGTGCTGTCGTATCCGGCGGTGTTTTCGGAAGCCATGCATGCTTCTATTCCGACGCAACGGTTCTTTCCTCCGCGACCTGCGAGATTGACAATATGTCGCATGCCGTGTCGCAGTTTCCTTACGTCCTGATCAGTGCTGCTCTCGCCGTAGCGGGATTCTTAATCTGCGGAATTTTTGCTCTTTAAAGACACACAGGAAATTTCAACGAAGTTTCCTGTAAATTAAAAAAGCCTCCGACGATAGGATTTTTCTGAATTCGTCGAAGGCTTTTTGTTTTTTATTCTTTTACACTCAGCCGCACCAGCGCACGCTGCAGCTTGGCTTCGGCAATACGGTATTCTTTGTCTGTCAGACCGCCGTTTGCCAGCGCCTGCTCGGCCCTGTGTTTGGCAGCCTCGGCGCGCTCTGCATCAATATCCTCTTCCCACTCCCAGGTTGTTGCCAGGACACGGCAGACCCCGTTCATCATGGAAAGCATTCCGCCGATGCAGGCGGCATTTCTTCTCGTTCCGTCCTCCAGCACAATATGCGCCTCGCCCATACCGAGTGCAGTGCAGTAATTGCAGTGCCCCGGCAGAATTGCCAGGTCGCCGCTGATGGTTCTGCAGACAACGCGCGCTACGTCACCCTCATAGAGAAGTCCGTCCGGCGTGCCGACACGTAAAGGAAATGTACTCATACGTCATTCCTCCTTTACTGATTCAGTGCTTTTGCTTTTTCAAATACCTCGTCGATGGTTCCTGCAAACAGGAAGCAGCTCTCCGGAAGATCATCGCACTCGCCGTCAAGGATCATGCGGAATCCGCGCAGAGTTTCTTTTAACGGCACGTATTTTCCTTCCATACCGGTAAACTGTTCCGCTACCGAGAAGCTCTGAGACAGGAAACGCTGTACCTTACGGGCACGGCTGACCGTCAGCTTATCCTCCTCGGACAGCTCGTCCATACCCATGATGGCGATGATATCCTGCAGCTCTTTGTATCTCTGCAGCACCTGCTGTACGGCACGTGCTACCTCATAGTGCTCATGGCCTACGATTTCCGGTGTCAGGATACGGCTGGTAGAATCGAGCGGATCAACAGCCGGGTAAATACCCTGGCTGGAGATTTCACGGGAAAGTACCGTCGTGGCATCCAGATGGGTAAACGTTGTTGCCGGAGCCGGGTCGGTCAGGTCATCGGCCGGCACGTAAACAGCCTGTACCGATGTGATGGATCCCTTTCTTGTGGAAGTAATACGCTCCTGCAGTGCGCCCATCTCGGTTGCCAGCGTCGGCTGGTATCCTACTGCGGACGGCATACGGCCAAGCAGAGCCGAAACCTCGGAACCTGCCTGCGTAAATCGGAAAATATTATCGATGAACAGCAGCACATCCTGATTTTTCACATCACGGAAATATTCTGCCATGGTAAGGCCGGAAAGTCCGACACGCATACGCGCTCCCGGCGGCTCGTTCATCTGTCCATAGACCAGTGCTGTCTTGTCGATAACACCGCTCTCTTTCATCTCGTTGTAAAGGTCATTTCCTTCACGGGTACGCTCTCCGACACCGGTGAAAACGGAAAGTCCGCCGTGTGCCGTTGCCACGTTGTGGATCAGCTCCATGATAAGGACTGTTTTTCCAACGCCGGCACCGCCGAACAGACCGATTTTTCCGCCCTTGGCATACGGGCAGATCAGGTCAACGACCTTGATTCCGGTTTCGAGGATTTCCGTTGCCGGAACCTGTTCCTCATAGGACGGCGGATCGCGGTGGATCGGCCATTTTTCTGCTGTTTCCGGTGCCGGCTTATTGTCTACGGTCTCACCGAGCAGGTTGAACACGCGGCCTAAGCACTCCTCTCCGACCGGAACGGCGATCGGGCCGCCCGTGTCGACTGCTTTCGTTCCGCGGACAAGTCCGTCTGTGGACTTCATGGCAATGCAGCGAACCATGTTGTCGCCTGTCTGCTGCGCCACTTCCACAACCAGCTTCTCGCCGTGGTTGTCTATCTCGATGGCATTCAGAAGTGCCGGCAGCTCTCCTTCCGGAAAACGGATGTCCAGAACAGGACCCGTTACCTGCACAACCTCGCCAATGTGTTTTTCACTCATTTAACGACTTCTCCTCACTTTTCTTGTTTCCACTCTTACACGCCTTCCGCACCGCCGACAATCTCCGTGATCTCCTGCGTAATGCTTGCCTGACGGGCACGGTTGTAATACAGATTGAGCTGTTCAATCATCTCCTCTGCATTTCCCGTTGCCGCCTCCATTGCGGTACGGCGTGCCGCAAGCTCACTTGCCACACTCTCACAGATACCGCCGTAGATCAGGCCGCCTAAGTATTCCGGCACAATCGCTTCGAATACCTCGACACCGTTTGGCTCATACAGGATCAGATTCCGGATTTTTTTCGCTTCCGGATCCTCTCCGTCCTCTTTTGCAATGTCAATCAGAGGCAGGATCGGCACGGAAACCGGCATCTGCGACAGCATCGACACGAATTTTGTGTAACAAAGCTCCACATGTCCGAAGGTCCCTTTCCGGAACTCACGGCACAGTGCGCGCGCGATCTCAAAGCTGTCTGCCACAGAAAGATTTGCGATCTCGGCAAAGCTGTCCGTCAGAATGTCCAGCTTCCGGGATTTTGCATACTCCACTGCCTTTTTGCCGACCGGAACCACACAGATCTCTTTTCCTTTGGCATCTGCCTCAAAGCATCGGAACAGATTCGCGTTGTATCCGCCCGCAAGGCCGCGGTCTCCGGCAACCAGCACGTAGCAGCATTTCTCGTTTTTTGCCTTTTTTGCATAAATGGAATAAAATTCCGTGTTTCCTTTTGCAATATCCTGCAAAGTGCGGTACAGCTCCTGAAAATACGGACGGCAGGTATCAGCCCGCTCCTTCGCTTTTCGCAGCTTGGAGGACGCTACAAGTTCCATCGCCTTGGTAATCTGCATCGTGCTTTCGACACTTTTGATCCGCAGCTTTACGGCTTTCATATTTGCAGCCATAGGCTCCTCCTTCTTTCCTTATTTTGCAGGTCTTGTATTGATAAAGTTTTCGGTGTACGATTCGAGCGCACTTTTCAGCTTCTCTTCGGTATCTGCCTCGAGTTTTCCGGTTGCGGAAATCTCCTGCATCACGGCAGCACCCTCTGCATCGGTATCAAGCCAGGTATACAGTCCGTCCTCATAGGCGCGGACATCCTCAGCTGCAACCTTTGACAGAATTCCTTTCGTTACCGCATAAAGAATGGCCACCTGTTTTTCTACCGGAACCGGTGCATTCTGGTTCTGTTTTAATACTTCCACGATACGCACACCCTGCTCCAGACGCGCCTTTGTATCGGCATCCAGATCGGATCCGAACTGTGCAAAACTTGCCAGCTCGCGGTACTGGGAATAGATCAGTTTCAGAGTTCCGGCTACCTTCTTCATCGCCTTAATCTGCGCATTTCCACCGACACGGGATACGGATACGCCAGGGTTTACCGCCGGCATAACGCCCGAGTGGAACAGCTCTGTCTCAAGGAAAATCTGTCCGTCTGTGATGGAGATGACATTCGTCGGAATATAGGCGGAAATATCGCCTGCCTGGGTCTCAATGATCGGCAGGGCCGTCATGGATCCGCCGCCGTGTTCATCGTCCAGCTTTGCGGCACGCTCCAGAAGTCTGGAATGGAGATAGAAAACATCTCCCGGATAAGCCTCACGTCCCGGCGGACGGCGGATCAGCAGGGAGAGTGCACGGTATGCAACCGCGTGCTTACTTAAGTCATCATAAATGATCAGCACATCTTTTCCCTGATACATAAAGTACTCGCCCATGGCACAGCCGGAATACGGTACGATATACTGCAGCGGGCTCGCTTCGGATGCCGTCGCTGCCACGACGATGGTGTACGCCATTGCGCCGTTCTTCTCAAGATTTTCTACTAAGGACGCTACTGTCGAACGTTTCTGTCCGATGGCAACGTAGATACAGATCACATCCTTGCCTTTCTGATTCAGAATGGTATCGGTTGCGATCGTTGTCTTTCCGGTCTGACGGTCTCCGATGATCAGCTCTCGCTGACCTCTTCCGATCGGAACCATGGAATCGATCGCTTTAATACCGGTCTGCAGCGGCTGATTAACACCTTTTCTCTCACAGATGCCCGGTGCCGGGCTTTCAATCGGACGGTACTCTGCTGCCGTAATCGGGCCTGCGCCGTCGATTGGCTGGCCGAGCGCGTTGACAACGCGTCCGATCATACCTTCTCCGACCGGAACCGAAACGACCTTTCCCGTTCTTTTTACAAGCTGTCCCTCGCTGATGTTCTCGCCGGAACCGAATAAAACGACAGATACACTGTTTTCCTCGAGGTTCTGTGCCATTCCATAGCTTCCATCCTCAAACTCCAGCAGCTCGCCCGCCATGCAGTTCGAAAGACCGCTGGCTCTTGCGATTCCGTCTCCGACCATCAGAACGGTGCCTGTCTCATCCTGCCGGATCGCATTTTCATAATATTTGATCTGGCTGCGGATGACCTTGGATATTTCTTCTGGTTTCAGTTGCATGTTTTCCTCCTACACCACTGTATCGCTGATTCTTCTGGAAAGCTCGGACAAACGTCCCTTTACGGTTCCGTCAAACAGCTTTCCGTCGAGTTCTACGCGGACACCCGCCAGAACGGACGGATCGGTTTTCAGTTCCATCACGACCGTTTTTCCGCTCATTGTTTCCAGTTTTTTCTTCAGAAGCTCTTCCTGTTCCTTCGACAGGGATGCTGCGCTCGTCACAACTGCCTCAGCAATATTGTGGGCTGCGTAGTATCTGCGCTGGAATGCTTCCTGGCATCCGCCGAATTCACGGAGAAGATTTTTTTCACACAGCAGTTTGATAAAATTGACCAAATACGGTTCCGCCTGGCTGCCAAATGCCGCGTCGATCAGCCCGATCCGCTCTTTTCGCGGAATCGAAGGCTCCGATAAAAGGCGCGGATACTCCGGGTTTTCCCGGAACAGAGCTCGGATCTCCTTCATCTCGGAAAGGATTTCCTCTTCGAGATGCTCCTCTGCGGCCAGCTCATACAGGCTCCCACCGTATACTCTGGCAGTTTCTGTCATGATGCTTCACCTACATTCGATATAAATTCATCTATCAGCTTCTCATGGTCTTTTTCATTAATCTCACGTTCAATGACCTTTCCGGCAATATCCATGGCAATGCCGCCGATCTCGCCTTTGACTTCATTGACCGCTTTCTTTTTCTCCTGGGCAATCTCTTTTTCTGCCTTGTTTTTCAGGGCAGCTGCCTGTTCGGAAGCCTCTTTTACGATTTTCTCGCTCTGCAGCGTCGCTGTCTTTCTGGCGCTTTCGAGAATCTCGTTGGCCTTTGCCTTGGCCTCCTGCATATTCTGCTCATATTCCTCTTTGATGGCGTTGGCTTCTTTTTTTGCCGCCTCTGCGTCTGTGATCTCCGCATCGGCTGCCGCACGCCGTTTTTCCAGCATCTCATTGATCGGTTTGAAAAGGAACCGTTTGATCAGATACATCTGGATGAAGAGGTTGCAGATCTGTGCGATAAAAGTCCAGGGGACAATTCCTACCAGTTCCTGAACCTGCATAGTTTCTTTCCTCCTAGCAATCATTTACTCCTTGCAACTATTTCAGAAAGTTCATGAACATTCCCGGTGCTACGAAGATCAGAAGCAGGCCGGTTACGAAACCGTAAATACCTGTGGTCTCTGCGATCGCACAGCCAAGAAGCATCGTACTTGTTACATCACCTTTGCATTCCGGCTGACGTCCGATTGCCTCAAGTGCCTTTGCTACGGCGTTACCTTCACCGATACCAGGTCCGATACCTGCGATCAGGGAGCATCCTGCGCCGATTGCGCATCCTGCGAGAGCGATACCTTTTGCTAAAATCTGAAAATCCATCTTGTTTTCCTCCTGTATTTTCTTTTTGTAAACCTCATTTTTTAATCTCTTTAGCCTTCTTCTGCTGCATTCGCAATGTACATGACAGTCAGCATACAGAAAATAAAGGCCTGCATCACGCCGGAGAACCAGTCAAAATAGACCGACAGAACAGCCGGGACACCGACGTCCAGAATCGGGATCTGTGAAAGGGTTCTTCCGAGCACGCCGGGAAGCAGTCCCAGCAGCTTTCCGCTTGCCAGTGCCAGCGATCCGTAGATCAGGGCATTGATAACAACGCCGGAAAGGATGTTTCCAAAGTGACGGCACGCCATACTGATCGGCGTTGCGAGCTCCGACAAAACGTTAAACGGTGTCATAACCGCAATCGGAGTCGTGAAGCCCTTCAGATATCCGCCAAAACCGTTGGTTTTGATCTTCTGTGTGGTGATCATGATGAAAACCACAACAGCCCAGGCCGCCTCGGTAGAAAGATCTGCTGTCGGACTTCGAAGTCCGATCAGGCTGATCAGGTTCGAGACAACGCTGGTCGCGAAAAGCGCCGACACAAAAGGAATCAGATACCGGAATTTTTCTCCCATGTTGCCGATGACGAATTTATTTGCGGTCTCCACAATCATTTCTGCCACCGCCTGGCGTTTGGAGATGTTCCGTATCTTCAAATCTCTTGTGAGCCAGATGCAAAGTCCGGTAATGAGTGCCATTACAATCCAGCTTACCACCAGCGTTTCGCTGATCTGAATTTTCCCGAACAGCGGAAAATCGATCGGGATCGTAAAAAAGACTTTTGCACCGGAGATATCAACCTCCATTCTCTTTTCTCACCTCCTCTGTATGAGATAAAATAAAAAATTTGAACCTTTTGTCAAAGCGGATCTTCACAATCCGCTTCGCTGCTTGCTCATAACCGAATCGCTGCTTCGCTGTTTCGGTTTAAAAACGCCGTCCCGTCTTTGCGGCTTTCGCCAAAGATCAGGTTCAGCGCTTTATGCTGTTTTTTATGCCCTTCAGCTTGATGGCCGTTCCCGGAATTAAAAGCGGCAGGATTCCTGCGGCAAACTGGAAGCATGGAAGCACAATCGCCAGAACTGCCCAGAGCATCTGCATCAGGTTTCTCTGCGAATAGCTTGCCTGCATCCGCCGTTTTGCTCCCGCCTCGTCTGTCTCGGACACTGCTTTTTGTACTGCCATGCCCATCAGGAAAAAGTTCAGCACCGCAACGGCACCGCCTCCGATTCCCCCGAGGATCACCCGATAGTCAAATGGGATTTTTTCCGGCCAGATCAGGTGCAGGATCAGAAACCCGACCCACATCACAACCACGCCGACAACAGTATAGATGGCAACATTTTTCGTCTCCTTTTTTACGGCCGGCTGGACCTTGTCTCCGAAATTGCTCATATCGCCTTGTTTCCTTTCTAAGGGATTTTCCCCTTAAAATCAGTCTGAAATCTTTTCTCTGCCACTTAATCTCCGTCAACTGTGAAAATTTTTTCAGACATCCTCTAAATATGACGGTTGAAAGACACCCGCTTTTTCTTCTTTTTCCCGTCCGGCTCCGTCTCGATGCGTTTCTGATGCTGCAGAACGCTCTGCCCGAATTTCCAGGCCGTCATCGCACCACCTCCGATGCCGAAGAAAAATCCGATCAGATAAATCCAGGTTCCAACCGAAAAGCGGTCGCAAAGCCACCAGCAGAGTGCCAGACAAAGAAAAAGAGGCGTCACAAGAGACAGTCCGAATTGTGTCAACATTGTGAGATTGGTAATCATCCCCGTCCACTTCTTCATATCCTGTCCCTTTCTGCCGCCTCTTTTTTGTCAGACTTTCGGGTCTGTGTTCTGTCTTCCCTTTTTGTAACCGCTTAGTCAGATTGTACCATAAACGTTTTCATAAGACAAATGAATTTGTATATTTTCCAAATTATTTGTTTTTATTTACATTTTTTTCATAATAATTGGAACAATTTTCTCATTTTGTCCCATTATAGAATCGCAGCGCGCACCACGCTTCTTATTTTTTGAAAAAAACTGTGGTTTTATTCTACACATACTACTGATTTTTTACCAAAACAGTGATTTCCAAGGCTCCTTTTTCCTGCTTTTTTATTTTGAAAGTTCCTCCAGCGCAGTTCTCACTGCCTCAACTTTTTCTTCTGGAATTCTGTCTCCAAAATTCGCTGCCATTTTCTTCAACGATGCATCTTTATACTGCTCCGGGATATCCATTCCCGGCAAGTTCTGTTCCAGAATGGCCTTGGCTTCTTTATCCTGCAGCAGTACGCGGAGCGGTGTGTCCAGACTGTAATTCTTTCCCATACGCCTGGAAAGCTGATAGCTTACCTCATAGTGTCCCGGCATCAGCAGATATCTGCCGTTTTCTTCTGCTCCGAGTACCTTTGCAATCGCCTCTTTTTCACTCTCTGCCGCCAGCGGAAGTACGGCCTCTGCGGTGCAGTCGAACGGAACATCCATGGTGATGTTCACGTGCTCTTTATCGGAAAGCTCCCAGCGAATGCCGTACATTCCCGATGCAGAATCATATTTTGCCTCTGCATACCGAAGATCCCAGTTCAGCGTCGGTGCAAACTGTACGGTTTTGACACCCGGATGGGAATCCATCGTGTTAATGCCGGCGACGTGGCGGAACATCCATTCCTGAATGGAGCCGTAAGCATAATGGTTCATACTGTTCATGCTGATGCCGGAAATCGTGCCGTCTGCAAGAAGGGAATTCCATCGTTCCCAGACGGTAGTTGCACCAAGCTTAACCTCATAAAGCCAACCCGGAAATTCCTCGTTCAGCAACAGTTCGTAGGCAAGATCATTCATGCCGTTGTCGGTGAGCACATTGTTCAGCAATGGTGTTCCGACAAATCCCGTCTTCAGTTTGTGGTTACTCTGCTCAAACAGCTTCAGAAGCTGCCGTTTTGTCAGCTCTTCGTTCTTTGACAGATGGTATTTCAGCGTCAGCAGCAGCGCCGTCTGTGTTTTGATGCAGCAGCGGCCTGTTGCGCTGTAATATTCTTCCTGTACCACAGCAAACTGCTCCTCGGACAGCTTCTGATACTTCTCCTGCTCCTCGCGGTATCCCAGCACACCGGCCGCTTTTGCCACGATTCCTGCGCTGATCGCATAATACAGGTTTGCAATAAACTCCTCGTCCGTTGCACCCATGACCTGCTCCGCTCCCTGTACCGGATTGTCCAACGCAAGCCAGTCGCCGAAGTGGAAAATATACCGCCAGCCGTGGTTATCCCCATCCACTTTCGTGATGTAATCCACCCACGATTTCATGCTCACAAACTGATCTTCCAGAATACTCTTATCCCCATAAAACAGATACAGATTCCACGGAATGATGCACGCCGCATCGCCCCAGACACATGCCGCGTCTTCCACGCCGCACGACGGCACCACATGCGGAACCTTTCCACCAAGCACGCTCTGCTCTTTTGCCATGTCGTACAGGTATTTTGCATAGAATGCATACGTATCTTCGAGATACATTGCCGTCGGCGAGAACACCTGTGCATCACCCGTCCATCCCATGCGCTCATCACGCTGCGGGCAGTCGGTCGGAACATCCACAAAATTGCACTTTAAGCCCCAGCGCACATTGCTGATGAGCTGATTGACCAAATCACTTCCTGTTTTCATCCAGCCTGTCGCTGTGATGTTGCTGTAATAAGAAAGACCCGTGAAATCCTCTTTTTTCAGATCCGGAATGCCTTCGATCTTCACGTAACGGTAGCCGTAGAACGTAAAATGCGGCACAAGATCCATTTCGGTTCCATCGGAAATATAGATGTATTCGGATTTTGCACTCCGCAGATTGTCATTGTAGAAATTGCCGCGCTGCAGAATTTCTCCTGTCTGAACATGTACTTTTGTTCCTTTTGGCACGTCTACATGGAGTTTAAAGATTCCCGTGAATTCCTGTCCCATATCGAAAACCAGCTCACCTGCCGGAGTATGAATCAATTCTTTTGGCCGGAAAGTTTCATGAACCGTCACCGGAAGACTCATGCGATCGGTCAGTTCCCCTTTCGGTGCATCACAGAGGACTGCCTGCTCTGCAGGAAGATCCGGCAGCGTATCATCCCGATGCTCGCCGTCGTAGAGATTGGAGAACGAAATTTTGCTGCGTCGTATCTGCCATGTCTCATCTGTACCGATGACTTCTTCCGAGCCGTCTGTATACATAAGATGCAGCTCCGCAATCAGCTTCCAGTCATTTCCGTAAAAGCCTTTATCCTCAAACGCACTGAAACCAAACCGCGCCTTATACCAGCCGTTGCCAAGCAGTACACGGAGTGTTCCCTCGCTCGAAAACTCCTCTGTCACATCGTATGTCTGATACTGTACCCACTCATTGTAATCATTGCTGTACGGTGTCAGATATTCATTTCCGACACGCTTCTCATCAACAAACACTTCATACAGTCCAAGTCCGCATATATACAGCCGTGCTTTTGCCACTTCTTTTACCGGAATAATTTTCTTTTCAAAATAAGGATGGCGTTTTTCTTCACTGCTGCAGGAGACCCATTTGGCAGACCATGCTTCCTCCCGCTTTCCAGTTTCAAAAAACTGCACTTCGCTTACTGCTTTTTCTCCGGCATCGCTGCCTGCTTCCACCGTCCAGTAATACCGTGTTCTCGGCTCCAACTCCAGTTTCACCGGATAACAAAGGCTACTCGCTTTCGTATCCTCCCCCGAGTCAAACAGCAGATGTTCCATCGCCTCATCCGATGATACACGGATCCTTGCATAACTCTGCTGCTTTCCTTTCGCTTCTTTTATTTTCCACGAAAAGACCGTCCGTTCCATCCGAAATCCCACCGGATTTTCCAGATGGTTCACTTGTGCGTGATAAATCTTCATATTTAAATTCCTCCTCCATTTTTTTATTTCAAATATCCCCATTTTTTTCATTTTATCATAATGCATGTTTTCAAAAAAGGTTCTGTTTTGCAGGAAAAAGCATCTTTATTTGCACCCATTCCGGACAAAGCCTGTGCTTTTTTCTCCGTATCATACTCCTTTCTCCCGTCCCTGAATATCAAAAATGCCGGATTCTCTACCACAAATCCGACATTTTTGATTTCCATCCCTATCTTATCTTCAGTTCAGCAATTCATCTGCCAGCGTTCTCTTCGGCACATAGTGCACATCGTTCTCATCCCGGTAATAATTCGTATTTCCATCCTCCGGCACATCCACCAGATGAATCTCCTCCGCCGGTTTTCCAAACGCCACAATCAAAAGCGGCCGGATCTCCTCAGGCAGTCCAAGTACCTCCATTACCTCGCCCGCCTGAAAATTCCCGATCATACAGCCGCCAAGACCCTGCTCCACAGCCGCAAGCAGCATCGTCTGCGCCACAATTCCGACATCCTTCTGATACCGGTTCAGATTCTCATCAATCCCCTTATCCTGGCAGATCACAACAAAACCCGTCGGCCGTTTCCCCGGATGCGGCAAAACCATCTCCGGCAGCGCCCGCGCCCACTTCGTCAGCCCCTGCACCTTCTCCACTTCTTCCGGCTCCCACGCCAGAAAATACTTCAACGGCTGCTTATTCACACTTGAAGGACAAAGCCGCGCGCAATCCACAAACCCTTCCAACGTCTCCCGCGAAATCCTCACCGACTCATCAAAACCACGATAACTCCTGTTTTTTAATACCAGATCCTTTAACATCATTCTTCATCCTCCTGTCTTAACTTTTCTTTCTATCTCCCACTCTATCACACCTCCCACCCCCTATCAATCACCTTTTTCTCATTTTCCCTCTTGACATACTTTGATATTCAAAGTATTATATATCTAGTTTTCAAAACCACATAGTAAGGTTTTTACATTACATTTTTACCAATACCAGATCCCGTGCCCGCCGCCGTGTCGGGGATGTTCCTCCAGGATGGCGCATTTGCAGGAGGCCTGCAAACTCTTAGGCTATGGAATTTTGCGTTGCTTGAAAAAACGGCACTGTCTGAGTGCAGCGAGTTCGCCGTTTTTTCAAGCGCCCTTAGCAAAATCCCAAAGCCTTAGAGTTTCCTGGCCTCCGAAACCGCGCCATCCTGGAGGAACATCCCCGGCGCGGCGGCGGGCACGGGATCGTCCATTTATCAAAAAGGAGAATTCATATGTTACCAAATTTAAAAATAGGAAATCTCACCGCCAAATACCCCATCATCCAAGGCGGAATGGGCGTCGGCATCAGCCTCTCATCCCTCGCCGGCGCCGTCGCCAAATCCGGCGGAATCGGCGTCATCTCCGCTGCCCAGCCCGGCTGGCGCGATCCGGAATTCGCGCGTGATCCCTTAAGCGCCAATCTTCGCGCCCTCGCCTTCCACATCCGCCGCGCCAAAGAAATTTCAAACGGCGGCATCATCGGCGTCAATATCATGTGCGCCCTGACCCACTACGAGGAATACGTCCGCTGCTGTATCGAAAACGGAGCCGATCTCATCATTTCCGGGGCCGGTCTCCCGACTGATCTGCCAAAATACACAGCGGGAAGCTCCATCAAGCTCGCCCCTATCGTTTCCCCGCCCCGGACCGCCAAGGTTCTTCTGAAGCTTTGGGACAATCACTATCACCGCGTTCCTGATCTCGTTGTCATCGAAGGTCCTGCAGCCGGAGGCCATCTCGGCTACTCCGCCGAAACCGTGGAAGAAACAGCACGGCGCGGCTACGATGACGAAATCCGGGAAATTCTGCAGATTGTACATGGCTACGAAGAAAAATATGCCTGTACCATCCCCGTCGTCTTTGCCGGAGGCGTCTACACCCATGAGGATATCCTTCACTATCTGTCGCTTGGCTGCGCAGGCGTCCAGATGGCTACCCGTTTCGTTGTCACGGAAGAATGCGATGCCGATCCCCGCTACAAACAGGCATACCTGAATGCAAAAAAAGAAGATATCACGATCATGCACAGTCCGGTCGGCATGCCGGGCCGCGCAATCCGCAATCCGTTTCTGACGGAACGCGAACAGGAACGGGAAAAAATCTCACACTGCTACCAGTGCCTCAAAAAATGCGACAAAGCCTCCATTCCCTACTGTATTACCACTGCCCTGACCCGCGCTGCCGATGGCGATACCGACAACGCTCTCCTTTTCTGCGGAGAAAATGCATGGCGTCTCGATCACATGACCACCGTGCCGGAGCTGATGGCGGAACTGGCCGGGGAATACCTGCCGGACAGCAAAAAATAAAAAATTTAGTAGTGACTTTCCTTCCCAATAATGTTACAATCTTCTTTATGGTGTCAGCATAAAAAATCTTCAAGAACTGACCATAAACCCAAAATTTTTGTAACACACAAAAGGAAGGAACTCTATGAACAAACACAACAAATCCCGCAGCTCGTTTTCCGGCAAAATCGGTTACGTGCTGGCTGCAGCAGGCGCTTCCGTCGGACTTGGAAATATCTGGCGTTTTCCCTACCTCGCAGCAAAATACGGCGGAGGAATTTTCCTCCTCATTTATATCCTGCTGGCGCTCACCTTCGGCTACTCCATGATCGTTGCCGAGTCCGCCATCGGACGCATGACACGAAAAAGCCCGGTCGGCGCTTTCCAGTCGTTCGGCAAATCGAAATGGCTTTCCGCCGGGGGCTGGATCAACGCCATTATCCCGATTCTGATCGTTCCATACTACTCTGTCATCGGAGGATGGGTCATCAAATATCTGATCGAATACGTGAAGGGCAACAGTACCCTGCTCGCAGAGGACGGCTATTTTTCCGGCTTCATCTCAAACGGAGTTTCCACAGAGCTCTGTTTTGCCGTTTTCTGCCTTATTACGGTCGCCATCATCTACGCCGGTGTGCGAAACGGCATTGAACGCGTTTCCAAGGTGATGATGCCGATTCTGATCGTCCTTTCCGTTATCATTGCCGTTTATTCCGTAACAAGACCGGGCGCACTGGCAGGCGTGAAGTATTTCCTTGTTCCGAACCTCAAAAACTTTTCATGGATGTCCGTTGTTGCCGCCATGGGACAGATGTTCTACTCCCTCTCGATTGCGATGGGTATTCTGATCACCTTTGGCTCCTACATGAAAAAAGACACCTCGATTGAGGATTCCACACGCAACGTCGAAATCTTTGACACTGCCATTGCGATCATGGCAGGCCTGATGATCATTCCTGCCGTCTTTGCCTTCTCCGGCGGAAATCCGGATACCCTGCAGGCAGGACCTTCCCTGATGTTTATCACCATCCCGAAGGTATTCGCCAATATGGGCTTTGGCACTGTGATCGGTATTCTGTTTTTCCTTCTGGTGCTGTTTGCCGCACTGACCAGCTCCATTGCATTGACAGAAAGCGCCGTTTCCACCTTTGAGGATGAACTCGGCTGGGGCCGTAAAAAATCGACCGTTCTGATCGGCGTTATCATGATTACGCTCGGAACGCTCTCCTGCCTTGGCTACGGACCGTTTTCCTCCGTCACCATTCTTGGCATGCAGTTCCTGGATTTCTTCGACTTCCTGACAAACTCCGTAATGATGCCAATTGCTGCCATTGCCACCTGTCTTCTCGTTTCGAGAGTCATCGGTGTGGCAAAAATCGAGGAAGAAATCATCCATGGCGAGAGCCGCTTCCGCAGAAAGAAAATCTTTCTTGTCATGATCCAGTATCTCTGCCCGGTGTTTGCACTGATCATTCTGTTCAGTTCCGTGGCAAATGCATTCGGCTGGATCACCATGTAATGAATCTGTAAACGATGAAAAAAGATTGTTTTCGAAACACGATCACGATTTCGAAAACAATCTTTTTTTATCCAAATCTGTCACACCAGCATCAGGAATCCGTCAGCAGCAGAATATCTTCCTCCTTCAGATACAGCTCCTTTGGAATCCCCATTTCCGGGCTCCAGTCTGTTTTTGCGATCTTCCACTGCAGCCAGCTGCATTCGGCATTCTTCCGGAACGAAATGTTCCATTCAAACGGATCTTCCCAGATTTCGGATTCGTTGACCGGAAATACATTTTCCTCACCCGGCCTTTCTACTGTGGCCAGAAAATGTGCCCGGATGCCGACTGCGCGGATATCGTCTGCAATTTCCCGCTCCTTTACGCGCAGCGTTACGCCCCAGTCCACGGCCCGCAGCGTGTGCGCATCCACCCGCTCGGCCGCCGAAATGTTCTTGCAGCCCGACAAAATTGCCGCTGTGCGCGTCTTCGGATTCTGGAAAAATTCCTTCAGCGGTTCCATGACTTCCATCTTTCCCCGGTTCATACAGCTGACCGTATCGCAGAGGCGGTACACCTCATCGCGGTTGTGTGATACGAAGATGACCGGTTTTCCGGCCTCCTTCAGATGTTTGTACATCTCCTGCTCCAACTGCCATTTCAGATAGGTATCGAGCGCTGAAAACGGCTCGTCGAGCAGAATCAGCTCCGGCTCTGCTGCGAGCATCCGTGCCATCGCGACGCGCTGTTTCTGTCCGCCGGAAAGCTGTCCCGGGATCTTTTTCTCCAGCCCTTCCAGCTGAAACTGGCGGATTAACGATTCCGTCCGGCTCCGGTCCGGCCGTTTTCCCATGCCTGCCTCAATATTCTGCACAACATTCATATGCGGAAACAGGGCGTAATCCTGGAACATATAACCGACTTTCCGCTTCTGCGGCGGCAGATTGATTTTTTTCTCCGAATCAAACAGCACCTTGCCGTCAAGGACAATCCGCCCCTCATCCGGCTTTTCGATTCCGGCGATGCACTTTAAGGTCATGCTTTTTCCACAGCCCGACGCGCCGAGAATCGCAAAAATCTCCCGCTCCGCCCGGAACTGCATATGCATAAAAAATCCGTCCAGCTTTTTCGTAATATCTACTTCAAGCGCCATTCTTTATCCTCTACCACTGTTTCTGATTTTTCTTTCTCCGGTTACCCAGAAGGTTCATTGCCGTCATCGCAAGGAATCCGACGAGCAGTACGACAACAGACCAAAAACCCGCCGTTTTATAATCCCCGTCCTGAATCACCATTGCGATTTTCTGGGAAACGGTACCCGTCTTTCCCGGAATATTTCCGGCCAGCATCGACGTCGCACCGTACTCACCGAGCGCCCTTGCAAATGCCAGTACCGTACCGGAGAGCACGCCGGGACCTGCCGATGGGATGACCACTTTCCAGAAAATCTTCCACTCCGACATACCAAGCGTCCGCGCCGCATAGATCAGGTTCGTATCCACCTGCTCAAATGCCGCTCTCGTATTGCGGTACATCAGCGGAAACGCGATAATCGTTGCCGCCAGAATACAGCCAAGCCATGTCTGTACTGCCTTGATACTGAAATTCTCATACAGTGCAGCACCAAACGGACGGCGGAGGCTGAAAATCAGAAGCAGGAAAAAGCCTGCAACGGTCGGCGGCAGAATCATCGGAAGTGTCAGAAAGCCGTCAATTACGGCACGCGCGCCGGGACGCAGCTTCATCACCGCACGCGCGGCAAAAATACCAAAGAAAAAGGACAGAATCGTCGCCACAATACCGGTCTTGATCGAAATGACAAGCGGGCTCCAGTCCAGTGACTGTAAAAAATCCAGTATTTCCTGCATAACATTTCCTTTCTATCCACGGCAGCCCTGCATATCTGCATCACGCATCCTGCCCGGATTTTCTCTGATGCAAAACCACCGTCCGTAGAAACGAAATCTTTCTTTTTCGGACAGTGATTCCAAATCCCTGCTGTTTTTTGTGGGATCTTCTTTTTATTCTGCCTCTGTATCAAGGTAATAATTCCGGAAGATGGCGGCTGCCTCATCGGAAGTCAGAAACTCTACAAAGTCTTTCGCTGCTGCCTGCTCGGTCTCATCTGCCTCTTTGTTGACAACCTGTGCTGCCGGGTAGATGACATTTCCGGTCAGATCGTACGGAACGACCTGCAGAACCTTCAGACGGTCCTCCAGACCGTAGGTATCGGAATAATAAACGGTACCAACCTCGTTGGATCCCTCTGCAACTGCGGAAGTAACGGCTCCTACGTTTGCACACTCATTGATTTCCACGCCGCCGAGCGCTTCGGAAACCTGCTGGGTTGTGATGGCTGATACGTCGTCTGCTTTCTCCAGAATGCCTGCATTGACCAGTGCTTCTCTTGTGTATTTTCCAACCGGAACGGAACCGTCTGCCAGTGCGATGCTGGATGCCTTGTTCAGATCCTCCAGGCCCGTAACTTCTGTATTGCTTCCCTCATAGGTTACAACGCAGACCTGATTGTTTACGATATTGTGGCGGGTTCCCTCAACCAGAAGATTCTCTTCCTCAAGCTGATCCATCTGTTTTGCTGCTGCGGAGAAGAATACGTCGCAGGATGCACCCTCTTCGATTTGTGTCATCAGGGTTCCTGAGCTGTCATAGCTTCCAACCAGTTTGACATTCGGCTGGGTCTTATTGTACTCGCTGATCAGCGTCTCCATTACGGAGTTCAGGCTCTTTGCGGCAAATACGGTGACAGTGGTATCGTCAAATACTTCGCCGTCTGCTGTGCTCTTGGCGCTGGATGCGCTCTCTGCTTCCGAAGAAGCGCTGGATGCAGATGTGCTCTCTGCCTTGGAGCTGCTCTTACTGGAAGAATCTGTGGAATTGGAAAATCCGCATGCGGCAAGAGAAAGTGCCATAGCTGCCATCAGAAGAATGGATACGGTTTTCGTTTTCATGATAATTGACTCCTCATTTTGTATATTTACGTATGAAGCGCCGGATGTGCACCTTTTCGTTTTCCGGTTTTTGCTGACCGGATCTGAATGAGCTGTGCGGCAATGCTGATTGCAATCTCCGCCGGCGTCTCGCTTCCGATCTCAATTCCGATCGGGGCATAGACACTGTCGAGCTGTTCTCCGGTAAAACCCTGCGCTTCCAGTTTTTCGCGCACATACTTTGTCTTTCTGCGGCTTCCCACCACACCGATGTACGATGCGCCGGTGCGAAGCGCAAACGCCTCGGCATCCGCATCGCACCGGTGGCCGCGTGTCACAATCACGAGATAATCATTTTTCCGGATCGAAAGAATCTCGTCCAGTTTCGTAAAATCCACCAGCATGGTCTGCCCGGCGTCCGGGAACAATGCTTTGTCCACATATTCCTCCCGGTCATCGAGTACGATACAGCAGAAATCCAGATGATGCAGCACCGGAACGAGTTCCTGGGCCAGATGGCCGCCGCCGAACAGATAAACCTTTCCGTCGTAGCAGAATTCCTCGGCGTAATACGTTTTCCCGTCCAGTTCCAGAATCCGGCAGTGGCCCGCTTTTTCCTGTGCCGCCGGAAGCATTTCCCACGCTTCTTTTTCCAGCACGCGGATGCCGGTTCCGTCCAGCGCAAAAAAAATCCAGTAACTGCGGTACTGCTCCTGCGCCGCAAGCGCCTGCGCCAGACTTTCTGCTTCGCCGTGCGCTCCATTCATAAAATAGAAGCACACCTTCACTCTGCCGCCGCAGACCATGCCAAGCCCCTTCCCCTCTCCGGTTCCGAGATCGTATTCTCTGTATTCACTTTTCTTCTCCTGCACCAGCTCCTGCGCATGCAGAACCGCCTGATATTCCAGGTTTCCGCCGCCGATAGTTCCGAAAATCCGTCCTTCCCGGCCGACCAGCATATAGGCGCCCGTCGTGCGCGGAATGGAGCCGTCCCCTTCGGTGATAAAGGCAAGAACCGTGTCCTGTCCCTCTTCCAGCTGTGCAAGCAGTTTCCGGTAAAGTTCGTCCATGTTTCCTCTCCTTGTGTCTGATCTCTGGTCTACTTTTCCGTCACCAGTTCGATGGTGTCACCCTTTTGAATCGTGCCGCCGCGCAGCACCACCGCGAAAACGCCCTCCCGCGGCATGATGCATTCACCCATGCGTTTGAAAATCTCGCAGTGGCTGTGGCACTCCTTTCCGATCTGCGTCATCTCAAGCAGCGCATCCCCGCAGGAAAACCGCGTGCCGACCGGCAGATTCCGGAAATCATATCCTTCCACGATCAGGTTTTCCCCGAAGGCGCCGAGCGGAATATCCGCCCCCTTTGCACGGAAGGCTTCTATTTTTTCATACGACAAAAGGCTCACCTGGCGGTGCCAGTGCCCGGCGTGTGCATCGCCCTCGATGCCCCAGTCTTCCACCAGCTTCGCCGTTTCCACCTCGTGCTTTGCCGTTCCCCGTTTTTCACTGATACAGATTCCTATGATTTTTCCCATTTCTTTTGTTTCCTCTTCTTTTCGAACCGCCGTCATTTCATCCGCCGATACCGGACATCAGGTGATGCTCTGTCATATCCTTCGGCCGCTCAAAGCAGTGTTCCATCGGCTTTTTTAAGATTGCCTGTGCCATCACATCCCGCAGATCCGCCGCCGTTCCGTTCTGCAGAACCTCCCGCAGATCCACGCCGTTCTCATAGCAGAGACAGAGCTTTAAAAAGCCGCGGCTTGTCAGCCGTACGCGGTTGCAGCTTCCGCAGAACTTTCCGTGGATCGCGCTGATAAAGCCGACGGGCATCGACAGCTTTTCGTACCGCACATAAGCCGCAGGACCGTTTCCTTCTTTTTCCTGGTCCGGCGTACATGCCCCATACCACTGTTCCAGCTCTGTTTTCAGCGCCTCATTCGACGGACCCACGTACGATTTTCCGGCGCCCACCGGCATCACCTCGATGAACCGCACCGGGACTTTTTCCTGCTCTGCAAATTCAATCAGTTCCTGCGCATGCAGTTCTTTTCGATGCACCGCATTCAGCTTCACTAAAAGACCCGCCTCTTTGGCCGCGCAGATACCCTGCTTTACCTGCTCCAGCGCATCGCGTCCGGTAAGCGCCGCAAACTCTGCCGCATCCACGGTATCCAGGCTCACATTCACACTGTCACAGCCGGCCGCCTTCAGATCCCTCGCACACGATGCCAGGCGTACGCCATTCGTCGTGATCCCAACGGATGCGGTGCCCGGCACTGCTTTTATTTTCTGCACCAGCTCCACGCACTCTTTTCTTACCAGCGGTTCCCCTCCGGTAATCCGGTAATGCGTGATGCCAAGCCCAGCCGCGGCGTGCACAATCTTCAGCATCTCTTCGACGGTAAGCGGTGGATTCTGTTCCGCCTGCTCCAGTGCACAGCCCGCCGCACTCTCCGGCATACAGTACCGGCATCTCAAATTGCACGCGTCCGTGATGGAAATCCGCAGGTAATCTATCGTTCTGCCATACTGATCCTTCATCGTTTATCTGCCTTTTCCAAAACCGCAGTTCGGGAAGGTGCAGACCTTGCAGTTCAGGCAGAGACCGCCCTCGCCAAGACCGGCCAGCTCCTCCGCTGTCACCTCATCATCTGCAATGAGGCGCGGCAGGACAAGATCGAAAATCGTCCGTTTCGAATACATGACGCATCCCGGCAGGCCGACGATCGGTGTTCCGTTTTCGGCATACGCCAGAAGGAACATGGCTCCCGGCAGCACCGGCGCGCCGTAGGAAACGATGCGTGCTCCGGTATTTTTGATCGCCAGCGGCGTCTTGTCGTCCGGATCCACACTCATTCCTCCGGTGCAGAAGACAAGATCGGCACCCGCTTCCATCGCGCGGCGGCATCCGTCTGTGATCTTCGATGCATCATCATCGTAAACCTCATGAAAGATCATCTCCGCGCCGAATTCTGCCAGCTTTTCCTGGATAACCGGTGTGAAGGTGTCCTCGATCCGATGGTAATACACTTCATTTCCCGTTGTCAGAACCGCAAATTTTTTCTTGTGGAACGGCTTTAAGGTCAGGATCGGCCCGTAGGAACAGACTGCCTGTGCCGTCTCCATCTTCTCTTTTTTGATGACGAGCGGAATAATTCTCGTTCCCGCCAGTTTGTCGCCTTTTTTCACGTATGTATCACCGTGGCGCGTCGCAATCATCATCTCGCCGAGGCTGTTTACTTTTTTCAGCTTCTCGCGGTCCACTTTCAAAAGGCCGTCGCAGTCCGCGATCAGTTCAATTTTTCCTTCTTTGACATCGGACGGATGCATGTGATCGTTTTTACACATATCGTAAAGAATCTGTGCCGCCTCATTTTCATGCAGCATTGTATCGTCCTTTTCCCAGATGTAAATGTTGTCCTTTCCGACACTTAACAGCACCGGAATATCTTCTTCTGTAATGATGTGGCCTTTGCGGAATACCGCATCTTTTGTCACACCTTTGATAATCTGTGTAATATCGTGGCAGAGCACCTGGCCTACCGCGTCTTCTGTTTTCATCAGTTTCATCTGAAACGCCTCACTTTTTCTATTTGAATCTATTCCAGTTCCCCGCAGATCACTTCCAGCACGCTTCCGGCGATGCACCGCGCCTTATCAGAAATCGTGAAGCAGTTCTGCAGTTCTTCTTTCCGCGGATCGATGTCCGCAATCTTAAATCCCTTCGTCACCGGATAGCCGTCGCGGATCAGCCCGCGCAGCAGACCGGAAAGAGATGCTTCCACAGGTACCGTCCCGTTTTCTGTCTCAATCTCTGCAATCACAGCCCTGGCTTCCACAATGTCTCCGATCGAAGCCGCATTCCGCAGAATACCTTCCGCCTGTGCATGCATCACACGCTCTTTTCCGTACCCGCCGATGATGCCCGGAATGCCAGTGTTCGGAACCGCGCTTCCGCTTCGGATCACGCGTCCAAGATTATGACCGCGCTTCGTCTCAATTACAACATCCACATCTTCTCCTGCCGTAAAGCCCGGTCCGAGGGCAATCACAAGCGGCGCCATCTCTTTTGTCGTCCCGAGATTTTTCTTCGCCAGAATCGCATCGACCACGACGGCCGGGCGAAGTGCTGCAATGCTTAGTCCCGCCGGATCCACGAGCACCGGAACACCATCTTTCTTCCAGATCCGTTCCATTTCCTGTTCCAGAAGTTCTTTCCGGTTCTTTTTCTCTGCGAGATCCACGTCCATGCGCACGGCTTCCACGTCCTCTACCCTGGCGCTGCCGGCATATACCGCTTCGCTCAAAGCCACCTGCCGCCGGATCGCCGCCGGGTGCTCTGCTTCCAGAACCAACAGACGAAAGCCCGCTTTTTTCAGACGATGGATCGTACCGGTTGCAAGATCTCCTGCTCCCCGTACCACGATCAGATCTTTCTTTTTCATCTTCGCTGTCTTCCTTCTTTCGTTTCAGCAGCCGCCGTTTTCTTCCGTCTTCCGCGGCCTGCTTCGTTATTCTTGTTCGAGAATAACGCTTTTTCCATTAATAAAAATACAGGAAAGGACCCGTTTTGTCAACGTGTCCCCGTAAAAAATGTTATTTTTCTTCTGTTCCAAACCACTTCTGAAACGACGCATCGGCGCCTGCGCGGACTTCTTGTTCAAACTTCCGGTACCGCTTCAGGAATTCTTTTCCCTCCGGGGTCAGTACCGTCTGGCCGCCGTTGCTGCCGCCCCGGTTGCCCTGTACCAGCGGGATGCCGAGATCCTCCTCGGCGCGCTTTAAGATTTTCCATCCCTTCGAGTACGCCATCTGCATGCATTTGCAGCCCTTCAAAAGGGAGCCGGTTGCTTCCACATGCTCCATCAGCTCCGCCACACCGGGACCGAAGGCATGATCCGTCCGGCTGACGCGCAGCCGCATGTCGTACCGCAGCTTCTGTCGTAATGTTTCTTCTTTTTCTTCCATTTCCACCTCACACCTCTACAACAGCACACGGTACTCCGCCTCATAGGCAAGTCCCGCCGTCTGAAGTGCCGCAAGGATTTCTTTTCCCTCTTCCGGCGCTGCTTTCCAGGAAAGACCGCAGCCCGCCGTAATTTCCCGCGGAACGGGGATCATCCTTCCCGGCAGGCCGTGCGCTCTCGCATACTGCTCCATCTGCATCGCCTGCGTTGTCCCCGCAAACGTCAGAATCCAGGTTTCTTTTCGCTGTCTCATATCGTTTCTTCCTTTTTCCAGCTTCTTTTGTATCCCGGATGCCGGCTGCCGCCTCTCTCACTGCTGCATTTCTTCTTCGGCAAACTCCCGCAGAGCCTGCGCGGCAATCCGGACTTCTTCTTCCGTCAGTACATGGGAAAAGCTGAACCTCACGGCTCCCTGCTCCCGTGTCCCGAGTGCTTCGTGCATCAGCGGCGCGCAGTGTGCCCCGCTTCGGACTGCAATACCATAGTTCTCATACAGCCAGTCGCTGACATATCCCGAATCACAGGAGCCGATGTTTAATGCCGCCGTTGGTACCCGCTGCTGCAGATCGTCTGTTCCATATAAAGTAAGTCCCGGGATTCCCTGAATTTCCTCCAGAAAGAGGTGCATCAGCTCCCTCTCTCTTTTGTAAATCATTTCAATCCCCGTCTTCTCCAGATATTCCAGCGATCCCAAAAGTCCCGCAATTCCGTGGACATTTAAAGTTCCCGCTTCCAGGTGCTCCGGCATCGCCGCAGGCTGTTCTTTTTCATAGCTTCGGATTCCGCTTCCGCCCATTTTGAGCGGCCGGATCGAAAGTTCGGGACGGACGTAGATTCCGCCGGTTCCCTGCGGCCCTAATAGTCCCTTGTGGCCGGAAAAGCAGAGCACGTCGATCCCGCTTTTCTGTACATTGATCGGCAGAATCCCCGCTGTCTGCGCCGCATCGACGATCAGAAGCAGGGAATGGTGTTCCGCAATTTCGCACACCCGCGCAAGATCCGTGATATTTCCGGTCAGGTTGGAGGCATGCGTAACGACAAACGCTTTCGTGTTTTTCCGCACTGCCGCTTCCATCTGATCGTAATCGATCCTTCCAGATACATCCGCCGGAATCACGGAAAGCTCCAGTCCCTGTTTTTCCAGTGCATACAGCGGGCGCAGAACGGAATTATGCTCGCAGACTGTCGTGATCACATGATCCCCCGGCCCGAAGAGTCCGAAAATTGCCGTGTTCAGTGCCTCCGTATCGTTGCACGTAAACGCAATCCGCTCTGGACTCTCCGCATGAAACAACTCTGCCAGCCGCATTCTTGTCTCAAAGACGATGCGGCCCGCATCCAGTGTCGCATCGTGTGCACCGCGGCCTGCATTTCCACAGCCGCGCAGTGCCTGGATCATACGCTCCTCTGCTTCTTTTGGATGCCACAGCGACGTTGCCGCCGAATCGAGGTAAATCATGGCTTAATCACGCGGTCTGCGCTGCTCATGCGCTCCACGATGTCATACATGTTGGTCACACTGCCGACCTGCAGCTTTTCAGTGATGCCGTAGAAGTTCAGGCATGTTCCACAGGTCAGAATTTCAACGCCGCGCGCTGCCAGATCTTTCAGATCCTCCAGGGACTCGGAACCCTCGCAGGTCAGCTTTGCACCGCCGTTGTAGCACAGAATCGTATCCGGCAGCTCATCCTGCTGGGTCAGTGCATAAAGGAAGCTCTTCATCAGAATTTTACCCAGCTCCTCGGCTCCTTCGCCCATATGGTCTGCAGAAAGAACGACAAGTTTTGTTTTCTTTGCCGCCGGTACGAGGCATACGGTTTTCTCTTCTGTTTCAGCCGGCTCTGTTTCCGATACGGTGAACTCCACATGATACTCTTTTTCTTTCTTCTCTTTTACCAGAAAGCCATATCCTTTCTGCTGCGCCATTTTTTCCAGGTTCTGCACGGCGATTTCATTATCCACCAGAACCTCCACTTTTCCGCTTCCCGCAAGTTCTGCAATCGCATTTTTTGCCTTTACCAGCGGTACCGGGCACACATCACCCATTGCGTTTACTGTCTTTTTCTCCATCTCTGCCATTTTTCATCCTCCCTGCCTTACCATTTCCTGCTCTGTGTCACATAAATTTCGGTTCCTGCCGGCTCTGTGATTTTTCCAACGATTGCTGCCGGAATCCCCTGCTCCAGCAGTTTTCTCTGCATTTTTTCTGCATCCACGGCATCCACGGCCATCAGAAGCCCTCCCGATGTCTGCGGGTCAAACAGCACCTCCTGCATGCCGAACGGTATATCCTTAAAGGTCACATGCTGCTCCAGATGATTCCGGTTCCGCTGGCCTGCCGCAGTGATCAGAAACTCCTCCGCCGCTTCCACAGCCCCCGGGAACACCGGAATCTGATCCGCCCAGATATGGCAGGACACGCCCGACTCCATCATCTCATGCAGATGTCCTAGGAAACTAAAGCCCGTTACATCGGTACAGGCATGAATGTTATACTTCCGTGCCGTCTCCGAGGCGTACTTATTCAGCGTCATCATCGATTCCACTGCCTTTTGAAATCCACCCGGGTTTTCCTCCCCGACGCGGTGCGCCGCACAGAGAATGCCGGTTCCGAGCGGTTTCGTCAGAATGAGCAGATCACCCACGCGGCCCGTATTGTTCTGCCAGATCCGATCCGGATGCACGGTTCCCGTGACAGAAAGGCCGTATTTTACACTGTCATCCGCAATCGAATGACCGCCGGAGAGCGATCCGCCCGCCTCCTGCACCTTTTCCGCGCCGCCGCGCATGATTTCTCCGAGGACATTCAGATCCATCTGTTCCGGAAAGCAGACGATATTCAGGGCTGTCCGCACCTCTCCGCCCATCGCATAGATGTCGCTTAAGGCATTCGCCGCCGCAATTTTTCCAAACGTGTACGGATCCTCCACCACCGGCGGAAAGAAATCCAGCGTCTGGACCATCGCAAGGTCGTCCGTCAGCCGGTAGACGGATGCATCGTCTTTGCTGTCATAGCCCACCAGCAGATTCTGATCCTTTTCCCCTTTCGGCAGCTTCTCCAGAATATGTTCGAGCACGCCTGCCCCGAGCTTTGCCGTACAGCCGCCGCTCTTACAGAAAATAATTTTTTCTTCTTCCATCGTTACCTGTTCCCTCTTTTTTCAGCTTCTTCCGCACTCTCCGTCCGTTCCGCGCAGAAGTCCCAACGCATGCGGCAGGGTATCAAGTACAAATCCAAGACTCTCTTCCACCGCCTTCGGGCTTCCCGGCAGATTGATAATCAGCGTCCGATGACGGATTGCACTCACTGCCCGGCTCAGCATCGCCCGTTTTGTGATCGCCATGCTGCCCGCGCGGATCGCCTCCGCGATGCCAGGTGCCACACGGCCGGATACCGCCAGAGTTGCCTCCGGTGTCACATCCCGCATGGAAAATCCCGTGCCGCCTGTCGTGAGGACAAGATCGCACTGCTCCAGATCGGCAAGCCGGATCAGTTCCTCCTCGATCATCGCCCGCTCATCCGGCAGAAGGCGCATCGAAACGACCTCATACTGCTCCGCCGGAAGCAGCTCTTTGATCTTTGGGCCGCTCTTATCCTCGCGCTCGCCCTGATAGCCTTTGTCACTTAACGTTACAATTCCCACCCGGAAAACCGGGAAATCTTTCTTTTCTGCCATGCTTTATTTTTCCTCTTTCTGATAGATATAATGACCGCTCTTTCCGCCGTCCTTTTCCAGAATGTGGATATCACGAATCACCATGCCGCGGTCCATCGCCTTGCACATATCGTAGATCGTGAGCAGCGCTGTGGAAACACCAGTCAGCGCCTCCATCTCCACGCCGGTCTTTCCGACACATGATGTGGTGCACACGGCCGTAATAGAATTTGTATTCTCGTCCGTGGTAAATGTCACTTCGCAGTTCGTCAGCGGCACAATGTGGCACAGCGGAATCAACTCCGCATTCTTCTTCGCCCCCATGATGCCTGCCAGCCGTGCAACGCCGAGCACATCGCCTTTTTTCGCCGTATGGTCCCGCACGGCTGCAAATACCTCCGGGCTTACCTGTATAGTTCCCGTCGCCGATGCTGCCCGGTACGTGTCCGGCTTCTCATGGACATCGACCATGACGGCGCTGCCGTCTTTCTTAAAATGGGTAAATTCCGCCATCTGTCTCCTCCGTTCTATTTCCGTTTTATTCTCCAGGTTCCCACTCTTCTTCCGCTTCACGCACGGGAAACTCTGCTCTCCCATACCAGGGATTCGTGTTCTCACCGCTTTGTCTTCTGTTTCCTGTCGCGCACGTAACCAGAACATGCTCGATCCCCTGCCTGCGCAGCAGCTCCACAAGTTTCTCTGCGGCCGCCCGGTGTTCTTTTTTCTCATACTGGTGCAGTACCGCATAAAACGTTCTGCCTTTCAAATCCTTCTGCTGTCCCTGTTCCGATGCGATCAGCCGTGCCAGATCTTCTTCCGTGATATGGTGTTCCATCGTACAGCCAAGCAGTTCCGCCGCCCGTTCTGCCCGAAAGCAGCCCTTGCCAAGCGGCTGTCCCAGTGCCGAAAGACCTGTCACACCAATCACAAGATCTGAAGAGGAAAGCAGCGCCGGTTCATGTTCCGCCGGTGCCTTGCACGGCAGGTGTCTCGCGCCGTCCGCCTCGATCAGCGTCAGATCGGCCTTTTTGCGTGCCGCTTCAAATAGTTCCGTTTCCGGCATGGAAAGCTTTTCCGGATCCCGGCAGGCACTCCCGATAATCGCTGCGCGGCCTGTGCGAAATTTTCTTTCGACCGCTTCCAGACTCTGGTCATGCCATTCCTTCGGCGGACGGTAAATGTGCGTCGAAGTTGTCACCAGTACCTTCTGATCGTTTTTTACGCAAAAGCCTGCCATCTCGTACAGCAGCGTCGTTTTTCCGCCGCCGCCGATGATAGAAACTACATGGTTCTTTTCCTTTAAAAAGGGGAACGCCGTTCCCATTCCTACCGGCTCCAGCTTCTGTTTTTCTGTTTTCTGCCAGATTCGAAGCATCTCCTCTGCCCCCTTCTGCCGTCTTTCTTTCTCACTCTACCATACTCATTTTGGGCTGTCAAATTTTACTCGCGCCGTAAAAACTTGAAAAAAGAACTGCCCCGATCGGGCATCCCCATCAGAGCAGTTCTTCTATTCTTATTGAACGTGTACGGTAAGCACCGCTGCATTTGATCTGTTTCCATCGCTGTCCGTCACATGATACGTCAGCGTGTAATCTCCCGGCACTGCAGTATCCACATCGCCGTCGATCTCAATCTGGTTAAAGAGTGACTCCTGGCTGTCTGCATCATCGGTCATCTCTTTGATATAGCTGGTTTTGTCCAGATCGTTTCCGGCTTCCACTGTTACTTCATACGTATTCAGGTACAGTTTTGGGCTTTCCGCCGGCAGTGCTTCGATTTCCATCTGCGCATCTGTCTCATTTTTTGTGCCCTCTGTGTCATTCTGCTGCGGCTCCTCTGCTGCCGGTGCAGACTCATCTGCCGCCCCACTGTTATCCGTTTCCTGCGTAGCCTCATTTTCCGCCGGGGTATCTTCCGCTGCAGCTTTATAATTCACGCGGCGTGTTGCTTTTGATACATTATTGTGACTGTCCTTTGCCGCATAGACAACCGATGCACTGGTATGATCATCGTTCGGGAAAATGTTTTCAATCATCAGCGAATCTGTCACATCTCCGTCTTTCTCATCCGTTGCAGTAACGCCTTCCAGCAAAGACGCTGTATCACTGCCTTCCTCATACGTTACATCCCCATCAGCTGGAAGCTCGATTTCCGGGCCTTTTCGGTCGTCCGTCACTACGACAGCTGCTGTACCGGCTCCTAGCGCCACGCACAGGACAATCAAACCTGCAACAATCCCTTTTTTCATGGCAGTTAATCGTCCTCCTCCTGGCCGTAATCTCCATATTTGTACTGACCGTATTTTCCGTATTTACCATACGCCTGTTTCTGCATATCCACCTTGTTCAGGACAACGCCAAGCAGCGGGCAGTTACTTCTCTCGAGCTGGCTCTTTACTTCCTGTGCAAAACGATAGCTGATCACACCGGACTCAATGACCATGATTGAACCATCACAGATTTCTGCAACGATTGCACTGTCGATAACGCTTCCAAGCGGAGGAGTATCCACAATCACATAATCGTAAACTTTACGAAGTGCATTTAAAAGACTTCGGAAGTTCTTTCCCCCCAGAAGCTCTGCCGGATTCGGCGGAAACGGGCCGGAATAAATCATGTAAAAGTTCTTTACATTGGTAGAACAGATGACATCCTCCAGAGTTGCCTGACCGGACAGGAAGTGTGCCAGTCCGCGAACAGATTTCTGTGTTTTCGTTCTTCCAAGAAGAACCGATTTCCGAAGATCGGCATCGATCAAAATCACTCTTTTTCCGCTCTCTGCAAGAGAAATGCCGAGCTGCATAGAAACACTGCTCTTTCCCTCATTTGGTGTACAGCTTGTAACCGCGATTACTTTCTTATCTTCTCCGCAGAACTGAAGGTTGGTCCGAAGAGATTTGTAGGCTTCCACAATCTGATAGCCTGATTTTTCCTGTTTTACTACTACCTGATTCACGTTCCGTATCCTCCCTTATTTCTTTCTTCCACGGCCGTTTTTGTTTTTCTTCTTGCTCTTTTTCTGTCCTTCTGCAAGAGGAATTATGCCGAGTGTACTGACACCCAGATAACGTTCTACATCTTCGGAGGTCTGGATGGTGTCATTTGTCAGATAAACAATAATGATGATGACAATCGCGATAAATGCACCTGCTATTGCACCGATCAGCCCGTTTTTCTTAATACTTGGGCTTACCGGCTCATCTGGAATATTCGCCTCATCTACCACATTTACAGCTTCTGTGTTCATAACGTTCTGAATATGATCTGATGCTGCTACACGGATTGCATCCGCCATCTGGCTTGCTACATACGGATCTTCGTCTTTTACTGTAATCGAAAGGATACGCGTATCGTTCTGTGTAGTAACAGTAATTTTGTTCAAAAACTCCTCATAGGTAAGATCCAGATTTAACTGTGCAATAACGGTTTCAACAACCTGACGGCTCTGAATCAGCTCCGCATAGTCTTTGGTTAAAAGAGAACTTGCCTGCAGATCTCCACTTGTTACAGTACTGCTGCTGTCCTGTTTTGACAGTACATACATTTTTGTCGTCGATTCATACTGCGGCTTCATAAATACTTTGCTGACCAGTACCATCAGAAGGCCAAGTGCCAATGCAGCTAAAATCACATAGCCAATTTTGCTCCAGAGCACACGAAGCAGTTCCAGTAAATCGATTTCAATTTCATCCTGATTCTGTTGATTCGTTTCCATCTTCTTCTCCTGACTTTTTTTAGATTTCTCCGGCATCCCTTAAGATTTCCATCGGATTATCGTGGAAAATCCTTTCGGCATATGCCTCTCCCATTTTTTTTGAAACATAGGCAGCGCCTGCTCCTATGTTGGGAATACGTGTTTTTGTGTTGTGGGAATCGCTGCCGACAAAACCGAGCAGATCTTCCTTCATCAGTTTTCTGCAGTAGCGTTTTGCCCCCCACGTATACTTTCCAAGTATACTTTCCACATTCACCTGCAGTCTTGCGCCCATATCCACCAGATCGCTGGAAAATCCGACGCTCTTTACCGTTGCCTGATAGCGCTCCACATGCGCGATAATCGGTTCGTAACCGCAGGACAGTACATTGTAGACTCTCTCACGGATATGCTGTGCGGAATCTCCCTCGGAAAATTCCAACAGAACATAGGATGAACCGGCCATGGTCACATATTTCCGTTTTTCCAGGATATCCTGAAGATCCATGTTCGAGTGAAGTTCACACCCGAGATAAAGCGACATATCCGGATATTCCTTTTTTGCCGCTTCCTGCAGTTTCAGAAACTGCTCATGTACCTTTTTTGCCGGTGTTTCAAACATCCGCCGCCGATAATGCGGTGTGATGATAATCTTCCTGACCCCGTCCTCGTGCTGCATTTTCAGCATCGCCAGCGACTCTTCCAGGTCAGCTGCACCGTCGTCTACCCCCGGGACCATATGGCAGTGTACATCAAATAATTCCTTCATACCTTATCCCTCTTTTTGTGTTCTTTCTTCAAGTCACGCATACTTAGACATTCTACTTTAGTATACATCCTTTTGTGATCTCTGGCAATACAAAAAACATACTCTGTATTTATTTTTTAACATTTTTGTCAAACTTGCCTAAAATGAGGGATAAAAAAGAGACCTCCATTTTCATGTCGGCCTCTCCCGTTATTTTCTGCAGATGAAAACCCCTGCCTCTTTTGTGATCGCAATTCCGCCGTGTTTCTGAATTTTCTTTTCCAGAAATTCTTTGAATTCCCGCTGTCTCGGATACAGATACTCATTCTGATTTCCATGGCAGGAAAGGATATAGTCCAGAAGCGGCTCCGGCCGGTCGACCCAGAGACTGTCCTCGTAGATTCTTTTCTCTACGCTGCCAAAATAAGGCTTTAACTGCTTTTCTCCGTGATCCAGACCAAAAATAGTATACAGCGCCACCTCCGAAAGATTGATCTGCGGATCAAACTCCTGTACCAGATCGGTAATCTCTTTCATATGGCCTTTTCCATACGTACTGCAGTAGAACACGCCGTCATCTGAAAGCACACGGCTGATTTCCTGCAGACCGCGGGACAGATTCTGGACATAGAACAAAACATGATTTGCAATAATCCGGTCGTATTCCGCATCCGGAAACGGAAGCTTCTGGCAGTCCAGTGTCCGGAAATCAAAACAGGATGCCTTTTCTTCTCCCAGATTTTCCGCCGCATCCCGGATCATGCCGTCTGACAGGTCAGACAGACAGATATACTTTCCTTTCAGCACGGATGGCTCCGCTTTTTTCCAGAGCTGTCCGTTTCCGCAGCCAATCTCCAGAATCCGGCGCGCACCGTCAAAATCCATCTGTTCCAGAAGCCACGGGAACCATCCCTTTTTATTTTGGGAATACTGCTCGTGCAGCGAAATACGGATATTCAGGTTTTCCCCGTTTTTGTACTGCTCCACCAGCATCTTTTCCATATCGGTCAGATGAATCAGGTTCAGAATGCCGGTCCAGTCGATCTGGTTCGTCTCCTCCAGAATCTGTGTCGTATTCTGCAGCGCCTTTTCCATCTGCTCCAGATTTTCCATCTTCTTGTGCACAAGTCCGATCTGCATTTTCAATGATTTCAGAATATCCGCACTCGTATCGTGAATCGTCATATTTCCGATCTCATTCAGGGAAAATCCGAGATATTTCAGCGATAAAATTTTCTGCAGCTTCAGAAAATCCTCATCCGAATACATCCGATAACCGGACTCGTTGATAAAGCTTGGCTTCAGCAGCCCTTTTTTGTCGTAATAGCGAATTGTCCGAATGGTCACATGGGCCATCCGGGCAAATTCACCAGTGGTATAATATTGATCCATATCCACCACTCCTTCGCAAAAGCCGCTTTTTTGCGGCCTTTGCATTTCACTTTTCTCTCTTACAGACGGTCTTTGTACATCTCAGCAAAGTAGTTCTGATACTCACCGCTGATGATGTGTTTCCACCAGTCTTCATTGTCCAGATACCACTGGATTGTCTGTGCAATTCCGGTATCGAAATTGTATTTTGGTTTCCATCCAAGTTCAGTCTCGATCTTGGTCGGATCGATTGCATATCTTCTGTCATGGCCCGGGCGGTCTTTTACGTATTTGATCAGAGATTCCGGTTTGTCCAGAGCTTTCAGGATGGTCTGTACTACCTGAAGGTTTGTTCTCTCGTTGTGTCCGCCAATGTTGTAAACCTCGCCTACTTTACCTTTATGGATAATCAGGTCGATTGCTTCACAATGGTCGGATACGTGCAGCCAGTCTCTGACATTCTCACCGTTTCCGTATACCGGAAGCTCTTCGTCTGCCAGTGCGCGGCTGATCATAAGCGGAATCAGCTTTTCCGGGAAGTGATACGGGCCGTAGTTGTTGGAGCATCTGGAAACGGTAACCGGGGTACCGAAGGTTCTGTGGTAAGCCAGTACAAACAGGTCTGCGCTTGCTTTGGATGCAGAGTACGGGCTGGAGGTGTGGATCGGGGTATTCTCTGTAAAGAACAGGTCCGGGCGATCCAGCGGAAGGTCTCCGTAAACTTCATCGGTAGATACCTGATGATATCTCTTTACGCCGAATTTTCTGGAAGCATCCAGCAGTACACGGGTTCCCATTACGTTGGTCTGAACAAAGATGCCAGGATCCTCGATGGAACGGTCTACATGGCTCTCTGCTGCGAAGTTGACAACAACGTCAAATTTCTCTTTTTCAAACAGATCCATGATGAAAGCTTCGTCTGCGATATCACCTTTTACAAATTTGTAGTTCGGTTTGTCCTCAACCGGTTTCAGAGTCTCCAGGTTTCCCGCATAGGTCAGCAGGTCCAGGTTTACGATCTGATAATCCGGGTATTTGTTTACCATGTGATGTACGAAGTTTCCGCCGATAAATCCGGCTCCGCCTGTTACTAATACTTTCATGCTTTTTCTCCTTTTTGGTGTGTTTATCGTCTCAGTTTTATGTCAATTCAACTTGTTGTACCCTCACTATAATGGGTGACGTTGCGTCATGGTCAAGAGGAGAATGAAAAAAGTTTGTGAAAATCTTGTTTTTTCCCCTCCTACCTGTCTATCTTAAAATTTTTACGGCGATTCTCGTAATATACTGTTCCATTTTCTGACTGGTCAGCGCGTCCACCATATATTCCTCATAAAAGCGGTCGTCCAGCAAAAGTCTCTGTTCCGTGGCATACCGGAACAGCTTCCGGTACGCCGCTTCAATTCCCTGCCACGGTCCTTTATAATAATAGCAAAGATACTCTCCCTCCGGCCGAACCGTGTATCGCACTTTCGCCGGCACACGATCAAAAATCAGATAAAAATCACGGTAATCCAGAAAATTCCCCGTTTCCAGTGTTTCCCGTTTCTGAACAAACCCAACATTATACGAACTTCGATTTCCGTATTGCCCACAGTAAGCATAGAGCTCTCCGATTTTCTGATTGACTGCCAGATTATCCGCTGACTCGCTGTGATTCGTGACAAGATACTGCAACGGCAGGGTATGAATTCCCACAGGACAGAAGGGATCTTTTTCAAACGCCTCACGGCATTCCGCCGATGCCTGTGCCAGAAACCGCTTCTTTTCCCCAATCCAGCGCTGCATCTCGCGGAGCCGCTGCATTTTTTCGCGCACCACCTTCTCCTCCTGTTCCAGCAGTACTCCGAATTTTTCAGGACTTCGCTGTTCCAGATAATTTCGAATCTCTGCCAGCGGCATGCCCAGCTCCCGCAGCATTCCGATCACATCAAATGTTTCCATCTGGTCCATCGCATAATACCGATAGCCGTTTGCCTCTCTTCTTTTTGGTACAAACAGACCAATCTCATCATAATGAAAAAGCGTTTCCTTTGTCGTGCCTACCAGCGCTGCAAATCGCCCCGCGCTTAAATACTCCTGTTTTCCCATTTCTGACTCCTTTTCCTGAACATTTGCTCTCGGAATTTTTCCTGTTTTTCACCTTTTTTGCACTTGACTATAGGGTTACCCTATCCTTTATAATAGCAAACGATTCAAATTTTCACAAGAAATCTTTCCCATCTAAAGCGTGTCTGAAAAAGGCTTTTCACACATAAAAAGGAGGTTTTCGATTATGAGTCAGTCACTCGCCAAAGATTTCAACTTCCGCTCTCTGCTGAAGTTTGCGTTTCCATCGATCATCATGATGATCTTTATGTCTCTCTACAGTATTGTGGATGGCTTTTTCATCGCACAGTACGTGGACAGCATGGCGCTTTCCGCCGCCAATATCGTCTATCCTGCCGTCAGCATTCTTCTTGCCGTCGGCATCATGTTCGGTACCGGAGGCAGCGCCGTTGTCGCCGCAAAGATCGGACAGGAAAAACAGGAGGAAGCCAACCGTAACTTTTCTGCCCTTACCCTTACCACACTGATCATCGGTATTCTGGGCGCAGTGCTCGGCAACCTGTTTTGCCGCCAGATCTGCAGTCTGCTCGGTGCAACGCCGGTGCTGATGGATTACGGTACCGCCTATCTGCGGACGATCCTTTCCTTTGCCCCTGTCTGTCTTCTCCAGGCGCTGTTCCAGTCCTTCTTTGTAACGGCAGGACGCCCGGGACTCGGACTTTCCCTTACGGTGTCCGCCGGCATTACCAACATGCTTCTGGACTATCTGTTTGTCGTTCCGCTCCATCTTGGTGTTGCTGGAGCTGCCCTTGCCACCGGCCTTGGCCAGTGCATTCCGGCCGTTGCCGGCATTTTATACTTTACCTTTGCCCGCAAAGGCCTTCGCTTCACCCGTCCGGAATTTTCCAAAGGCCTGCTCTCCACAAGCTGCTTCAACGGTTCCTCCGAGATGGTCAGCAATCTTTCTGCAGCCGTTGTCACTTACCTTTTCAACATGCTGATGCTGAAATTTGAGGGCGAAATCGGTGTTGCCGCCATCACGGCGATTCTGTACGGACAGTTTCTCTTTGTTGCGCTGTACCTCGGCTACAGTATCGGCGTTGCACCTGTGTTCAGCTTCAACTACGGCAGCCGGAACAAACAGCGGCTGATCCGGCTTTACCGCATCAGTATCCGCTTCGTTGTGGTAAGCTCTGTGATCATCGCACTTGTGGCCGCCTTCGGTTCTCCTGTTATTTCCGCCGTTTTCATGCAGAAAGGCACGTACGGCTTTGAACTGACACGCCACGGCGGATATCTGTTCTCCATCGCTTACCTGTTCTGCGGTACGAATATCGTCGCCTCCGGCATTTTTACGGCACTGTCAGACGGAAAGACCTCTGCTTTGATTTCTTTTTTGCGAACCTTCGTCTTTATCGTTCTCTCCGCGCTGCTTCTGCCGCTCGTGCTTGGCACCAACGGTGTGTGGCTGTCGATTCCGGTCGCCGAATTTCTGACGCTGTTCATCTCCGTGCCGAAGCTGTCCCGCTATTTCAAGGATCCGAAAGTCGCAACGGAGACGCAAACGAGTCCCAACTGATCTTACCGACTTCGCTGATTCTCAAAACCCCGCACAGGGATCCGTTGTTTTCACAGGATCCGCTGTGCGGGGTTTCTCTTTTGCTACCACTTTTTCCCCGGGCAGTCCCGCAGTGCAATCGCTGCCCGCATCTCCACGTAGCAGCCGCACATGCGGCACATGCCGGACAGCAGCTTTTCACACTCCTTACAGAGGGAAAGCCGCCGCTCGTATTCCTCCTCCGGCGTTTTATCGTCCGCCGGAATTCTTGCAATATAATCATACATATTCTGAAAAAAGCCTGCCTCGTCCATCTCACGAAGCAGGCATTTTTTACAGATCCTGGTATTTCCGTCCATCAAACTCCTCCGGAACCGAATCTTTTTTCATCCCAGATATCTTCTGGTTTTTATGGTTTCCCTATTTTACGGCGATATGAAGCACACTGCACGCCGGAATGGTAAAGGAAATTCCCTCTTTTGTTGCCTGCACACCGTCAAAGCCCTGAACGCCAACCGTCTCCGGCGCTTCAAAGGTGTTTTTATCCTGCATATGGCCGGTTACGATCTCGGCTTTGATCTCGCCGGCTTCTTTTCCAAGAAGTACCGCCTCTACCGGATATGCTTTCTCCAGATCCACATTCGTCATCGTGATATGAAGTACACCGTTGGCATCTACCGAAACAGATTCCGTCAGATTCGGAACCATGTATTCGTCTTCCAGACCAACCTGCTCCGTTTCCAGAGAGCTTGCCAGAAGATCATTTTCCTGATGTACCTGATACAGATCAAAAACATGATACGTCGGAGTTTTGACCATCTTCTCCCCCTCGGTCAGGATCATCGACTGCAGAACATTTACCATTTGTGCGATGTTTGCCATCTTGACGCGGTCGCTGTGTTTGTTGAAGAGATTCAGGTTGATCCCTGCGACCAGTGCGTCACGCATGGTATTCTGCTGATACAGAAATCCCGGATTTGTTCCAGGCTCTACATCATACCAGGTACCCCACTCATCCACGATCATGCCGACCTTTTTGTCCGGGTCGTACTGATCCATAATGGCGCTGTGGCGGCGGATCAGCTCTTCCATATACATCGTTTTTTTCATGGTCTTATACCAGTCTTTTTCCGCAAATTCCGTTGCACTTCCCTTGTGATCCCAGGTTTCCGGCACCGTATAGTAATGAAGCGACAGGCCATCCATCATGCCATGCTGCTGTGGGGAGGTTCTGCGGAAGCATGCTTTCATCACTTCCTGCGTCCACTCATAATCATCCGCATTGGCGCCGCAGGCAATCTTCCGGATCTTTTTGTTTCCATCGTAATCACGCACAAAGGTCTGATATCTGCGGTACATATTTCCGTAGAATTCCGGATTCATATTTCCGCCGCAGCCCCAGTTCTCATTGCCGACGCCGAAGAAATCGACGGTCCATGGCTTTTCGTGGCCATTTTCCGCACGAAGGTCTGCCATCGGAGATACACCGTCAAATGTCATATATTCAACCCACTCCGACATCTCCTGTACAGTACCGCTTCCCATATTTCCGTTGATATAGGTTTCACATCCGATCTGACGGCAGAGTTCAAAAAACTCGTGGGTACCGAAGCTGTTGTCCTCGACAACACCGCCCCAGTTGGTGTTGATCATTTTTTTGCGGCTTTCTTTCGGTCCGATACCGTCTTTCCAGTGATATTCATCTGCAAAACATCCGCCCGGCCAGCGCAGTACCGGAACTTTGATATTTTTCAGTGCTTCAACAACATCGGTACGCATTCCGTTCACGTTCGGAATATCGGAATTTTCTCCTACATAGAGTCCTTCATAAATACATCTTCCCAGATGCTCCGAAAACTGTCCCTGGATTTCCTTATTGATTTTTGAAAGCTTTCTGTTCGCATCAATTACTAACTTAGCCATAACTTGTCCCCTTTCGAGATCTTAAATTTGGCTTTATTATAGGAGATGTATCTCACTTGTGTCAATGAGCGTACAAGTTGTTTCCCCATGATTTTTTCAAAAAGTGCGGCCGTCTGGCTGCTGACCAAAAGGCCGCTTGTTTTATTTTTCATTCTGCATACGAAAAAACCGCCCTGGTTTTCACCAGGACGGTTACCGTCCGTGCGTTAGAGGATTCGAACCCCCGACCTTTTGGTCCGTAGCCAAACGCTCTATCCAGCTGAGCTAAACGCACATTTCTTTGTCGCTTTAGAACTCTTTGTTTATCACTCGTTCCCGCTGACATCATGTATATTACACTATCCTAAGAGAAAAGTCAACACCTTTTTGAAAAAAATTTAAAATTTTTTCGAATAACAGTTTTTTGTGAAAATAAGGGCTTTTTCCCCTATTTCACAGTCCGCACCAGGTAGTCTTTCTTTCGCAGTTCCTCTTCAATCAGATCCAGGGTCTGCGCAGAGTCTGCCGATACGGTATGAAAATGTTCCCCTGATGTGATATTCTTCAGCGGCCGTGATTTTCCCTGCCGGATTTCTTCCATAAACAGTGCCACCTTATTTCGTGAACTGATATTAAGTTCCGCCCGCAGTTCTCCGTAAACCTCGTGACGCACAATCACATCCAGCACAACGCCGCCGAAATCCACAATTGTATTCAGCTCGTCCTGCATCTGCTCATCCGTGTGATTCACCTCAAAGACCCGCGTCTCTCTCACCGGGCTGCTGCAGATGTAGCCGCGGTTTGTCGCAATCACATCGTATCCGGCAGCGCGGATCAGGGCAATGTCCTGGACAATCACCTGACGGCTGACTTCACAGCTCTTCGCCAGCGCTGCACCGGAGACCGGCGTCTTACTGTTTGTTATTCTTTGAAGAATCTCTTCTCTTCGTTCCTTTCCACTCATCATAAAACAAGACCTCGCATTTCGTACACTTCCCTTATCTTATCACACTTTCCGCCGTTTCTACAATAGCAGGAAATCATTTTCCAAAAGCTTTGTCAAGGACTAAAACTTTATGAAATTTTCCGGGCTCTCGTATATTCGTCCCGCCAACTGCCAATCATGAACGTATAACAGTAACGAACGGTAACCATACGTTCCATGTTTCAGGAGGATGCATACCATGGCGATCAATAAAGTTGAACTGTGCGGAGTCAATACATCACGCCTTCCCGTACTGAATGCCGAAGAAAAGGAGACTCTGCTGAAAAAGGCCCGCGAAGGAGATGCTGCCGCCCGCGAACGCTACATTCAGGGCAATCTGCGCCTTGTCTTAAGCGTGATCAAGCGCTTCTCCAACAGCAGTGAAAACGCCGACGATCTCTTTCAGATCGGCTGTATCGGCCTGATTAAGGCGATTGATAACTTCGACACGACCTTAAACGTCCGTTTTTCCACCTATGCCGTGCCGATGATCATCGGTGAAATCCGGCGGTATCTGCGTGACAACAATGCGATCCGCGTCAGCCGTTCCCTCAGGGATACTGCCTACCGCGCCATCTGCGCCCGCGAACTTTATCTCAAGCAGAACCAGAAAGAGCCTTCGATCGAGGAAATCGCCGCTGAAATCGGCATTGGAAAAGAGGATATCGTCTATGCCCTCGATGCAATCCAAAGCCCGATGAGTCTGTATGAGCCCGTCTACACGGAAGGCGGCGATACCCTGTATGTCATGGATCAGTTAAGTGATAAGAAAAATAAAGAAGAAAACTGGGTGCAGAACCTCGCCCTGCAGGACGCGGTCGCCCGTCTCAATGAGCGCGAACGCCAGATCATCCGCATGCGTTTCTATGAGGGGCAGACCCAGATGGAGGTTGCCCGGGAAATCGGCATCTCGCAGGCGCAGGTCAGCCGGCTGGAAAAGTCCGCCCTGCGCTCTATGCGGAATTATCTCTCCGACGAGCGGTAACGCCCGCCGTTCACTGAATTTCTGCAAACTGCAGCCGGTAATCCGACGGCGGCATTCCATAGTGTTTCCGGAACACACGGGAATAGTAAAAAGGATCTTCAAATCCGCACGACAGCGCCGTCTGTTTGACCGTCATCCCCATCTGCAGCAGCTTTTCTGACTGCTGCAGCCGATATTCCAGCAGATACTGTCCTGGTGACCAGCCGATTTTCTTCTGAAACAGACGGTTCAGCGTTGTGCGGCTGACCGCCATTTTCCGCGCAATTGTCTCCGCGCAGAACTCACTCCTGTGATACCCTGCGGCAATCAGAACCATCGCTTCCATGATCCGCGGATCTTCCTTCTTTCTCTCCTCCCGCTGCGGCTCCGCCAGATCCTGGTACACGCCCAGAAGCGCAAGCAGCACACCGACGGCCTCCTGGCTGTTCCGGCGATAGAGTTCCATCTGGCAGAGACGCTCAAAATACGGCAGAAGCCTTTCCTGACGGAGAGGCGGCGCCGCCGGCTGCTGTGGGTTCAGTACCGACCGTGCCAGAATCTGCCGGCATTGTTCCCCGACAAAATCAACCCACACATATTCCCACGGCTCGTTCTCATCCGGCGCGTACTGCACCACCTGCTCTGGACAGATTAAAAAGCTCTGTCCGGCGGTAAGTGTGTACGTCTTTTTCCCGCAGGTAAACGTTCCCTTTCCGCTTATAATATAATGTATAATATAGCACTGCCGTACACCCGGCCCCCAGGAATGCAGATCATGGCAGTCCTGCCACCCGGCATCGACAGGCCGGATCCCGTTCATTTCTGATACAAGCATATTCTTTCCTTTTCCCGTATTTTATTCTTTATGAAGCAAAAATCCATGCTTTTGTCTTAAAATTCCATGGTTTTGCTCTGGAAATCCATCTATACTCAAAGTACATCAAAACTTACGGGAGGTCAATACTATGATCAAACTTACACCGCCGATGGGCTGGAATTCCTGGAACACCTTCGGAGAAAATATCAATGAAAAAATGATTTTTGAAACTGCTGATGTCATGGCCGAGAGCGGCCTGCGCGATAAAGGATACGAATATCTTGTCATCGACGACTGCTGGTCCTTACGTGAACGCGATGAAAATGGCCGTCTTGTGCCGGATCCGGAAAAATTTCCGCATGGTATGAAAGCCGTTGCCGATTACGTTCATTCCAAAGGGCTGAAATTCGGTATGTATTCCTGCGCCGGAAACATGACGTGTGCCGGCTACCCTGGCAGCTATGAGCACGAATTTGTCGATGCGGAAACTTTCGCATCCTGGGATGTTGATTTCTTAAAATACGACTACTGCTACCACAGCCCGCTCCTGCACGGAAAATATCTGTACCGCCGCATGGGACTGGCACTCGAGAACTGCGGCCGCGACATTCTCTTCTCTGCCTGCTCCTGGGGTGCCGATGAAACGCATGAGTGGATCAAAGAAACCGGCGCTTCCATGTGGCGTTCCACCGGCGACATCTTTGATACCTGGGATTCTGTCAAAGATCTCGTGGCACAGCAGGAAAAACTGCATCCGTACAACGGCGTCGGCTGCTTCAACGATATGGACATGCTGATCGTCGGCATGCATGGAAAAGGAAATGTTGGACTGGCCGGCTGCAGCGATGTCCAGTATCAGACACACTATGCACTGTGGGCATTCCTTGGCTCCCCGCTGATGATCGGCTGCGACATCCGCCAGATGAGCGACGAAACCCGCCGCATTCTCATGAATGACGAAATGATCCGCATCAACCAGGATCCGCTCTGCCGTCAGCCGTATAAAGTGAAAAACCATGCATGGAATGACAAGGTTCTGATCTATGTGAAGGCACTCGCAGACGGAGATCTCGCCATCGGTATGTTCAATCTCAGTGATGAAAAATCACGTGCAGCCATGAATCTGGATGAGATCGGCCTTCCGTTCTCCACCGGCCGTACTCTGGAACTTACTGAGGTCTGGACCTGCGAGAACCTGTGTGCAAACAATGCATCCCTTGTCACAGAACTCGAGCCGTTTGCATCAAAAGTATACCGTGCAAAGGTCGTAAAACTCTGATGGCACGCTGTATGCAGTGCGGCAAAGAACTCACACATAACGAGATCGGCGCCCACCGTAAATTTATCAACCGCGGCGCAGAACAGTTTTTCTGCAAGCAGTGTCTTGCCGAGCATCTCGGTGTAACGCCGGAGCTCATTGACGAAAAGATCGAACAGTTCAAGCGACAGGGATGTACCCTGTTTGTATAAGGCCGCTGCATGTAACGCACAGAGTCAGATTTCCATGCATCAGGAATCCGGCTCTGTGTTATTTTTATGTTTTATGAAGGTTTCCGTCCGGCATCAGTTCCACGCAGGCAATCTCGGGAATGTTATTGAACCGCGGAACCAATTCCGTATTTCCAAGTCCGGACGACAGCACCAGATGCCGTTTTCCATCCTCCGAGTCAAAAATCCCCTTCAGCTGTCCCGGAAACCATCCCATGTCCGGCGCATAAACACCGCCAATGCCAGGCAGAATGACCTGGCCGCCGTGAAGATGGCCGGAAAATACGCAGTCAATGTCCCACTCCTCCAGCCCATCATTTTTCAGCCAGGCAATCGGAAGATGGCTGAGCAGGATTTTGTAACGGTCAGTGTTCTCAAAATCCCACAAGAACTTACACTCTCCTGGATCCGCTTCGCCAGTTTCCAGATATTTGTCCGGGAGACAGTAACCGTAAATGCCGCCGATACGGAGGGGCTGGCTGTTGATGGTGATGTCTTTATATTCATAGTTCAGGACGGTGGCGCCGGCAGATTCGTAGAGAGCGGTAATGTCTGTACCGTAGTTCTGCTCGTATTCCAGTTCATGGTTGCCGAGGGAGATGTATGTTGGGGCGATTGCAGATAATTCTGCCAGCAGCGTTACCGCAATATTATTATCTGGCTCATTTGCATTTAGAAGATCACCGGTGATCATAATCAAATCTGGTGACTTCATTGCTGCTTTAGAAATCAGATATTTATTATCTGAACCAAAGATGCTGTTATGGAGATCTGTTATTTGTATCAGACAAATTTCTTCCGAAATTTTCTTCGATTGCAGTATATATGTTATGCTGTTTAGATTATATTTCGATTTTATAACACTTTTTCCTGTTATGAACAGAGGCATAACAACCAATATGCCCACTACCCTGCGCAGCTTGTACCCGTTTTTACATCGTTTTCTCATTCTATTTCTAACCATCTTATATTTTAGATCGAATCATTCTCAGCAGATTCTGCCATTGTCTTCTCACTCTAAAAAAGTTGACTTTTTCAGGATATGCTAATACATAAAAATCATAATTATTTTTAAAGCGTACAATCCCCTCTTTTTCTGCCTGCTCCAGTGCTTCTCTATACTGCTGTTGAAATTTTTCTCCTCGTTCTTTATCAAAACCTTCTTTCCATTTTTGGCACTTTATCAAATCCCACTGCGCTGAATTCAGCAGTTTTAACAATGCCGCCTGATAAAGTTCTTTACACCTTTTTTTCTTAAAAAATTTTATTCTTTCTTCCTGTGCATCATATTCATCAAATCGTTTATTGAGCGTCAAATTTTTTGTTATTCCACACGGATTTGTAAAATAGAAATAAAATACAATATCTGTTACTGCTATTCTCTCACTTCTATAATACAATTGATACGTAATATATTCATCTTCAAATAACCTCCCTTGCGGAAAACGGATTCCATTAAATACTGTTTTCTTAAATAATTTTCCACAACAGGATATATATTTTTCCACGTTTTGACCACAAAAAAGTTTGCTTTCAATTTCCAATCCAGACTGGATTTCCACACAATTCTTGATTTGTAACTCAGCGCATGTATCTACTTCTTCTATCTCAGCAAAATGTTTTAATCCGCAGATAAAGATATCCGCATTTTCCTCTTTCAAAACTTTCAGCTCTGTTTCAAGCATTTTACTATGCACCACATCATCCGCATCAATAAACATTACGTATTCCCCTGATGCAATTTCTAAGCCCGCATTTCTAGCAGAAGAAAGCCCCCCGTTTTCTTTATGAATCCCCGTTATTGTCTTCTGTTTTTCAGCATATTCATCACATATCTCGGCCGAACCGTCTGTTGAACCATCATCCACTAAAATAATTTCATATTCCTGACAACTCTGTGCCAGCACACTGTCGATACACCGTTTTAAATAGCTTTTCCCTTGATAAACCGGAATTATAATACTAACCGTTATCATATCTGATCCATCCTTTTATTTTCAAGTAGATTTTTTCTCCCAAAAGCTTTTTAATCATACGATTCGGAAGATATTTCCAATCATTTTTCTTTTCCTCTAACAATGCCTGACGATGTTTTTTATGATACTCTTTTTCTGCTCTTTCCATCCAGCTTGCATGAAACCAATGAACCGAAATTGTTTTTTTTGATTTTCTTCTATATCCTGTTTCAAAATCAATGGGGCACATACAAATGGATGGTAAAATCATAATATTTCCCTCTAAAATCTGCTGCTTATCCTTTTGTTCCAGTCCGTGTTTCAAAAAGATTTCTGTATTAATAACCGGGCATGTCTTCTTATTTTCTGATCCGTCCTCTAAAATAAACGGGATCGTTTGATACATCTCCATCATTTCATACAACAAACCGCATCCCCGTTCAGCGCCAAATCCAAGTCCCGTAGAAATATATTTTTTATTTTCAAATCCAAAAAAAGCACTGTATTTTAGCAGAAAATCAATCTTTTTCACTAATTCTACATCTGTATCAAAATATATCCCTCCATATTCATACACAACCCGGAGTCTTACATAATCTGTAACAAATGCCCACTTTTTCCTATGATATGCGTCAATTACATACTGCGGGCATTCTTTTATATTAAAATTTTTTTCATTCCATTCTACAATAAGATAGTCTGGACAAAACTTCTGCCAGCTTTGCATGCATCGCCTGACCGAATCTGGAATTGGCTTTCCCCCAAACCAGCAATAATGTATTTTTTTAGGAATCATCTCTTTCACCCACGCATTTCAAATCGTCTAATCGAATTTTTCCCCAGGCATTTACGTTCCAGTTAATCTTTAAAGCATGTTTACTATCCTGAATTTCAAATGTAAATGCTGGAAACACTGCATCCAGGTCATCGTAAGTTCCCATTTCGTTTACATTATAAATCACCAGCAATACGAAATATTTTCCCGGTACAAGTCCACGCAGCAGCAATTCCATTTCCAATATTTTGCTTCTTCCTGCAAAAAAGGATGTAAATTCCTGCAAAATTCCCGCTGCAACAGATCCTCCATCTGCTGATCTTATTTCTGCCCTCACGGATAGATTTGAAATATTTGTTTTGGCCTCAACCGACAAATCAAATTTCAGCTTTTCCTCAAATTCATATACCGGTACCTGTTTGTCCACAAGATGCACATGTGTCATTTTCGCCTTAATAACTGGCGGCAGATGTGCCATTCTCTTATTTTTCAGATCAATATCTACACTTCCGTTTTTAACAGCTGTATCCATATACAAATCAATTGCTCTTTCTACCCCGCCGTCAAATATCAGTTCGCCGTGATCCAGTACAAGGCAGCGGGTGCAAAGCTGACGAATGGTATTCATATTATGACTCACATAAAGAATCGTTTTTTCTTCTGAATTTGCCGCTTTTCCCATCCGTCCAAGACACTTCTGCTGGAATTTCATATCTCCGACAGCCAAAACCTCATCCATAATCATAATTTCACTATCCAGATGAGCTGCCACAGAAAATGCAAGTTTAACATACATCCCACTGGAATATCGTTTTACAGGCGTATCGATAAACTCTCCACATTCGGAAAATGCAATAATCTGATCCAGTTTTTCTCCGATTTCTGCACGGCTCATCCCCAATATTGCCCCATTCATATAAATGTTTTCACGTCCCGTTAATTCCGGATGAAATCCCGTTCCTACTTCAAGCATAGATGCCACACGGCCATTCATTCCAATGCTTCCTTTTGTTGGTGCCGTTACTCTTGACAGCAGTTTCAGCAATGTCGATTTTCCTGCTCCGTTGTGTCCGATAATCCCTACTGCTTCTCCTTTTTCTACCTCAAATGAAATATCCTTCAGCGCCATAAAACGTTTTCCATACTCTGGTGTTTTCTGGCCTATTTTCAGTGTCGGATCTTCTTTTTTTCTTATTTTTGCATGGAATCGTTCCAGATCTTCCCGTAATGTTGTTCCCCCGATTGCACCCAGTCTATATTCTTTTGATACATGATCTATTTTGACCATAATCTGTTTTTCTGCCATCCTGTTCTCCTTAAATGGTATCCATAAATGTTCTTTCCACTTTATTGAATAACACAATTCCAAGTACAAATAAGATCATTGTGTTTCCCCACCCCACTCCATAGTATCCTGCATGAAAATATCCTGTTCCGAAAAAAATATAGCGGAATGAAGTGATGATCGGCGTCATTGGATTCAGCATATAAATCTTCATATATTTTTCAGGTACAAGCCGCAATCCATATGCAACTGGCGTTCCATACTGCCATAATTGTAATCCAAAGCCTATCAGCATCGCCAAATCACGATATTTTGTTGTAAGCGCTGAAACAATAATTCCAACTCCCATCGCCAGCATCATCATCTGAATGATCAATATTGGAAATAGAAAGAGATACCCGGACAATCGAATTTCCATTTTCCCTTTCCATATAAAATACAGCAAAAAAATCAAAAACATGGCAAATTGAATACCGAAGGAAATCAAATTAGATATGGTTGACGCTGCCGGAGATACCAGCCTTGGAAAATATACCTTTCCCATAATAGAACTGTTTGTTATAAATGTGTTTGCCGTACTGCTGACCGTCGATGAAAAATAGCTCCAGCAGATCGTACCTGCCATATAGAACAGAAATGCCGGAATTACGGTTTCTTCTGTCGCTTTCACATCCAGCGTAGTCAGGTTTGCCAGTGAACCAAAAATCACAGTGAACACTATGGTTGTTAACAGGGGCTGTATCACCGCCCACAAAGGCCCTAAAATTGTCTGTTTATATTTTGAAACAAAATCTCTTCTCACAAATAAAAAAATCAGGTCTCTATACTCATATGTTTCCTTTAAATGAAGATTGATCCATTTTGAATTTGCCGTAATAACTGTTTTAAATTGTTGTTCCATCTTTTTCTCTCTAACCTTAAACTTTGATTTTTCTTATAAATATTTTGATTCTTTTCGGTATCATGAAACGAAGTTTTCTCACAAACAGAATTCTGTTTCTTCGTTTCTGATACCACCGTTCCACACATGCATAGTTCTGTTTTTGCAGTTTCATTACTTTCTCCCGCTGCCGTTTCAGTACAGACGGCTGTACCAGCTGTGCATTATATTTTGCTGCCCGCTGATAAGATGACGGATATTTTATAATGTTACTTCCATATTTCGCAAGCATAGTCCTTCCCTGATCATTATTCACAATCAGACAGGAGACTCCTTTTTCTTTCTCTATTTCACCTCCATATTTTTTCAAATATTCCGGGTGCACCAGCTCTATCCCCCAATAATCTCCTATGGTAATATCACCCTGACGATATTCTGATGCAAACGGACAAAAATAGCAGCTTTTCCGGTATGTGTATCCATTTAAAAACATTTGATAATAGGAGCTTTCTTCCGGTTCAAAATATCTTTCTTTCTGACTTCCATCCCTGTTCTCCAATATCATTTTTCCGTATAACTTCCACCCGCTGCTTTTATCTCGAAAATAAAATCCTGCTATTTTTTTTCCTTCTTTCGATTCTATGTATCCTAAATAATTCTGGAATAATTTTGCGCTCGGTACACCATGACATATAATTTCTATTGTATATAAATTTGCATACGTTCTCTGAAGGTATCCTCTCAGTCCTGCTATCTGACAAGGCGTTCCACTAAACAACACAGTCTCGTTATGTTCCAGATGCCGCTTAATTTCAACATATACATTTTCCAAATTGCTTTGTACATATTTTGAATCCTTTAATTTACAAAGTTCCTCTATTTTATCTATCCCGATATGTTTTATTACTAAGTTTTGGTTTTCATAAAGCATAGCACATCCATAGACAATTCCTTTTCTTTTTAGCACTTCCTGCGCCAGCACGGTAAAGATTCCCCCCGAAGCATTTTCTTCCAGATCAGCGTCCTTTGCCTGTGCCGCATACGTTTCTTTTCGTGATTGCTCTTTTTTCTCAAAACTGCAGACTTTTAAACATTTTCCGCACTCCGTACACTTCGATTCATCTATTTTAGGATAATCAAAACCATTTTCATCCTCTTCCATGTAAATCGCATGTCTGGGGCAGCATTTACTGCAGGCTCCACATCCACAGCAATTTGTCTCATTCTTTTCGGAAATTATATTTCTCATTTACCCTTTTCCCTATTCTAATGCTTCTTTTATTGCTTCAAGCTTTCGATACTGATATCTTGTGTCCGGTTCCAGAAAAGCACCTTCTCCCCATTCATTCCATGCATTAATAAATATTACCGGCTTTTCCTCTTTCCGTGCTCTTTGTACCAGTATTTTCATATATTCAGCAAACTTTTCTACGGAAAATCCACTGACCATAACTCCATGTTTATTTCTTGGCGTATTATCCCAATCCACAAAACACCCCGGCCAAAAATTTTTCTTCCATTTCGCATTTAAAATCAAATCCCATATCTCATCGTAAAAATACATTCCCAGACTCTGCTCTTTCTTCCAATACATTCTTCCTTTCTTCTTTCGACATTTTCGATAAAACGACACCATTTCCTCTCCACAAAAGTTTCTGATCAAAGAAATTTTTCTGCTTGTTCCAGGCAGCTCCTGGCTTTCGATATTTCGTGAATATACAGGCTCAAATTCAATTTGATAATCAAAAATATCGTTTCTGTAATACATATCTGAATAATACGCCGGAAATTGAAATGCCAGACATAAATCCGGAAAGCCTTCTTCTTTTGCTCTTCTTCTAAAATACGATGCCATCTTATAAATATCGATCATTTGTTCCGGCTTATAAACAACGAGCAATGGGCACCCATCTACTGTTATATATCGTTCATCTTGAAAAAAATTCAGCAGATACTGAAAGTGCCGTTCCCACTCTTCTTTTCCGCCATAATCCTGCTCCATGATGATTTCCTGATCTCCACCATCCCAGTTCTTACTCCAGTTTTCATTGGCCCAGCAAAAGCAAAATGGGATCTCTATTTTTTTGTTTTTCAGCATTTGTTCCGCCGGTTTTTCCAACAACTTCTCACCATGTTTAAACCAATAATGATAATAGCAAAATCCGAAAATCCCATATTTTTTTGCCAGATTACTCTGCCAGATCTTTACCTGATCATCCATTAAATCATAATAGTTAAGGTCCAGTGGGATTTTGGGCTGATCATGCCCGGAAAATAATGCTTGTGCTTTTCGTACATTTGTCCATTCGGTAAACCCCTTGCCCCAGCATTGGTCGTTCAATGGTATTGCATGAAACTGAGGCAGGTAAAATGCAATCAGCTTAACTCCTTTCCCATCCTTAACTTCTGCCATTTTTCTTCCCCTCACCTTCTGTTTTTTCCATGATTTTTTCAAAACATTCCAAAAGACATCTCAAACGAGTTTCAAACTGAAAGCTCACACCGCTTTTCTTCTGAATCTCAGCAATTTTTTTGAGTCTCTGATATCTTAATGCACGAAATTTATAAAATTGATATATGCCTTCTCTCCCATATCGTTTCCAGAAATACGTCATCGTTCCATTTATTCGAAGGGTGAATTGTTTTTCATTAAAATCATGCTGTTTCTCTAAAGTCGCTCCCTCCAGATGAATAATCTTTGCCTGTGGTATATTATAAATTTTTTCACCTCTTTTTTTAATTCTCCAAGACAGCTCTTCCTCCTCTGCATACATAAAAAAATCCTCATCAAATCCTCCCAACTGCTCAAAGAGTTTTTTCTTCACCATCATGTCTGCCCCAAATATATAGGCAACTTCTATCTTTTGATTCGTATCGTTAAAATCTTTTCTTCGTATCTGCAATGCAAGATGTTTTCTGTATAATTTTTGTTCTGCTTTTGACAGCATCAAATACCGCCAGGATGCATATCTCTTTTCCGTTCCCAAATCATCAAACCTTAAACAAAAAGACGGACACGGCATTCTCTCCGGTGTATATAAATTTCCGCCTGTACATCCCATATCTGGATTGTTTTTCATCTCTTCCCATAAAATTTTTACTGCATTGTTCATCAAAACCGTATCGGGATTAAGAAAAAATACATAATCCCCCGCTGCGTATTTTGTTCCCAGATTGTTCGCTTTTCCAAATCCAAGATTTGTTTCTGCCTCTATCATCTTAACGCTGTTTTCAAATTCCGCCTGTAATCTTTCTGCTTCTTTGTTCTTTGATGCATTATCCACGATAATAATCTCAAATTTTACATCCGCAGTTTGTTGAAATATTGAATTGACACAATCGATTGTTAAGTCTATGGAATTGTAATTAACAATAATAATTGAAACATCCATACGCTATCCTTTCCATTTTATTTTTTCCTTTATGCTCTCATACCTCTCTTTTCCTAAAATACTTCTGCATATTCTGTTCGGCAGATGAATCATACAGTCCATATTTCTTAGATATTTTCTTTTTTTCTTTTCTTTTTCTGTAAGCCATGATGCTTTAAAATGATGAATCGAATATGTATTATCTGTCAATTCACACTTATGACTTTTCCAATTGATCGGGCAGAAATACTCTGCTGGATAAATATGAAACTTACAAATTTCCTGTTCCACATTTTCTTTCTTCATTCCCAGTTTTACCAGTGCCGCTGTGTTATAATAAGGACACGTTTTTAAATTTTCTTTTTCCTGCTCAACAAAATCAATCTCTTTATAAATATCCATCATCGCCTTCACGACCGGATGAAAAGCAGATGCGCCAAACCCCTGTCCCGTATTCACATAAACCTCATCACATTCTTCATCCACTTTCTTCTCAAATCCGATATAGCCATCTGTTTCTAACAAATCATCCAGTGATCGAATTAGTTCAACATCCGTATCAAGATAGATTCCTCCATACTGGTAAATAATATCCAGTCTGGCATAATCAGATACAAACCCCCAGCGTTTTGCCTGATACGCCTGCTCCATATATTTATTTTTATGAACATCATAATTCTTGCTGTTCCATTCCATAATTTCATAATCCGGACAATATTTCTGCCAGCTCTTAATACATTCAATTACCAGCAATGGTTTTTCGTTTTCCCCAAACCAACAATAATGAATTTTTTTCGGTATCATATAAACTCCTGGCAATAAATAGAATATTTTGCATAATCTTTATTTAAAATTGCTTTTGCAAGAAAATAATATCTGTCCTTTTTTTTCAAATACTCTTTAAAATTAGTACAGACAAATTCACATTCCCCTGCAAATACAGCCTTTTTTATTTTTTCCGGCAGCATAACAATCCTCCGGCAGGTAAATACAATCTGTCTCATTACCCTTTGATAATTCTCGTAGTCAAAAGGAATCTCCATTTTCTTTTGAATCTCAGCCATTAACAGCATAATCCAATAAGAATCTACTCTTTTTGGATTTTCATCATGCTTCTGTGTAATACTCTCTCCATGAATTCGATATGCATACACTACATCAGACAAACAATCCACTTTATTCGCCATTGGAAAAATCACAGCTCCGATAATTGCATCCTCATACCAATAGCCCTCCGGAAATTTCAATTCTTCCCACAGTTTTGCTTTCATCACCTTTAAACAGGGGCCTCCCCAATATTGATTTCTTTCTTTTGGCAAATGTTCTTTTTTTATCATTCCAAGAAAACCATTTTTATCAAAGCGATAGCCATTTCCCTCTACAATATCCGCATCTTCCAGATACGCTTTTGACAGCAAACACTCTATTGCATTCGGTAATAAAACATCATCCGAATCAACAAACATAATGTATTTGCTTTTTACTCTTTCAAGTCCTGCATTTCTTGCACCCGAATACCCTTTATTCTCCTGCCGAATAACTTCTACACATGGATTTTTTATGTATTGATTTAAAATTTGCCCGCTTCGATCCGTCGATCCATCGTCAATTGCAATTATCTGAAAGGAATATTTTGTTTTTTGCAGGACGATCGACTCCATACATTCCTTCAGCCAGTTTTCCGAGTTATATACAGGCACTATAATCGTGAGATCATATCGAATCTCTCTGCTCCTGTTTTCAGAAAATACATCCGGCGACACGGGCGGTGCAACATCCATCAGTATTCTCTTCGCATCCTGTGAAGAAAGTGTAATCTTTTCTTCCCGTATCTCATAAGCAATCCATGCCGCTATTCTTTTAAAAATCATTTTCAACCTCCCTTTAAATCAGGCTGAATATCCACCACCAGTTTTTCTTTATCATATACAACAATATTTTTTGTTTTTCGGGCACATCAAATTCCTGTATTTTTAATGGACATCTTCTCACTACAGGATCGTTCAGTAGTTTCCTACAATACACTTTTCTCTCACTCCTGTCTGTCATTTTACCTCTTTCCTTCAGTCCAACTAATATAACAAACCATGTCAGCCAGTTCAATTGCTGCTCAAAACAATACTCTTTTCTATTTTTGAATTCTATCTCTGCATGTTCTATTATTTTCTTACACGATTCCCATCTTCCCTCTCGAAATGATTTCGAAATAGAATCTGGATTATACCAGTAATGATAAATTCCGGCTTCTTCTTTATAGTAAAATTTTTGTGTACATAAAATCACTTTTGCACTGAAAAGGATGTCTTCACTAAACTTAATCTCTTCGAAAAAAAATATCTGATTTTTCTTCAAAAAATCCGTTCTATACAATGCTCCCCATGCCCCAACAACAGGTCCCAAAGTTAATTGCCTCGTAGCCAGCAGTCTTGGATATATTTCTTGTAAAATTCTCTTTCTATCATAAATTCCTCCCTGCATTTCTCTTACTGTTTCCACTCGACATGGAACATTTCTTTCCATCCCTGGCCATTCTGTCCGAAATGCTCTATATCTGACGAAATCTACCTGATATTTCTGCGCCAGCTCATAGAGCTGCTGCAGACCGTCTTTTTCCAGCCAGTCATCACTGTCCAAAAAGAAAATATATTTTCCAGTTGCCACTGTTATTCCCCTGTTTCTTGCAGACGCAAGTCCTCCATTTTTTTTATGAATCACTCGCACTCTTCTATCTTTTTCCGCATATTGATCACATAAAACCGGACTCTGATCCGGTGATCCATCATCAATCAATATGATTTCTATATTTTCTACCGTTTGATTCCGCACGCTGTTTACACAACGTTCTATGTAGGCTTCGACGTTATAAACGGGGATAACAACAGATATTATCGGCCTATTCATTTTTCTTTTCTCCTGTTATTTTCGCTAAATATTCTTCTGCTTCTTTCCTCTCTTTCTGCAGGATGAACTCGATCCTTTGCCAGTTTATCTTTTTTGCTGTCTGCAGTTTTTTCACATGATCCATCTTCCTGTCCTCCACTCCAAATACTTTCAATAAATCATTCACCCGCGTATTGATACGTTCTTTTCTTTCGATCACAAAAAATTCTTTATGGAAAATTATTGCAAACACTGTTGCATGAAATGAATTAGAAACTACAGCTTCCGCATTTAAAATTAAATTTACAAATTCCAACGGCCCAATATCTGCACATACTTTGTCACAGATTTCTGTTTTAAAAACCGACCAGATCTCTGTTTTTGTTTTTTTAGAAATTTTTTCCGCAATTTCCTCTGCCACGCAGTTTTTATCAAAATCATAAAGCAGCACATACTTTTTATTCGTCTCTGTTTCCGGCAATATTTTTTTCCACTGACACTGTTTCAGCAAAAAAACGGGATCACAATTTCTTTGAGACTGAAGTCCCATTTGCTTCACCAATGCAGCTCCTGTCTGCTCTCTGACCGAAACAGCATCAAAGGATTTAAGCCATTCCTTCATACGCTGTCGGTCTTCTTCTTTTAACGCATCAACTGCAAAACTCGCCGCATACGATGCCCTTCTTCCCTTTTCCGTAAATTGCAGAAAGAATGCAGGATCTTTTCCATTTGGAAAGATTGGATTCCATATCTGATCGCTCCCTGCCAGATACAGGTCTGCTTCTTCTATATTTTTTAGTTCTTCACACGTTCTATATGTTGTATCTGTCAGTTCTAACGCATTTTTCCGGAAAGCATCAAATCTATATTTTCTTTTACTGAATAATTTTTTTATTCTTCCTGGCATCTTCACCAGCAAATAAATCTCTCGAATTCCTGCCCTGTCATATTCTGGATTATTTACCGCTTTCAGACTATAATGCCTGCTTAGGTAGTCCGGCTTATAGTCAATAATTTTCACCTCATGACCGCAGTCTTTCAAATATTGCATTAATGCATATGCCTGTAAGCTTGCGCCTGCATTATATACATCATAGCAAGTGATAATTCGTATTCTCATTTCTATCCTCTGCAAATACACTCTATTTTGTTGATTTCCTGCCTGTTAGAATAATCCTTTTTCCTGCACTCCTGCACCAGCTTTTCAAGCCGCTTCGGTTCCCGTAATATTTCACTGATTTTTTCTCCACACGCTCTGTTTTCCAGCGGCACTATGATTCCATCTATTCCGTTTCTCAGCTGACTTTCTGCTGTTGGATATCCCGTAATAATCACCGGTTTTCCAAGCATTTGAGCTTCCCTTACAGCTACACAATTCCCCTCATATCTTGATGGCTGCACATAAACATCACACGCCCTGATATATGGATATGGATTCTCTTTTTTCCCCAGAATTTTTACATATTGTTTCATTCCTGTCTCACATATTCTTTTACGGATTTGCTTTTCATTTTTTCCAAAACCAATTAAATACCAGGTTACTTCCAATCCATTCTGCCTGATTTGCCGACAGATATCCGGCACATTATCAAAATTTTTAGCATAGCAGAACCTGCCAATTGACAATATTTTTATCCCCGATGCATTCATTTCTTTTTCCACCGAAAAACTTTCTGCCTGTCTTTTGATGAGCTGTTCCGGCAAAATATTTTTTATCAATATAATTCTATTTTTTAATGTAGGAAATTTCTTCAAAAATTCTTTTGTAACTGCCTCTGAGATAGATGCGATATAATCATATGCCTTCCACATTTTTGTTTCGGATAAAATATCAATCTGCACCTGGGAATAGTCCGTATGGATCCATGCGATCTTTTTCTTGGCATTTACTTTCTTCGTTACAATATAATGTGGTGTCAGAAAACTTACCGCCAGATCATACTCCTTTTGGGGTTGTATTCGCGGCATAAAAGGGCTGGTATATTTATAGCTATATTCTAAGTTCACATCACTGTCTCGGTAATTATGCTTATGATCATAAATCACCGCCGCTGTTTTTCCATATAGCCTTGCCATTGTTAATAAAACATGTCCCTCTTTTAAAGTTGCCTTCATTGGGTGCGCCAAAACTGTATACGCAGCTTTTTGCGGAAGCAGATGGACTTTATCCGGAATCGCATCCATTAATTCTCCTTCCTGACGAAGCAAAAAAAGATCTATTTCCCATTTGCTTTCATCCAGTGCTTCTAAAAATCCTATCAGACTTCTTTCCGCACCACCCAATTCCAATGCATGTGATACAATTAACATTGTTCTCTTCATATTCGAAACCTCTTAAATACATCTACTCCCCAAATCCTATGAATCGGTCTTGTTATCTTCCCTCGTAATTTTTGTGCTGTGTTCATCCAGGATGCCGCATACCAGTGAATAGAAACCGTATCTGCTGTTTTTTCCAGCTTTCCCGTTGCACTGTCATATGGATTCAAAACATTCACCGGATACACTGCCGCTTCCCATATTTTTTGTTTCTGCCCATTCTGTTTTAAGCCTAATGCGGTCAATGCTTTTGTATTCAGTTCCGGACACATTCTTACTCCATTCTTTCCATCCAGCAGCACATCATATTCCTTCAGCATCGCCCGAAGCACTGCTCCATGCGCAGCGGATCCAAATCCCAGTCCCGTATTTACATACCGCTTATTTTCAAATCCGAAATATGCATCTTCCTGCAATAGCTTTTCCAGTGGCCGAATCACTTCCACGTCTGTATCCAAATAGATCCCTCCATACTTTTCCACCGCCCAAAGTCTGACATAATCGCTTAAATATGCATATTTTTTTTCCGCATAGCACATTCGTGTATATCCATTCATGTCTATGTCAAAATTTTCTTCATTCCATTCGATCATTTCATAGTCCGGGCAATACTGATGCCAGCTTTCTATGCACTTTAAAGCCAATCGGGATTTCTTCCCTTTCCCAAACCAACAATAATGTATTTTCTTCGGTATCATGTATCCATCCCTTTCTATCACATCTTTTATTCACTGGCTATCATTCCTGCATTGCTTTCTAATTTTCTTTTATGAAAATAGTCATAGACTTTCTCTGGCAAAATTCCCACAAGAATTGGCCGCATCGTATATAGGTATCCGCTTATCGGCAGCCCCAGTTTTCGGACCGCTATTCCTTTTACGTAGGCCTCATTTATTCTGTATCGAAGCTTTCTTCTCTTATATGCTGCTCTGTCATCCCGCATGAGATAAAGCTGTTTTGGAATATTTTTACCTCTGTATCCCGCCTCATACATTTTTATCCATAAATGATAATCTTCTACCCGTAAAATACTTTTTTTCTCTGTGTATCCATCCACTGCATCGTATGCTTCTTTTCTTACCATACATGGTGCATGGCAAAACGGAGATCCATACAGAAAATCCTTTTTCTTTGGATATTCCGGATGACTTATCTTTCCCCATATTCCTGTTTGATCAAAATATCCCATATCTGTGCTTACGATTGAAATTGTTTTCTCTGTTTCCAATGTTTCATATTCAGCCGCAAATCGTTCCGGCAGACAGATATCATCCCCATCCATTCTTGCAATGTACTTTCCTTTGGCCGCTTTCAGACATCGGTTCAAGGTATAATTAAGTCCCCTGTTTTCTCTGTTTCTCAGTAAGATCATTTTTTCCGGATATCTTTTCCTATAAAGCTCTGCCACTTCGTACGTTGCATCGGATGATCCATCATCGCACATAATCAACTCCCATTCTTTCATTGTCTGGTTTAAAATCGATTCAATTGCTTCTGACAGCGTATCCGCACAGTTATACATTCCCATAATTACACTGATCTCTGGATTTTTCATATAAGCCCCCATATAAAATGCATCTGATAATAAAAGAATCCAATATATCCCAAAACAGCAGCACTTTTTATAATTTTCGCCGAATTCTCTGTAAAAATATTTTCCATTTCCCAGGGAAGCAAAATGGACGCAGAATACACAGATCCATAAGAAATCAGCCGTCCTATGAATATACCGGAAGTTTTCATCGATACAACTGCAATTCCACTTGTTAGGATTGAGAAGTTTGTCATAATGTTAACTACCGGGTTATCCGCTTCTTTGATCTGCCTGCGTCCAACCACAGAAAAAATCATAGGAATAGAATAGACGAATACTCTGATTGGATTGGTTCCATTATCCTCCCACTCTTTCCAGTCCGTTACCATATTAGAATACTGTGTATTTGACAGCGCATCGTTCATCCCATCTGTAAACCTGTTTACAAATATCAGTATTAAAATGCATCCTAAAATACACAGCACACTCTTTTTATTCCATGCTTTCCCCTGCACAATAAAGATAATCGGTACCATAAGAAGCGCTGACGCATGGAACGTTGCCCCTAACAGGATAATTACTGTCAGTGATACATATTTTCTTTTCAGAAGCAATGGAAATCCCGCCATAATAATTGCAATTGCCAAAAACTGGCGAATACCATTCTGACACCAGGACATGTAATCCGTTCCTGCAACAAAAATAAATATACTCATCCAATAGTTTTCACTATATTTCCGGTAGATAAATGCCATGCATAACATTTGTATTGCAGCTATGATCAGAAAAAAACAAACAGATGAATTTCCAATAAAGCTTTTTAAAACCACCATGAAAACGGAAAAACCTTTATCTTTTTTTATTCCCTGAAGATAGAATGGGAGCTCAGCTAGCCTATTCGGTGCTTCGCTGAAAACTCTCCGGTATGCATAGGTGTCTCCAAAATTATCAGATCGTAATGCTGCTGCTATTATGTACGGAATCACCAGCAGCACCGCCGGTGCCATCTGCCATCTTTCTTCGATCCTTCCCATAACGATCTCCTGCTTTTTCGGCAGAAATCTTGTCAGAATTATCCCTGCTGTCAAAATCCAAATTAATTGAAACCAATAGTTCGTTATGGACATCTTTCACATCTCTCCTTTTGTTTTACTAAAAGTCTCTTTTTTCATCCCCTCGCAGACTCTGCACTGTTTTCTCCACCACAACTTCTTTCCGAAACTCTCTCTCCATCTTCTCTCTCCCCGCCTGTCCCATCTGCTCTCGTTCTTCTCTGCTGCAATGCAGCATCTCTTTCATTGCGTCATACAGCATCTCTTTATTTTTTACCTCAACCAGCAGACCGCTTTTCCCATTTTCTACGCTCTCCCTGCACCCCGGAATATTGCTTGTGACGACTGGGCGGCCTGTGGCGGCGGCTTCTAAAAGGACATTACTCATTCCCTCATGGTAACTGGGGAGCACTACGCAGTCTGCTTCTATGTAAAACGGACGTGGATCCGACTGAAAGCCGTAGAAATGGGCGATGCTGTGTTTTTCCAGTTCTTTTACCTGCTCTTTGTATTCATCTTCAAAAAAACCAACCAGATCAAGGACAAAGTTTTCGTTTTCTTTTTTCAGATGCCGGACAGCATAAAACAGTTCGTCGATTCCTTTTTCTTTCATAATTCGTCCAAGATACAGGAAATGGATTCGTGTGTGCTTCGGATAAGGCTGCATTTTGTATCTTTCCAGATTAATTCCTGCCCCGGCCAGGACGATCTGGCGATCGGCGGATATGATTTTTCTTTTACAAAATTCACTGGCATTTTCTTTGTTTTCAAAAAAGACGTATTTCACTTTTTGGAACGCTTTTCGATATAAAATTGTAACAAGCCCAGTTAAGACTGGTTTTTGAAATGCTGTTCCCAACCCCTGTACATTGGCATAATACGGAATTTGCTTTTGACCGCTGAGCAGGCCTATGTAGATATTCGGTTTTATGGAATAGGTGAGTATAAGATCTGGTTTCACTTTTTTCAGCAGACGCTCATAATCCCATAGCAGCTTTGCTTCCGTAAATGGATTCACCCCACGGCGGTTCATGGATATTGGAATGCACTGGATTCCCATGTTCTGGAAATCTTCTTCATGCCCGACAAATGGCATCGCCAGAATCACTTCATACTCTTTCTGCAATGCTTCCGCCAGTTCTCTTCGAAACTGCCAGAACATATACGAATGGTTTGTTACAATCAGAAGTCGTTTTTTCATTGCTCTTTCCCGTTTCATGTAATATCCCGCATCATTTAATTACTTATTTCATTATTTATTTTGTAAATTATATCATCTTCCCATTAATATGCAATTACTTTTCTCATTATTTTCCAGTAATTTTCTTTCGTTTTCGACAGCATCCACTCTGCTTTTACTTTTTTCTTCTCTCTTCCCCATTTACTGCCATCTGTTTTCCATCATTCCCTCATGAATTCCATCCTGCCGCAGTACCGCGCCGGCTGTCTTACAGAGGCATTCGAGGTCCATTCCGAACGCAATGTGATGCACATAATATCCGTCCAATTCCGCTTTTTCCCGGATCGGAAGTTCATCCCGCCCATGGATCTGTGCCCAGCCGGTGAGGCCCGGACGGACACTGTTTGCGCCGTACCGCTCCCGCTCAGAGATCAGATCCTCCTGATTCCAGAGCGCCGGACGCGGACCGACGAGCGCCATGTCGCCTTTTAAAATATTGAAGAGCTGCGGCAGCTCATCGAGGGATGTTTTCCTGAGAAAGCGTCCGACTCTTGTGATAAAGAAATCGGGATGGTTCAGCAGATGTGTCGGCATATCATGCGGCGTGTCGATACGCATCGTGCGGAACTTGTATATGTAAAAATACTGCCCGTTCCGGCCCACCCGCTTCTGCCGGAACAGCACCGGTCCCGGAGAATCCAGGCGGACTGCAATGCCGACTCCCAGCAGCAGCCACGATAATGCTGCCGTTCCCACAAGCGCCAGCAGACGGTCCAACAGATTTTTCAGATACTTTTGATAAACTCCTTTTTTCTTCTCCCTCATGCTTTTTCTCCCTGCTCCCTTGCTGTCCGGTCACTGTTCCGGCGTTCCTTTTCTTTCCCATAGCCGTACTTTCCGTAACCGTAACCATATTTTCCATACCCGTAGCTGCCATAGCTGCTGTATCCGTAGCCCGTCGTGCCCTCCTGCACGCCGTTCAGCACATAGCCGCAGACCGGAATCTGCGAATCCTCGAAAAATTCCAGCGCGCGCCGGACTTCCCGGTCTTTCGTTGTTCCCTGATGTACCACGAGAACTGCTCCGTCGGCAATTCCGCCGAACAGTGCCGCATCCGAAAGCACTCCGCACGGCGGCGTGTCGATGATCAGAAGATCGGCCTCTTCTTTCAGGCTTTCGATCATGGTCTTCATCCGTACCGAGCGCAGCAGCCCTGCAGGATTCTGCGTGCTTCCCGCTCCCGGCAGGATTTTCAGCGTCAGATCCCGGCAGTCGGTAAGTGCCTCCTCCCAATCCATCTGTCCCTTCAGCACGGCAGCAATTCCACGCTCTTTCCGTCCGATCAGTCCCATACACTTCATCACCGAAGGATTCCGCAGATCTCCGTCCAGCAGTACTACGCGGTATTTCTTCTTCGCGAACGCCTCCGCCAGGTTCACGGCAACCGTTGTCTTTCCCTCCCCCGGCACGGCACTCGTCACAAGAAGGACCGGACAGTCACTTTTTCCAATTATTCTGTCCTCCGTCCTTGTCCGGATCAGCTGCACCGCCTCTTTGAAGGCATCCGGCACTTTTGGATTGCAGATGGTAATGGTCTGTTCCTTTACGCTGCTTCTTTTTTTGATCTTCGCCTGCGGCAGATTTCCAAGGAATGCCGCATTCGTCAGCTTCTTAATATCATCCGCCCAATGGATGGTTTTTCTTGTTCTCACATAGAGGAACAGCAGCAGGAAGGCCGCTGCAAGTCCTGCTGCTGCACCATACGTGCCGGCCCGCAACGCATCCTGGCTGTTAACCGGCACTGCCGGAACACCGCTTTCATCCACCACCGTCAGTGTCGTCGCACCAATGATATACTCTGCCACCTCCGGATAATTCGTGATAACGGATTTCATCACCCGATACGCCGTCTCCGGTGACGCGTCCCGCACACGGATAGTAAAAAGATTGGTATTTTCCATCACGCTCGCCTGAATTTCTGATGTCACCGCCCCGATTCCAAGATCCCGCGCTACAACATCCTTCAGTACGCCGCTTGTCACAAGATACGGAAAGGTCTTTCCAAGCTGCTCTGCCGTTACATTATCGTAATAAGAATAACCGACCGCACGGTTCGATCCGACCACGAACGATGTATATGCCTCATAAACCGGCTGATACCGCAGCTTTGCCGTCAGAAAGGAGCCGCCTCCTGCAAGGATTACAAGTGCCAGCACACCAAAGAAAAATTTCTGGAACGCCTGGAAATACTCCGCCAAAAAGGCGATCAGATCTATTTTCTCTGGTTCCGCTGCGGAATAGGTTTCATACGTTTCTCTGTTCATGCTCTTTTGCTCCCTCTCATCGTTCTGCCCTGCTATAGGCGCCGTATCCGTAACCGTAACCATAGCTGCCTCCGATCCGCTCGCCGAATCCCGGATAAACATTGCCGAACACACAGCCGATGACCTTTTCTTCTTTCTGGTTCAGCGCGTCGATGGCATCGTTGATGTCCCGTGTCAGCACGCCGTCCTGCCGAACGGCAAGAACCGCACCATCAGCCAGCTCCACAAGCTCCTCCGCATCCGCGGCCGCGCCCATCGGCGGCGTATCCAGAATAATATAATCCATGTTGGTCCGGCACGTATCCAGAATCCGCCGGAAAATTTCACCGCCGACTGCTTCCGACGGTTCCTCCAGCCGTTCCCGGCAGATGCCCATGTAAACATTCGTATCCTTGTATTTTTCAAAAACGCTGGACGCCGACTCCTTTCCGACTGCTACCTGTCCGAAATCTTTTCCGGCCTTTTGCGGAAGTTCAAAAATCTTATACAGCGCCGGCTGACGAAAATCACAGTCCAGCAGAAGGACACGGTTCTGTTCCTCTGAAAGGGCAAGCGCCAGATTGGCGGCAAGCGTCGACTTTCCTTCATTTTCCGCCACACTGGTCACCAGCAGCACTTTTCCCCCTCTCCGGTCGAGTCTTCCGCGCACACGGGAAGCAATGCGCTTCAGGGATTCCACATAGGGAAAACTCCGCGCCGGATTCGTGATCAGCATGGAGCTGTTTTTCCTCTTTTTTTCATGGTACACGGTTCCCAGCAGATCCGCATCAATCTTGCGGCCAAATTCCGTTTCATTTTTGACGGTATCCCGCAGAAAGGAAAAGAAGCCCACCAGCGCCGCCGTACCAAGCGCGGCCGCCAGAAATGCCATTGCAGCGTACTTTTCCGTCGGAATCCGGTTCGACGGATTGCCGGAAACCTGCGGCTGCTGCAGTGTCTCCAATACTACATTGGGAATAATATAATCTGAAATGGTTGTGTAATTCTTCAGCACCGACCGCAGTACCCGAAAGGCTGTTTCCGGCGAATCGGCTGTCACGGAAAGCTCCATTAAATTGGATTCCGGCACAATTGAAGCGCTCATGTCCGCCGGAAAGGATGAGCATCCCAGCTCCTCCATCACTTTTTTCTTTAAAATATTGTTTTCCAGAATCGCCTGAAATTTCTGCGTCATCTCATACGTCGAAGAAAGGCTCGATGCTGCATTTGCATTCTCGCCGCGCCCCATCACGGCAAACGTGGTTTTCACCGTGTACTGATCCCGATGGACTGCCGTCAGCACCGTGTAGGTTATCATCGCCGCCGAACAGGCAATCAGAAGGATGATCCACCAGTTTTTTGCCATGTCACACAGAATGCTCCGAAGATCCCAGTCTGCTTCGCCGTTCTGTCCGTTTCCTGTTCTGTCGTATTCTCCCATCTGGAACCTCCTCATTCATTGACGCAGACAATCAGGCGGATGGAGCTTGTCTGTCCCTCCTCCGATGTCACAGTATACGTTACTTCATAGACACCTTCCTTTCCGGTGTCAACCGGATTCTCTATGGAAAGTTTTTCTTCCCCAAGGATCTTGTCTTCCGCGGAAACCGCGTGAAGTTCATCGTCCTCTCCTTTTTCATACGTCATCTGATCCACATTCACCTGCTCCAGATAATCCTTCGGATCGAACGCCTGCTGCAGTTCCAGATGGATCAGATACTCGCTTAAGGTAATCTGCGGCTTTCCGCTCTCCTCCGCCGGGTCGTAGAGTTCCACCGTCACCGGAAGACTCGTCACATCACCGGCACGGTTGGCAGCAGAATACGTTACCTGATACAGCCCGGGCGTGCTGCTGATCTCATCCTGATACGAGAGCCGGATGCGGTCCGTAATCGTTCCATCCAGACAGTCCTCTGCGGAAAGTCCTTCCGTCAGGTCATCTGCATTCACACTGAACCGGAGCGGCCCATCCAGAGAAAAGACCGGCGATGTATAGTCGTTATAGACCATTTCCCGTTCCGCGTGGGTGACATTGTTGTCCGAATCAAAGGCAACGATGCTGATTTTCCGCCGCCCTTTTTCGATAAAGTTGGAAATATGTTCTACCGCAAGCGAATCCGTCACATCGCCGTCCTTCGCATCGTACGCCGTCACGCCGGACAGAAGCTCCGCCTCATCCGCGTGGATACTGACCGAAATTTCACTGTTATCCATCGAAATCTCTGGCCCTTTCCCGTCTTTTCCAGTTCGCTGCCGCATCAGGCACCCGCCAAACGCGAGCGATGAGGCAAGAAATAAAATCAGAACAGCCGCTCTCATTTTGTGCATATCCTTTTGATGTCTCCTTTCGTTTTTCAGACAAACCAGCGTCTTTTCCGCCTTCGTTCCGGAGACGGCTCATACAGAACCGGCCGGTTCTCCAGAATTCTCCTTGGATTTACCTTCAGCAGAAGCTCCGCATACGATTCGCCGTACCACTTCGACAGAATTTCCCGGATCGGTCTCATGTCCGGTGTCCGGTAATTGGCGCGGTGTGCATCGCTTGCCGCACAGCCTGCCAGACGGTTTTCCAGCAGATACTGTGCTGTCCGCTCTGCTTCTTTTCCAAATCTTCCAAATACGCTTCCTTTGTTCATCTGCAGAACTGCGCCCATTTCCCGGAACTCATACAGAAGCTCCGGCGAATCCTGCACGCAGAAATACCGCTCCGGATGTGCCAGCACCGGGATCTTTCCCATGGCCGGAAATTCCATCAGCCGCCTTCTGATCCCGTCCGGTGCCATGTCAAACGGCACCTCGATCAGATAATAGCGGCTTTCATGAAGCGGTATCAGCTTTCTCTCTTTGATTTTTTCGTTAAGCGGCCCGATGCTCATAATTTCCATGCCGCGCACCAGGCTGATCGGGATGTGTTCCTTCCGGATTTCCTGTTCCAGACGGTAAAACAGCTCCAAAAGCTGCTCCGAATCGTAATTGACATACCCATCCTCCACGCCCTCGATTCCCGTCTGGTTTGCATGCGGTGTCACAGCAAGGATACGCACTCCGCTCTTTGCCGCAATTTCCGCCATCTCAAGGGATGTGGACAGATTCGGGGAACCGTCGTCAACCCCCGGCAGAATATGTATATGAAGGTCCGTCATGCTTCTTTTCTCCTTCGTACTGATATTCCGGCACCATTCTCTTTACCCTCTCGCAGATGTCCGGACATTCGTTTTCCGCCGCCCGCTCGAGTTCTTTCATCTGTTTTCGGAATACCGTCTCATCAAAAGCAATCTGCCGGCCGATAAAAATGCGGGTGTTTTCTGTCGTCTGCATCCCCTCCTCATTCATCAGCAGCTCCTCATACAGCTTTTCGCCCGGCCGCAGGCCAATGTACTTGATCTCGATTTCCACTCCCGGCTCATACCCGGAAAGGCGGATCATGTTTTTCGCAAGGTCCGCAATTCGGACAGGATCTCCCATGTTCAGGACAAAAATCTGGCCGTTTTTCGCATACGCGCCCGCCTCGAGCACCAGACTGACCGCCTCCGGAATCGTCATAAAATAACGGATGATGTCCGGATGCGTCACCGTCACCGGCCCACCGTGCTCAATCTGGCGGCGGAACAGCGGAATGACGCTGCCGTTGCTGCCAAGTACATTTCCAAAGCGCACCGCCGCAAACTCCGTGGTGCTGTGTTTTCCAATCATCTGGATCACCATCTCGCAGAGCCGTTTGCTCGCTCCCATGATGTTCGTCGGATTGACCGCCTTGTCTGTCGAAATCAGAATAAATTTTTTTACGTGATACCGGCTTGCCGTGCGCGCCGTCTTTAAGGTTCCGATCACGTTATTTTTGATCGCCTCGTTCGGACTGTCCTCCATCAGGGGCACATGCTTGTGCGCCGCTGCGTGAAAGACGATATCCGGCCGGTAACGGGAAAACATCGACTGCAGCCGCCGTTCATCCCGCACCGAACCGATCAGCACCGTCATGTGAAGCCTCGGGAACTCCCATTCCAGCGATTTCTGGATCTGGTATGCATTGTTTTCATAAATATCAAAAATGATCAGATGACCGACACCGTGGCCAGCTAACTGTCGGCAGATCTCGCTGCCGATGGAGCCTCCTCCTCCCGTCACAAGAACCGCTTTCCCCTGGACATAATCGAGAATCGCATCGAGATCGACGCGGACCGGATCCCTAGGCAGCAAATCCTCAATTTTAATTTTTTTTCTGATCTTTTTTTCTTCCTTCATAGCTCCCGCTCTCATTCTATTCGACATCTTCTCCCGTTTTCAGGCATCCTGTTTTTCCTGCTCCTGCAGACAGTCTTCGAGCAGATACAAAAGCTCCAGCGCCGAACGGAAACCGGCTTTCTGCTTTCCGCAGATCAGAAATTCCTGCAGACTGCAGTGCTGGCGGAACTGAATCTGAATGCTGACCATCCGCTCGGTTCCGGCCGGAAGCGTGGTCTCCTGCCGGTTTTTCATATCCTCCGTAAATTCCCATTCGTCTTTTTCTTCTTCCCGCAGGCTTCGCATACAGCTTCCCGCATCCGGCATACCGAGCAAATCATAAATCCGATTCATCCGAAGCAGCATTTCCCCGTATCCCGCAAACGGAACATCGTAATGCAGAAGCGGCAGGTGGATCACACCTTTGGAATGGCTTCCGTTCAGCTCCTGAAAACATAAGAATAATGCTGCATCTGCTGTTGTATGTACCTTTTCTCTGATTTCTTCCATTTCTTTTCTCATAATCTTCTCCATCTGCTCTTTGTATTTCTTTTTATAGTAATGTTATATATAATATTTATTTTTGGAATATTATACCAAATCTATCTCACATCGTCAATCTGCTTATGCCTCCTTTTCTTTCGATTTTCACTTTCTTTTCTGTGTTTTTTCTACATGGAGTTTGCTTTTTTGATCTTTTTCGAGTTCTGGTGTCGCGGTGTGTCACTGTTCGTCGAACGATTTTATCAGAAGTGAGGCCTTTCGGCTTGAATGAAATCCTATGGATGTGCTAAACTACAGTTTGTAATCGTATGATCGTTCCTGTAATGATTTCATAGTTACAGTATCATGTTTTCCTGCGCCGGACAACCGCTTCGACGTGAACGGCTGCACATCGACGCAAACGGTAAGTAATTCAGGAGGTGGTAATTTTGTACTCAGAGTTGATTTTTCCATTGAATTCCAACGATCCGGTTCTTCTCGAAATTCCGGTCATCATCACACAGGGCGCCTCGGAACGAATCCGGTTTCCGCTGGATGATCTCATCTATGTGGAGGCCTGTCAGCACCGGCTGATTCTGCATACCGTTCAGGGTGACTTTTCAACCCGGTGCACATTTGCCGGCCTGACGGTATGTCTTGTCTCAACCGGCCGTTTTTTCCGCAACGGAAAAGGTCTGCTGATCAATTTCTCCCACGTTGCGCTCGTGCAGGCAACCGGCGAGGTTCTGCTGAAAAACGGACAGACCGTCTTCTGCAGCCGCAGACGGAAGCGTGAAACCCGCGAAGCCTTCCTCGCTTATGCCAGAACACTGTCCCGCCGCTTATAATATGATTTTGATTTTCTATGTCCTGCAGCCTTTGCTCCACCGATACAAAGAACAGCAGCCGCTGGTTCTGTTTTCGAACCAACGGCTGCTGTCCTGTTTCTGTTTATTTTTCAGTTTTTCCCTGCCGCTTCCATCCGCGCCGCAAACTGCGCATAGAAATCGGTCTTTGTGTCATACGGAAGCAGATAAAACAGCTTCAGAATTCCCATGCTGATCTGTTGCCGCAGCGCGTCATCCTCTGTCCTGCGCGCCTCGTTCTGTTTTTCTTTCAGATAATAATGCCATTCGTTCGTAAACGCTTCATACTTTCCGAGCTCCGGCGTGTCGAGCCAGCGGCGGACTTTGACTTTTGTCTTATTCTCCTTCGGACATTCGCTGACCTGAAGAAAATAGGAAAACGTTCCGTTCTCATACAGCCGTCCCAGCGGAAACATCCGGCAGAAGCCCGGCCGCGCATCGTGAATGCTGCACCGGCCCTCATCATTTAAGAAACTGCACTGGTCTGACTGCTCCGTCATTTTCAGATGCGGCAGAATCACACCGTCCACTACGCGGAGTGAAATATATCCCGCCGTCAGAATCTCCTCCATCGTTTTGCCGAGTTTTCTCTCGAGCCGGTAAAGATCCATCGGGTCGAGCACAATCGAGTCGCCCATCCCGCGGCAGCAGGCGGAGCATCCGCGGCAGTCGTCGCAGCCCACTTTTACCATATCATTCGCTCCATATCGTTTTCCATCTGAAATCTTGTCTATATCTACGTTCCGTTCCATACTTTCTTCCTGTCTGTTCTTTATTTTTTATACTCAAAATCCGGAATCTGATGCCATCTCTCCCGGAAATAATGTGCCGCCAGTTTCGGCTTGCGGTCGCGGGTGAAGATTCCCTTCTTGTTGCCCTGCACGCGCAGGAGACTCTGGCTCGTCGCAAAGTCCCAGATGCCCGAAAGGTCACTGACAAACCGGGACGGTGTCATACTTGGATATAACATACTTTTGTTTCCTTCTTCTCCATTTTTCTTGTATGTCCCCCCTGTTTTTCCTGCCGGTTTACGTTCCGGCGTGCTCTGCCCCCACGACATGCAGCACCTGGTCCTTTACCTGAAATTTGATTTCCATTCCAGCAAAGGAAAGCCCGTAAACACGCTCTTCGCTGTTCTGATACGACGGGCGCGGGTCCTGCTCCAGCACTTTTTTCAGTGCCTCCCGGCGGTCCGCCGGAATTTTTTCCAGCAGCTCATCCGGAATTTCAACGGGAATAAAGTATTCCTTCGTCTTTTCCGTAAAACTGCCAAGTGCCTCCGCATGGCTGTCCACATGCGGCAGATACGGTTTGATGTCCAGAATCGGCGTGCCGTCCATCAGATCTGCCCCCGACAGATGAAGCACCGGCCCGAGTGCCGGATGCTGCTCCACACGCTCCAGCTTTACCGAAGAAAGCCCGATCGGATTGGGCCGGAACGGAGAGCGCGTTGCAAATACACCGACCCGCTTGTTTCCGCCAAGCCGCGGCGGCCGCACCATCGGTGACCAGGTGTCGCGCACAGCCTCGGAAAACTCCCAGATCAGCCAGAGATGGGAATATTCCTCGATGCCGCGCAGCGCATTCGCATCGCGGAACTCCGGTTCAAAGACGATCGTACTCTTTAATTCTTCAATCAGCCCGCTCTGCCGCGGAATCCCGAACTTTTCCGGGAAATCCGTGTGGATCCGGGCAATCACTTTCACTGCAATTTCTTCTGCCAAAATGGTTTTCTCCTTTATCCTTACCAGACTCTGAATAGGTTTATTCTAACATTTTGCCGGAAAAAAGTCCACCTGCCAGCCGGCGGTTGGCGGAAAAGTGTCAGAAAAGGACGGATTTCTCATAATTTGCAAATCCGTTTTTCTATCCTATGACCGCAAAAAAAGAACAGGAACCGTTTTGCTGTTCCGATTCCTGTTCTCTCCTCTTTATGCTCCAAGTTCCCGCATGCCTTTCAGCAGTCCTTCAATCTGTTCTGCTATTTCTTTTACTTTCGCTTCCAGTCCCAGCAGTTCCTGGCGGTACATCTGATTTTTCTCTGTCGTATCAAAAGTATGTACCGTCTGAACCAGAAACGCTCCCGCCTTCGGCTGAAGTTCATCCGGCAGGTGCGTTTCCTTTAAGCGGATCCGAAAGCTTTCCAGATCATTCCCTGCAGCCCTTAAATACTGATTCATGTGGATCCCTGTGTGGCGCATCATCGCTCTGCCCTCGCCGCGTACCTTTGCGTACGTTCTCTGGCTTTTGGCTGCGTACAGTGTCATCTGTACATACATCAGACTGGTCAGTGCCTTTTCTCCGGTCATTGCTGTTTCGTATAATTCTTTTTTCACTCTCTCGCTGCTCATACATTCCTCTTTCCGCCACTTTTGTTCCGCTGGCAACGGTTTGGATTGCTCCGGCAGTTCATGTTGTCTTTGGTATTCAGGAGTATAAAAAAAGACTCCTATCATGACGACTGCCACAATAAAAGTCTTGCGTTCTCATTTGATACGGACGTCTCTCGACATCGGCTGACGATTTCAAACCCACTCGGGATGCGTTTTTGTTTCCCGCGGCGTTTCGCTACTCCCTTTTACTTGTTGATGTGTATATTAGCACACTTCCTGTCGAATTGCAAGTATATTTTTTACATTTTGTCCCTCATTTCATGCAACTTACGTTTTTTCATTTGTGTTTCTTCCTATATAAATGCACCGCCGGAAAGCATACCGCTCCGGCTGCCAGCACGAGAAAAACGATATCTGCATACATCTTCACATATCCCGCCGCCTGCTCCCACGCCACACCGACCGCAGCACCGGTTCCGACGAGAAGAATGTTCCACACCGTGCTTCCGATGATTGTAAACAGCAGAAATTTCGGCATCTCCATCCGTGCCATCCCGGCGGGGACGGAAATGAGGCTTCGGATGATGGGAATGCACCGGCCGAACAGAACGGCCCGCTGGCCTTTCTTCTGAAACCATGTAATCGTTTTCCAGGCATCCTCCGCGTGAAATCCGAGAAGCTTCATCGGGCGGCTGTCGAGCAGTTCACTAAGGCTCTCCGGGCTGACAAGCGTTCCCGCTCCATAGAGAACCAGCGCCCCGAGAAGCGATCCTGCCGTGGATGTCAGCACAACGCCCGCCGGATGCAGACGGGTGCATGTCGTCAGAAAACCGCCGAACGTCAGAATCACCTCGGAGGGAATCGGCGGAAAGACATTTTCCACGGCAATCAGAATCAGGACGCCGACATATCCAAAGCGGTTGACCATATCCAGGATTACGTTCTGCAAGCTTTCTCCGTTCCAGCAGCTCCGCACCGTTTTGAGACCTGCGGCGTTTTCCCGTCTCTGTTCCGCGTCACGGAATCGCTGCTTTTTCCTTCTTCCCCTGCATTCTATGCACCGCCGCCCCTCTGCATGACCCCTTTTTCCGCCAAAACTTTCCTCTGTTTACGATTCCGTCAGATTTTCTTTGTTTTGTTTTCATCTTCTCTTCAGAAAAGCTTTATCTCATGTACACATTCTGGTCACAATTTTTCCGTATACTAATCTCATCAACAACGAAGGAAACAAACACAAACCTCCATCGTTTTTCTATAAATTTTAACCAGGAGACAGCAAAGCACCCTTGGAAGCATGTCTCCAATGCCAACCTTTCTAATAGATAGATTTCTTTTTCATACCGCCGGGGCCCTAACAAGTCCCGGCCTCTCTCCTTTTTGGGAGATTTTTTTATTTTCAGCTCTTTTTTTCCTTAATTTTCTAAAGTTCCCACGATAATTTTTTCTTGCACGGGACTTTTCCGTATAGTAAAATGAAAACAGTTGTTTTTAACAGACACCATGGATAAAAAGGGAGAAAAATACCATGAAGATTGGATTTGACAATGAGAAGTACCTGAAAATGCAGTCTGCGCATATCCGCGACCGCATCAACCAGTTTGACAACAAGCTGTATCTGGAATTCGGCGGAAAGCTGTTCGATGATTTCCACGCATCCCGCGTTCTTCCGGGCTTTGCACCGGATGCCAAACTGCGCATGCTGATGCAGCTCTCCGACCAGGCTGAGATCGTAATGGCGATTTCCGCAGCAGATATTGAAAAAAATAAAATCCGCGGCGACCTCGGCATCACCTATGACAGCGACGTGCTCCGCCTGATTGATGAGTTCCGCGGACGCGGCCTCTATGTCGGCAGTGTTGTCATCACGCAGTATTCCGGACAGCACAGTGCAGACGCTTTCAAGAAGAGACTGCAGAAGCTCGGCATCCCGGTTTACATTCACTACACGATTCCGGGCTACCCACATAATGTGCCGCTGATCGTGAGCGATGAGGGATACGGAAAGAACGAGTACATCGAGACAACCCGCCCGCTCGTTGTCGTTACCGCACCGGGACCGGGAAGCGGAAAGATGGCAACCTGCCTTTCCCAGCTTTACCATGAGCACAAACGCGGTGTAAACGCCGGCTATGCAAAATATGAGACCTTCCCGATCTGGAATCTGCCGCTGAAGCACCCGGTCAACCTGGCTTACGAGGCTGCTACCGCCGATCTGAACGATGTCAACATGATCGACCCGTTCCACCTCGAGGCATACGGCGTGACAACCGTCAACTACAACCGTGATGTCGAGATTTTCCCGGTTCTGCGTGCGATCTTCCAGCAGATCTTCGGCGAGAGCCCGTACAAATCCCCGACTGACATGGGCGTCAACATGGCCGGAAACTGTATCATTGATGATGAGGCATGCCGTGAGGCTTCCCGTCAGGAGATCATCCGCCGCTACTACACTGCTGTGGACGGTATCGCAGACGGCTCCCGCTCCGAAACTGAGGCTTACAAAATCGAGCTTCTGATGAAACAGGAAAACATCGTTGCCGCAGACCGTACCACCGTTTCCCCGGCTCTTGTCCGTGCCGAGGCGACCGGCGCACCGGCCGCTGCCATGGAACTTCCGGACGGACGCGTCATCACCGGAAAGACCGGCGATCTGCTCGGATCGAGCGCGGCGCTTCTGCTGAATGCATTAAAAGAGCTCTCCGGCATCGACCATGACGTACATGTTCTCTCACCGGAATCCATCGCTCCGATCCAGACCCTGAAAACCAAGTACCTCGGAAGCAAGAACCCGCGTCTTCATACCGATGAGGTTCTGATCGCGCTGTCCGCTACTGCTGCACAGAGCGAGGATGCACAGAAAGCGCTGTCCTGCCTGCCGCAGTTAAAGGGCTGCCAGGTACACTCCAGCGTTATGCTCTCTGACGTGGACCGCAAAATGTTCCAGCGTCTGGGATGCGATCTGACCTGTGAGCCGAAATTTCAGTAAATAAAAATTGTTTCACCTAACCTAAAAAAGTCCAGGTGGATACGGCTTTTCCGTATCTGTCCTGGACTTTTTTAGGATTGAAACTTATGTTATAAATTTTCTTTTCCGAATCCCATCGGCAGCAGCTCCTCAAGTGTCATTTCATTCCAGGAACCGTCGCCCTTGCAGAGGAGAACGAGAAATTCGTTCGGATCGACAAATTCCCGCAGGACCTGGCGGCAGACACCGCACGGTGTGCAGAAATCCTCCGGCTCTGCCTCTCCCGGGCCGCCGCAGACGGCGATCGCGTCAAATTCCGTTATGCCCTCGGATACGGCTTTGAAGACCGCGGTGCGCTCCGCGCAGTTTGTCGGTGTATACGCCGCATTTTCAATGTTGCAACCGGTATAAATCGCTCCATTCTTTGCCAGAACCGCCGCGCCTACGCGGAATTTCGAATACGGCACATACGCAAATTTCCGCGCTGCCAGAGCCTGTTTTACCAGCTCCTGTTTTATTTCTGTACTGATTTCCTGTTTCATATCCAGCATCCCCTTTCCAGTATCCCCTTATTTTTTCTTTCTTATTTCTGATCTTCCCGGATCAGAATCCGCAGTGCCTCGATGGCTACCTGAATCGCCCCTTCCGTATCGTGCGTAATGTGGTTCTCCATGCCGCGTTTCACTCTCTCCTGATTTCCCATCACAAGAAAATCCGATCCGGCACGGACGCCGCGGGCACTTGCCACGATAAAGAGTGCCGCCGATTCCATTTCTGACGCTTTGCATCCAAGCTTCATCCATGCATCCCATTTTTTCAGCAGCTCATCGCCGACCGGCATCTGCTCCGGGTCGTGCTGGCCGTAGAAGGAATCCTTGCACTGTACCACGCCCGCATGCCATTTTTTCCCAAGATTCTTTGCCGCCTGCACCAGCGCATTCGTCACGGTAAGGTCTGCGACTGCCGGGAACTCGATCGGTGCGTATTCCTTTGACGTTCCCTCCGCACGGATCGCTCCCGTTGCCACCACGATATCGCCGCCCTCTACATCGAGTGCCATACCGCCGCATGTTCCGACGCGGATAAACGTATCGGCGCCACACTGGATCAGCTCTTCCATCGCGATGGAAGCCGACGGACCGCCGATGCCGGTAGATGTAACAGAAACCTTTACACCGTCCAAAGTACCCGTATAAGTCACAAATTCCCGGCTGTCTGCGACGAGCACCGGGTTCTCAAAGTAAGCTGCAATTTTTTTACACCGTTTGGGATCTCCCGGCAGAATCACGTACCGTCCCACATCGCCTTTTCGGATCTGCAGATGATACTGCAGCCCTTCTTCTCCTGAATAATTCTGCATATGCAAAAACCTCCTTTGTAATTTCGTATTCTCATAGTTCTATTCTACCACAGGCCGCATCGCAAATACAAGGCTTGACACCATTTCGCTTTCCCTTTCATTACGGATATAATCACGTTCCGCAGTTGCCTTTTCCCATTCGGGATGCTACAATAGGCACAGAAACCAGAGTTCTTACTTTCATTTTTACAAGGAGGGATTATTTTATGAGTTCCTATGTCATCAGCTGCTGCTCTACGGCAGACCTTACCGAAGAACATTTCTCCAAACGGGAAATCTCATACATCTGTTTCCATTACAAATTAAATGACACCGAGTACGCGGACGATCTCGGCAAGTCCATGCCGTTCGATCAGTTCTATGCCGCCATGGCCGCCGGCGCTTCCACGAAAACATCCCAGGTGAATGCCGATGAATTTGAAGCCTATTTTGAAACATTCCTGCAGGACGGCAAAGACATTCTCCACGTCTGCCTCTCCTCCGGCATTTCCGGTGTCCTGAATTCTGCGATGATCGCCAAAGCCAACCTTGAAGAGCGCTACCCGGAACGGAAAATCCTCATCGTGGATTCCCTCGGCGCTTCCTCCGGCTATGGTCTTCTGATGGACCGCCTTGCCGACCTGCGCGATGAAGGAAAACCGCTGGAAGAGGTTTACGATTTTGCGATGAAAAACCGCCTCAAAGTCCATCACTGGTTCTTCTCCACGGACCTCACCTTCTACGTGCGCGGCGGCCGCATCTCCAAAGCCTCCGGCGCAATCGGCGGCTTTCTCGGCATCTGCCCGCTGCTCAACATGGACAACGAAGGACGGCTGATTCCGCGGTTCAAAATCCGTACGAAGAAAAAAGTCATCAAAAAAATCGTCGACCAGATGGAAGAAAACGCCGAGGGCGGCCTCTCCTACTCCGGCAAATGCTACATTTCCCAGTCCGCCTGCTACGAAGATGCGCGGGCCGTTGCGGATCTTATCGAGGAACGCTTTCCCAATCTGAACGGAAAAGTCGAGATCAACAACATCGGAACCACCATCGGCAGCCACACAGGGCCGGGAACCGTGGCATTGTTTTTCTGGGGGAAAGAACGGGTGGATTAACTCTCCTGCACTTCCATCTATAGCAAGACCCGAAAATAATGCAAAAAAGGCAGTGCTGCAGAGCGCGAATTGCAAGGAACAGATTTGAAGGCGTACCGGGGTACGACGAAAATCTGTGACGCAGTAATTCACGCTCTGCGGTGCTGAATTTTTTGCATTATTTTCGGGTCTTGCTATAAAAACAGGGAAGAAAAAAGCTCTGTCCATTTGGGCAGAGCCTTCTTGTTTTCCTTCTATTCTTCTATCTTCCCTCTCCAACATTTCCGCACCAGTGCAAACACCAGATACCCGATGGCTGCTCCAAGCGTATTCGTCACAACATCATCTAACTGGCAGAAGCCGCGCTCTGTTAAAAGCTGCACAGTTTCCAACATCATGCTCGTGGCAAATGCCGCATACACACAGTACCACCATCTCCGAAGAAACGGCACCGCCGCCGGCAGTAATGCACCGAACGGCAGAAACAGCAGAATATTTTCCACAAAATACCGGTCCGGCAGACGCTGGTTTCCCCAGGTTTCAAACAGCTTCAAATCCACACCGGTTCTCGAACCCGGTTCTCTCGAAAGCAGTGTAATCGAAATCAGCATGGCAAAATAGACGGCTACCAGAAACCACGCCAGAAGCTGCCCGCCGTGCAGCGCACGGTACTGCTCCAGCCGTTTCCGTTTCTTCTGGATCTGCTGATTTTTCCACGCCGCCGCAACCGTCACAAAGCCGACACCGACTGCAACCGCATGCGGCAGATACCGGAATGTATCAAAAATATCCTGTTCAATCGTTGTCAGATAAAGAGGAATTGCCATTTACATCACCTTCCGTATTTTCGCGGCTGATCGGAAACACCCGCGAGATAATCGAGACTGCAGTCATACAGCTTTGCCAGCGTAATCAGACAGTCCAACGGAATCTCACGGATGCCTTTTTCATACCGGTTGTAGGTGTCCGGGTGACTGAAAATCTTCCGCGCCGCCTGTGTCATCGAGTAACCGCGTTCCAGACGGAGCTCTTTCAGCCGGATCAGCATTTTCTCCTGCTCCGGCGTTTCTTCTATTTTTCTGTGCATTACTTTCCTTCTTTTTCCTGCTCCGTTTCCGCCGCTGCTTTTTCTGCCTCCGGCACATACCCCGGATTGTCGTCGTATCCTTCCAGGAAATTGTGGCGGATGCCGTGCTGCTTGTAGCCGACCACGGTGTCAATGTTGACATTTTCGACACTGCGGAAAATATTGCTCTCCACGAACGGATTCACCTTTTTCAGGTTTTTGATCAGTTCCTTGATCTCCACGCGTTTTGAACGATTCTCCTCGTTATTGCAGGTCGTGCAGGTATCGGTAAACTTGCAGGCACACTGGATGAAATGCAGACCGTTATAATCTCTCCACGCCTTGATATCATCCTCGCGCACCAGATACAGCGGGCGGATCAGCTCCATGCCCTCGAAGTGGATGCTGTGAAGCTTCGGCATCATCGTCTGCACCTGCGCACCGTAGAGCATTCCCATGAGGATTGTCTCAATGACATCATCGTAATGATGGCCGAGTGCGATCTTGTTGCAGCCAAGCTGCTGTGCAAAATGGTACAGATGGCCGCGGCGCATTCTCGCGCAGAGGTAACACGGCGAATTTTCGACATGGTAAACCGAATCGAAAATATCGGTCTCGAAAATCGTGATCGGAATATGGAGGCTCTTTGCGTTATCCTCGATCACCTTGCGGTTCTCCGGGCTGTATCCCGGGTCCATGACAACGAATTTTACTTCGAAATCAAATTTATTGTGAAGCTTTAACTCCTGAAAGCATTTCGCCATCAACATCGAATCTTTTCCGCCGGAAATACAGACAGCAATTTTATCGCCCGGTTTTACCAGCTCGTATGTGTTGATCGCTTTCGTAAATTTGGACCAGATCGACTTTTTGAATTTTTTGCGGAGACTCTTCTCCACGTCTGCCGCCTTGTCCTGCTCCTCCGGCGCGCTCATCACATCCATCAGCCAGGCGATGTAACCGCCCTCCAGGCTCACAGCGTCCCAGCCTTTTTCCTGTAATTCTTCCGCCGCTGCGACACTGAACCGGCCGCGGCTGCAGCAGATAATCGTCTTTTTGCTCCGGTCAATCGCATCACTTGTCTCGATTTCTTCTGTCTTCATCACAAGCGCTCCCGGAATCGCGCCGTGGGAGATCTCTACCGCATCGCGGATATCGACGATCTGATAGCTTGACGGATCGAGCTCTTTTAGTTCTTTTATTGAAATACTGGTACTCATGTAATTTTTCCTTTTCTAATTTAAATGCCTTACTTTTCTTCATTCTTTCATTGTATCGTTTTTTCTGTGACTGTCAAGAAAAAACGCGCAAAAACGGGGAGTCTCTGAACATTCGTTTCAAATCCTCCCCCACTTTTTTATTTCTTCCGAATATCCGCCATCGTCTTCAGCAGAAGTTCTTTCTTCCAGAAGACCAGCCCTGCACTTGCGAGCAGAATCGCGTAACGCAGGATCCTGTACGGGAAAATAAGATTGCAGATGATGCTTGCTCCAATCAGAAAAGCGGAGCACGCCACAAGAAATCCTGGACTCATCAGATTTTCCTGGATTCCTTCGTTCACCAGAATCCGTTTGCTCACAATGTAATGGCCGACTGAATACAGCATATAGCATGCCAGCGTCGTGTAACCGGCCGCGATGTAACCGAACAGGCGGATAAAAATAAAGTTCAGCACCACATTCGCTCCTGCCGCCGCCATGGATGCAGCCATCAGAAACTGTGTTTTTTCATAATAAAACTGCGGCATCGAGAGAATATTATAAATGAAGATAAAGAACACACTCGCTGCCACCGGCGGAATGACGTACACCGCCTCGCGGTACTTCGGTGATCCGAAAATCAGCACCAGCTCCGGGCTGATCAGCATCAGCGCCACGGCTATACCGACCACTACAACACTAAGAAGCTGCAGCACCTTCCGCATTGAACGGATGTCGCCCTTTTTGATCTTGCTGTACATCCACGGTGTCAATGCACTGTTCATACCACTGATGAAAAGCTGCACCAGCATACCAATGCTGTACGCCAGCCCGTACAGCGCAACCTCCGTCTTTCCGACCATCTTGTCGATCATGATGCGGTCGCCCTGATTCAGGATAATACCGGACAGATAATGCGGCACAATCGGAATTCCGATCCGCAGTGCGTAGCCCCAGTATTCCTTCGAAAAGAACTCTTTTCCTTTGCAGAACTGGAACACAATAATCGGCACGCAGATACAGATCTGCACTCCGACGATACCCAGGATCCTCATCATGGCCGTACCGCCATTCATGCGGATCAGCACCAAGCTCGCAATCGGGTTCATCAGCGCCTGCAGAATCGTCACACAGACCAGAATCCGGTACCGATACTCAAACCGCTGCCGCCCCGACCAGTAAGAAAGCGCCGGACTCAGCAGCGCTTCCAAAAACATCAGCAAAATCATGGATTTCGGCAGATTTAAAATCTTCTCCCAGAAACCCGATGTAAAATAATACAATGCAAAAACCGCACCCGTAATCACAAGCGTCAGTCCCTGCATTGCAGATGTATATTCATCCCGCTGCTTCTCGTACTTTGCCATCGCATTGTCATAAACACCATTAAATAAATACAGCGATGTCATAATCGTCAAAATCTGCAGCCAGGACAGATAAACCGTATAGGTTCCGTACTCCTCGGTGCTCATCAGACGCGTGAAAATCGGAACTGTGATGAACGAAATGCCCTTCTGTAAGAAACTGCAGATCGTAAACCAAAGCGCCGCCTTCGCCTGGACGGAGAGAGAACGGTATTTTGAAGTAATGTTCATGTAAAATAGAACTCCTTGCTGTTGGTTATTTGCGTGTTTTATGTTAACACAAAATGGGGGGGACTGCAAGAGGAACATCCATTAAAATCCCCCATGGTTGAACGCTTCCATTCAACCATGGGGGATTCTCACTGCTTTATGTGTTTCGATTCCCAAATGTCATAGGTATCCCTTCTTATTTTTAAATCTTTAATGGATACCCATTCATTTCCAGCCAGCATCGCTTCTTTCACACGATTCTCCAGAACCGTATACAATTCATACTCCGTTCCGCTGAACTCATCGCCTTCATCGGCCCCGTATGTATCAATCCCGGACTCATCCTGCTGTGGTTCCATGGGTTTAATATCGCCCGTCGGCAATGTAACATCCTCATTTTCGTCCGCAAACGCCTTTTGCGGCATCACAAAAATGGATGCCGCAAGCAGAAACAAAAATGCTGTCAGTTTAACGATTCTCTTTTTTCTCCTCTCCATGCGCTTTTCCTCCCTGCAATTCTTCTAAATACAGTTTTGCATCTTTTAAGAAGCTGACCGCAATCATCACGATCACAATGCCGATCGGAAATGCCGCTACGATACTGACAGACTGCAGACTGTTCATGGAACTCTCTGCAAAAAGAAGTGCAATCGGAAGCAGGATCAGCAGGATACACCACATCAGCTGAATTCCTTTTGCCGGCTCTTCGCCGTCTTCCAGTTTCCGGTAGCTGTAGCACGATGCCGTCAATGCGATCGAGTCGAACGATGTCGCATAAAATGCAACCATCGTAACTAATACAACAACCATAATCAGCGGTGCACACGGCATGGTTTTGATCATCGACACAATCAGATGATATAAATCCCCATTTTCATTATACTGCGAAATGAAATCAATTGCACCTGAAATCTGCTTTCCCATCGAATAATTTCCAAGAATAATAAAGCTGACAAGCGTGGAACCCACACCAAAACCGTATCCGCCGAGAATTGTCTGGCGCACGGTTCTTCCGCGGGAAATGCTGCCAATGAAGAACGGTGCTGCCACACACCATACCATCCAGTATGCCCAGTAATAAATGGTCCAGTTCTGTGGGAAGTTTGTCGTACGCATCGGGTCCGTATACGTTGATAAGCTGATAAAGTTCTGAATCATTTTTCCAAGAGAAGAAAATCCAGTTTCAATAATATACCGCGTCTCTCCCCCAAACAGCAGGACGAAGGCAAGGAGTCCGAAAAACAGATAAATGCACACCTTGGCCAGAATGCTGATTCCTTTGAATCCATGCAGAAGAGAATAGGTATAAACACAGCAGGTGATCAGAAGAATGATAATATTAATCACAGTTCTGCTGACTTCCATATGGAACAGCTCGCCGATGATTTCCGCCATCAGCGGAGTTGCCACACTAAAAGTGGTAGCAGTTCCGGCCAGCAGTGCAAAGACAGCCAGAAGGTCAATCAGACGGCCGCCAATTCCATCTGTCTGTTTTCCCAGAATCGGACGGCACGCCTCGCTGTATTTCTGACGGTTTCGTTTTCTTACATGAAGCATAAAGCCAAACGCAACAGCCAGTACCAGATAGAATCCCCACGGGATAAAGCTCCAGTGAAACAGTGGAAATACGCCTGCCCAGTCCTGAATGCTGCCAAGTTCTGCGATGTGAGGATCTGTTGCGTACAAAATCCACTCAGAGAACGAATAAAACAGAATATCTGCTGCCAGACCACAGGTAAACATCATGCATCCCCATGCAAAAAAGGAATATTTTGGCTTCTCATCCGGCTTTCCAAGCACAATATTTCCGTATTTGGAGCCTGCCAGAAACAGAGACAGAAAGAAAATGCCAAGTCCGATGACCAGGTAATACGTTCCAAAGGTGTCTCCAAACAGAAATCGAATCTGGCCAAGTACCTGATTCGACTGCTCCGGTGCAAAGAAAAATACGATACATAGAGCAACGATCAGCGCCAGAGGCACCAGCGTGATCATCCAGTCGATTTCTTTTTTCTTCTGTTGGTTCTTACTGTTCATTTTCTTCCCTTTCTGCGTAATCCGCATACGATGCATCGAGTGCAACAAGCTCGCTGAAATTGTCTACTTCTATGATATCCTCTGCCTTCATTGGCCGGATGCCAAGCTGATACTCTTTCGGGTAGCAGAACATTGCCACATCGTCCCAGTAAATCTGACGGTTTTTCTTTACTTCAAACTCCTGCTCCAGATGGCCTTTTAACCGCTTTCCATCTTCTGCTGTCCATCGGGAAATGCTGTAGAGCTGCCAGCCGCCCTTTCCGCCGGTTCTGCTGCAGCCTGTTACAATGCCGTTTTCCACAGTCTGCAGCCACTCGTCGGTCTCATCATCGGTCCACACGCTGTTGTAACCGGATCGCTCAAACTCCGGAGACAGAATTTCCGGGTGATAGATGATCTGGTCGCCGTCGAGAATAATGGCATTTTCCAGATGTTCCCGCGCCACATACAGCGATGCAATGTTATTGCAAGTATCGTACCATGGATTATCAATCAGTTTCAGGCCCGGGTACTCCTCTTCCAGTGTCTGGAACTGTTCCTTGAGGTAACCGACTACCACGTAAATTTCTGTGATTCCGTTTTTGTGCAGTCCATCGATGACGGTATCGATCATCCGCACACCGTTTACCCGCACCAGCGGCTTCGGCGTTTTTAACGTTACCGGCTTCATCCGGTTTCCCAGGCCTGCCGCCATAATAATGGCGCGCTCTACTTTGTACATATTTCTTTTCCTTCCTCTCCCAGTTCCTGCTGGACAATTTTGTAATAATCTTTTGCGTAACGGTACTGCCGCAGGGAATACTCTCCGAATTCTACGCCTAATTTCCGTTTATACTCGCACCAGTTGCTCCAGAGCAGGCCGCAGACTGCGATGTAGCAGTAGATTTTTATGCGTGTTCTGTCGTCACAGTTTCCTTCAAAATAAAGATCAATCAGATGATCCACCTGCTCTTTTTTGTAGAGAGAATAGATACAGAACATTGCGATATCCACATGCGGATCCTGCATTCCGGCGTATTCCCAGTCGATCAGGCGGATCTCCTCTTTTCCGTTTTCTTCCACAAACAGAAAATTGTCCGGCACGGCATCAATATGAGTGAGCACCCACTCTCCGGCATTTGCTTCGATGTAATCCTTTAACTGAAGCACATGCGCTTTCGTCTTTTCGTAATCTTTATATGCTGACGGAGTTCCTTCCCAGAGGCTTTCATAGTATTCCATCTGTCCGAACAGGTCGAAGGAATGGTCTACTCTTAATTTCTGCCCGTGAAACTCCCGCAGTTTCTTCATGCATTTCTGAAGATCTTCTTCCTTTTCTGCATCGCAGACCCGCGCACCTTCGAGATATTCTGTGATTTTGTAGCCGTTCTCCGGGTTAATATAAGCAATCTCATCACAGATCCTGCGGCCGGCGATCGTCTGATATACAGCGGCTTCCTGCCTGCGGTTGATCAACTGATCGGTTCCCTCTCCCGGAATTCGCATAATGTATTTTTTATCTTTACATGAGAATAAAAATGATCGGTTTGTCATTCCTTTTTTCAGAACTGTAATGTTTGTTACTTCGTCCTGCTGTGCTCCAAGTGCTTCACAGATCACCTGAATGGCATCCGTCTGCAGCTGGCTGGAATCGCTGTCAATCTCACGCAGCTGCTCATAAGTATTAATTTCTACGGCATCTGCTGCATGTACAACACGGGCGGTCACAATCATTCTGTCTTTCCGGTATAAGGTTTCCTCCCAGAACGCTCCGTCGTATCGGGAATCTCTTCCCAGTTCTTCCAGACGCTCCCGCACGATCGCTGCTTCCGCTTCCAATAGATAACAGATACCAATCATGGCGTTTCCGCCAGCCTGCTCTTTCTGTACAACCAGCTCCTGCTTCCGGTTTACACGAACGGTACTGTCATCATCTACCATATCACTGACCATGTACCAGGAATATAATTCATTTCTGCTGTATGGATTCTTTTCACACCAGATATCACAGGGAATGATGTAGCTGTTTGATAAATGATCTGCCGCCGTTTTCAGGGAATGCAGATTGTTTTTCGACGTATAATCCGGAGCAACGATCAGGTCTACGCCGTATTCATCGATCAGATATTCATACTGCTCTTTCATAAATCCGACAACGATGTAAATCTCTGTAATGCCGACTTCATGAAGCTGACGGATTGTGCACTCAATCAGCCGCTCTCCTTTGATTTCCAGAAGTCCTTTCGGTGTCTCTGTATTAATCGGAACCATCCGCATACCAAATCCAGCGGCAAGAATAATGGCGTTTTTCGGCGCTTTTTCTTTTGCTTCACGCAGTGCCTTTTCTGTCGGACGGATCTCTTCATCCAGGTAACCTTCTGAAATCAGCTCCTTAAGCGAACGATTAACAATACCAAGCGAATGGCCGGTCTGTGCGGCAAGGATACGCTGATTGATGAAGGGTTCTTTTATCAGGTTGTTCAATATATCTTGTTTTGAGTTGTTCATATACTTCCTTCTTTCATTTTTCATGAACTTTTGTTTTCGATTATACCATAACTTTATGACTTTTTCAATCCCCTGTGTGTTAGGATAGTTGTCAGTGAAAGATAATTACTTTTGTGGTAGTATATATGTGAACTTCCTATAAAATTAACTCTCATAAAATTCCTTTTAAAGTATGCTACAACTGGCTTAAAGCAAGAACATGTCGAAACGAGAGTTAATATTTCAGGAAGTTCACATAAAAAGGTCCAAATAATTAACATTATTTGGACCACCTGTCAAAGGAAGCCTTTTTCCTTTTCGCCGTCATCAGGACTTCTTTGCGCTTCCATTCATAAATTTTTCTTAAAATTTACCTTTATTTTACCACACTACTCCCAAAACTACAATATATCTCCATTTTTCATTTTTTTTACATAGAACCTTTCTGGCCTAATACAATCAGTACAGTTTTAAACAAAATCTTAATATCCAGCATAAAGGACCATTCTGAAATGTACTTCGTATCCAGTTTTACAACCTCTTCAAAATCTGTAATCTCGCTTCGTCCGCTTACCTGCCACATACCAGTCAGTCCCGGCTTGATTGCCAGTCTTGCTCTGTGATGGAGCTCATATTTCTCCCACTCATCCACTGTCGGCGGACGGGTTCCTACAAGGCTCATGTCGCCTTTTAACACATTGAAGAACTGCGGGAATTCATCCAGCGAGGTTTTGCGGATAAAGTTTCCGATTCCTTTGCCTGGTCCTTTTTCGCTTCCGATGACACGCGGGTCATTCTCCATTTTGAACATCAGACCATCGCTGACGCGGTTCTGTTTCATCAGTTCTTTTTTCCGCTCTTCCGCATCCATGTACATGCTACGGAACTTGTAAATTTTGAATTTTCTTCCGTTCTTTCCGACACGGTACTGTGAGAAGAAGATCGGGCCCGGAGACTTGATATAAATCGCAGGGGCAACGAACAGGAAGATGATTCCGGTCAGAATACATCCGGCAAGACCGCCGCAGATGTCCATGATTCGTTTCAGCACAAGCTGTCCTGCGCTTGCCATATTGATGCAGGTGGTGACCACGGTATAGTTGCCCATGCGCTCTACAGTCTGATTTTTTCCCTGCATTTCGTTCACGTCCGCAATTTTTACGTGGATCGTAATGCCCATCTCGGCGAATGCGTCGAATACTTTCTGCGGGATTTCTCTGCCTTCCGGCAGAACGATCAGCACTTCGTCGAACCACTCACGGCAGACATACTCAGCTGCATCTGCAAGGTTCGATACCACCGGTACGCCGTGGATTTTGTGTCCGGTTCTGTCCTGGTCTACGAGAACAACGCCAGTCGGACGAACGCCGATGTAATCGAAATCCAGCATGCTCTTTACAACGGACTGTGACTGTTTTTCGGTCGTGATGATCAGAAGCGAACGGCCGCTGTGTTCCCCGCTGCTGCGTTTCTTTACCACAGCCTTCCATCCGATGCGCATCAGATAGGAAAGCATTCCGTACAGAGCACCGGTCAGCATAATGGTTGCTCTGGAGAACTGATCTCCCTCCTGAATCAGGAACAGGTAGAATACACCAAGAACGATGATGTATACCATATTTTTTACAGTCATTCCGATTTCCACGAGGTATCCGCGCTTCATGACGTTTTTGAAGGAATCGTCAAAAAACATGATCATCAGCTGGATCAGAGCGAATACGATAGCCTCATTTCGGTAAATTGGGCTTCCATATGGCTTAAAACTGTGATGTCTTAAGAAATAACCCATGACGAAAGCCAGCTGAAGACAGATAATATCAAGAACCATAAAATCCAGATGCTTCAGCCATCCTGTGGATGATTTTTTGTACATACCTTTCTCCCCTGTCGTATTTTTTTCGCCGTACTCGTAACATTCTCTTGTTTCGCATAGTTTTTCTAGCTTTTATATTACCATTTTCACTAAAACCTTCTCATTTTTTCTGGTACTATGCATTTGCAATATCTTCTGTGACGAATACAGAACCATTTTTTTCTTTATTCCAAATATTCTATCCCATTTCTACTTATTTGTAAAGGTGTGGACACACTTTTGGACATAATTATTTCACATTTTTGCAAATTATTACATTTTATATTATTTCATCACATCCAGAATCTGTAATGTTTTCATCTTCTTTTCGACATAGCGATGGAGATATGCACGCAGCAATCGTTCCAGTTCGTCCAGGATCTCTTCATTTACGGTAAAACCATACAGCTTCGCGAGCGGTGCCGCAATGATATAGCGGCATGCCAGCACGGTGCCCGGCTGCAGCGGCCATGGATCTCTGATGGTTTTTCCACAGTTTGGGCAGTAGATGGCGCTGTCGCGCAGGGAGAAAACGGTCAGATTCTCTTTCGTGCCGCACTCCATGCAGGAGAACATCTGCGGTGCTTCTCCGCTGATTGTGATCGTCCGCAGTTCGAAGATGCACCGGATCAGGCGGAGGTCCTGTTTTCCGCGGCGGATGGCGTTCATCGTCACGTACAGAAGGTTCAGCATCTGGGTTTCATCGTTTCCTTCCTGGCCGAAATATTCGGCCAGTTCCAGAAAATAAAAGCCGTAATAAACGCCGGGCTGCATCTGCGCCAGGTCGAGGAAGTATTCTTTAATGTTTGCGCCGGAGAGGGTGTAGCTGTCACGGCCCTCGTAAACCTGAAACTCGCCGAAGACGAACGGATTTGAGACGGCCATCAGCGGGCTTTTCATGCGGCGGGCGCCGCGCGCGAAGGCGGTGATTTTGCCGAGCTCCCGGGTCAGGATCACGACGCGCTTGTCATACTCTCCGACCGGGGAGGCGGATAATACCATTCCGCTTACATTGATTGGTTCTCGCATGTTTCTTCCTTATTATAATGCAATATTATAAATCGAGTTTCTTTTTATCATATCCGAAGTTCTTCACGAGGAAATCGCTGTCGCGCCAGTCTTTTTTGACTTTGACCCAGAGCTTCAGGTTGACTTTCTGCTCCAGCATCTGCTCCAGCTCATACCGCGCGTTGCTTCCGATCTTCTTGAGCATCGCGCCCTGTTTTCCGATGATGATGCCCTTGTGGGAATCGCGCTCGCAGATGATGGTCGCGTCGATATCAACGATTTTTCCGTTCGGGCGGTCTTTCATCTGGTCGATCACAACGGCGATACCATGCGGGATCTCTTCGTTTAAGGCGTACAGTGCTTTCTCGCGGATGATCTCAGCCACGATCTGGCGCATCGGCTGATCGGTGATGGTGTCCTCATCGTAGAACTGCGGGCCGTACGGCAGGTATTTGAAGATGCTCGGAATGATATCATCGGTGTTCTGATGGCGGAGTGCCGAGCACGGAATGATCTCGGCAAACTGGAACAGCTTGCGGTACGTATCGATGAATTCCAGGATTTTATCTTTCTCCACGGTATCGGTCTTGTTGATAATGAGGATGACCGGCGCATTGACTTTCTCCAGGATCTCTGCGATATGACGCTCTCCTGCTCCGATGAAGTTGCTCGGCTCTACCAGCCAGAGAATCACATCGACTTCTTTTAACGTTTTCTCGGCTACATCGACCATGTACTCGCCGAGCTTATTTTTCGCCTTGTGGATACCCGGTGTGTCGAGGAACACGATCTGTCCCTCGTCACACGTATAAACGGTCTGGATGCGGTTGCGGGTGGTCTGCGGTTTCTTGGATGTAATCGCAATCTTCTGTCCGATCAGGTGGTTCATCAGCGTGGATTTTCCCACGTTCGGACGGCCAATCAGGGCTACAAAGCCGGATTTATAATTTGCATTGTTTTCCATTGCTGTCTCTTCTCCTCATTTATAAGTTCTCTACGTTCTTAAACAGTTCTTTCTCTTTCTGAATGGCTGCTTCGCTTCCGACAACGCAGATGTTGTTCTGTTTTAAGGCTGCATCTACAAGGTCTGCCAGTGCATGAATGTCGTCCAGGGTTGCATCGAGGATCTGATCTCTCTCCTGCTGGAAGTCTGCTTCGGTGATGCCGTTGAACCATGCGCTCTCGGAGGTCTGGCCTTTTGCAGACGGGTTCATCGGAACGTCGAGTTCGCTGATCGTTCCGATGATGTATTTGGTCATCTGGCGTTCGTCTGCTTCGAAATTGCGCACGTAATCGCCGATACCGCGGTATACTTCAAGGGTTCTTCCGACATTCGGATCACGGTAGGAAGAAATGCACGCGTTTCCGCCTCTTCCGAAAGCTCCGCCGCAGCCGTAAGCGCCGCCTTTGACACGGATGTTGATCCACAGATAGTCATAGCTCAGCATGACACGCAGGATGCGCAGGGCTCCTGTGTAGTCGTAGCCTTCGCGCTCGAAGTTTCCACAGAGTGCCACGTACTGTACCTGGCCGGAGGTCTGGAAGGCTTCGTTTTTCTGTTCAAAGTCATACACAATGCTGCCCGGCTCCACTTCGTCGGTGTACAGATTCTCTTTGAATGCTGCGATTTTTTCTTCCAGCGGTGCGTAGCCTGTCTCGTCTGCGGTATAGGAGACGGTCAGATTCTCTTTGCGGAAGATGTATTTCATCAGGGTCTGCAGATTTTTAATCAGTTCTGCTTTTTTCTCATCGAAGTTCTCGTCCAGATCTTTTAAGAGCTGGTAGAAGCCGATGCCTGCGATGCGGTCCTGGAAATTGCTCATCGGGGAGTAATAGGAAGCTGCACGCATCACAGCCGTTGCATTTCCGGCGGAAGACAGGCGGTTCTGCAGGCCGGATTTCATGCTGGCGATGATCTCGTGAATACGTTTCTCATCATCCAGGCGGGAGGTGTTCAGGATTTCCTCGATCATTTTCATGACGAAATCCAGTTTGTCGTACAGGAATTTCGCGCGGATGCCAAACATTCTGCGGCAGTCGTCATCATTTTCCGGAATGCGGAATACCTGCAGTCCGCAGTTGATGCCGCCGGTCTGTGCATTGATCTCGTTGAACAGCTCGCCGTAGGTGTAGTGTTCGGTGTCCACATAGCCGAGAACGGATTTTAATACGCCCATGTACGGGATCAGATCGTTCGGCACATTTTTCGTATCAAACAGCAAGCTTAAGTAACCGATGCCGTTCGTGAATACGTTGTGATGAAGAACCGTCGTTCCATCGACTTCATGCTCGTCATTGTAAAGTTTGACAGACTCACGTTTGATATCGCTTCGTTTCAGGAGCGGAATCGTCTCGAGTGCTTCCTCGCTCTCCTCTTCTTCCTGATATGCTGCCAGCTCTTTGGTGTCAGCAATGATTTTCTCGATCTCTTCTTTTGACAGGCTCTCTTTGTATTTCTGCAGTTTTTCTGCGGTCTTTGCATCATTTTCTGCGGCAAGACCGGTCTTTGGAATGAGGGTCACGATGGAGGCATGGGTGTTGTCCAGCAGATACGTCTGGATCAAGTTTTCGAAATAGCCTTCTTTTGCCAGTTTTTTCAGCTCATCGTAGATTGCAAGCTGCTGCAGGTAGGCGAACGGTTTGTTCTCGTCGTACAGCCAGCTGTCGAAGACGTCAATGCCGTACATCAGGCCCTTCGGGAAGCTGGAGAAGTCCGCCTCACGGAAACGGAATTCGAAATAGTTGATGCCTGCCTCGATGGCTTTCTGATCCATGCCGTTTTTCACGATATCCTCGAGGGTGCCGCGGATGATGGACAGGAATTTTTCTTTCTCATTTTCATCGGCGTTCTTGGCTACGATGGAGAAGAATGGCTGCAGGATGCCGTCCTCGTAGGAGCCGTAAACATCTTTTCCGATGTGTGCGTCAAGGAGTGCCTGTTTGACCGGGGCTCCCGGTGCGTCAAGGAGTGCATACTCCAGAACAGAAAATGCCACGTTTAATTTTACATCCAGACCGCTGCCGATGACCATGTTGTAGGACAGGTACGCATTGTTTTCAAGCGGATCGCCGTCGAGTACCGGGTACTCGTGTACAATGTCGAGGGTCTCTGCAAATGGTTTCTGATACGGAATTTCGGATTTTACTTCTTTTGCATTAAAATGGGACAGGTATTTTTCATCCATCCATGCCAGTTTTTCTTCCATATCCATGTTTCCGTACAGGTAGATATAGCTGTTGGACGGATGGTAATAGGTCTGATGGAAATTCAGGAAGTTTTCGTAGGTCAGGTTCGGGATGCAGGACGGATCTCCGCCGGATTCTACGCCGTACGGAGTGTCCGGGAACAGGGTGTTGAAGGTTTCACGCTCCAGGACATCGTCTGCGGAGGAGAAGGCTCCTTTCATCTCGTTGTATACAACACCGTTGTAGGTCAGCGGGCCGTCTTCGCTTTCCAGATGATAGCTCCAGCCTTCCTGCCGGAAGATTTCGTCGTGTTTGTAAATGTTCGGGTAGAATACGGCGTCCATGTAGACATGCATCAGGTTCTGGAAGTCGGCATCGTTGGTGCTGGCTACCGGGTACATGGTTTTATCCGGGTAGGTCATAGCATTTAAGAAGGTGTTCAGGGATCCTTTGACGAGTTCTACGAAGGGATCCTTTAACGGGAATTCGCGGGAGCCGCAGAGGACGCTGTGCTCGAGGATGTGGGCTACGCCGGTGCTGTCGGCCGGCGGGGTACGGAAGGCAATGTTGAATACTTTGTTGTCATCCTCCGTCTCGAGAAGCAGCACGCGGGCTCCGCTTTTGTTGTGGCGAAGGAGGTAGCCATGTGCGTGGATATCATCAATCTGCTGTTCCTGCAGCAGGGTGTAGGCTTTGCAATGTTCTGCGTTCATGTTAAAAGTGTCCTTTCTTGTTGTTTTTCTCGGTTATTTCCGGTTTTATGCAGTCAAAAACGGACCGCAGTGCCCGTTTACTGGGATTTTCTGCGGCCCTGTCGGTTTTTATTCTTCGTGGTCTGTTTCTGCGTCGGTAGTTTCCGCCTCATCCACATGATCTTTTACTTCGTCATTTGCAGCATTGTTCTGCGCATTTCTCTGCGCCTGAGCTGCGGCAGCCTGTGCCATCATCGCCTCGAGATTCGGGCGGACGCTCTGCGCCTGGGCTCCCATGATTCTCTGGAGCTGTTCTCTGGTCAACAGAAGGTTGAAGCCGGACGGGTTGATGACGAAGCCTTTGGCCTGTTTCATCAGGTACGGCAGAAGGTGCTGGAACGGGATGGCTGCCAGCCGGAGTTTTGCCTGCGGATCCGGACGGAATTTCTGGAATTCACCGATATCGGAGAACAATGGCTGGAAGATTTCTTCGTTCTGGTTTTTGATGTACGGGATGCGCACATCCGGTCCCGGGTTGGCCGGATCGAATTCGCCCTGTACCTGGGAGATGTCGATGGCAAGGATGAATTTGCTTCGCATCAGGTTGACAAGCATTTCTTCTTCGAGTTCACGCAGGTGCTGCATGCGCTCGGCATCGTCTCTTCTCTGGTTTGGTTTGCGGAGCTCCTGCAGGAAATAGACTACAGTGAGCTGTACGCCAGGGTTGAGGACTGGAAGATGCTGTTTGTTCATTTTTTCCATGTCCGGTTTCGGGAAGATCTGCTCCAGCTCGATGCGGCGGGTCTGATCGCCTTCGTGGAAGATGACCATGTTGACACCTTCTGCGTAGAGGCCCATATAGAAGTTCGGCATCTGCTTGCGCAGTACTTTTACGGTAAGCAGCGGGGTATTCTTCTCTACATAGGATTTTGCAAATTCTTTAGCTGCTTCTTCTTCGGTAAACATATATACCTGATCGTCAAAGGTTTCCGGATCGCACTCTACGTATGGGAGTTTCGTGATCTGGGAAAATGTGACATAGATGATTTCCATGCTTTGAAATTTCTTCATTGTGAAGCTGTTGTCTACTGTCATTTGTGGTTGAGTCCTTTCTTCGCTCTTAGAGGATATGGTATCCCTAAAATATCTATGTGACATTATATCATACTTTTGGTGGGTTGCCAAAGGTTTTCTTTTGGGGTGACGGACCGCGCAGACCAAAGCTGTCGAAACGGGGCCTGACTTTGCATGACGGCGGGAGAGGGCTTTTTGTAGTCTGTAATTGGGGCGTGCAGACTACGGAAATGTTTTTTAACACATTCTAGTTAATCGCTTTGGCATTGGGGTAGATTTTTTCCATTCGGGCGTCCGGGAAATGGGCATCTATGGTCTGCTCGATGGCATTAGCTGCGGGCTTTTGGTGGGCGCGTTCGTCGTATCGGGCGAGAGCAAGGGTAGATACGAGCATGTTGGCCACCATGAACACGATCAGGATCCAAGTGATGATTTCTCCGAATTTCATCGGGATTTTTTCAATCCAGCGCGAAATGACAGGATAGAATTTTTTGAGCCAGACGACGGCGGCTATTCCCCAGAAGAAACAGTACAGGAGGTTGATACGGCCTCCGAGGTTGAAGGGAATGTCGCTGTAGTCCCAGAAGACTTTTCCGAATACGATTTCGGTGAACACACTGCAGATGTATTCGTAGGCTCCGCCGAGGAAGGTACCAAAGGCAAACAGGAATCCATCGGAGCGGTCGCGGTAGTTGTAGAGGAACCAGGTAGCGAGGGCGATGGCCAGGCCCCAGACGATGCTGAACGGGCCCCAGACAAGGCTGCTGCGGCTCATCCAGACACCGGCGGTGATGCGGCAGAATATGGTTTCTGTAATATCGCCCAAAAATGCGCCGATGATGAAGAGAAGAACGATTTTGTAAAAGCTGCATCCTTCGGCAAATACGCCGGTTTCTGTTTTCTCTTTTTTCTCCGGAACTGGCTGTACGGCCGGATAGGCACGTTCCACACGACGCTCCAGATAGCGGTAAACACGGACAGAAAGGCGTCTGGTGAAGGCGTCGATCTGATCGTTCATAGCGCTGATCCGCGGCATTTTTTTCGTGATGTGGTGCAGAACAGCATAGGAACCGACGGCATCTACTACCAATATACCAAAGAGAATCCAGGATGTGATATGCAGGAAACCGGCCGGAATTAAATGAAGAACTGTAAAGCAGAGGCGATTGCCGATTTTCATGGCAAGCAGTCCTAAAATTCCCCAGAGTACAGAATACTGGAGGCAGATATAGCCGTCCATGTTCCATTTTTTATTGGAATAGTCCCACCATTTGCCATGGCCAATGCGTTCCAGCGCGTGACCGGCCAGCCACTCGGCTGCGGTAGCGATAATCATACAGCCAAGGAACAAAAAGACGGGGCTTGACTGCAGTTCATACAGATAACGTGTCATAAAGACAGCTGTGATTCCATAGATGGCGCAGAGCGGACCATTTAAGAATCCTCTGTTTACCATATGTTTTTTCCGGATCGCGGCCACAGAAGTTTCCAGAAGCCATCCAAGGAAGGCGTAAAAGAAAAACAGGCCGAGATAGTCATAAATTGTATAGTTCATGTTCTTCTCTCTATTCTTTCATTATTTTTGCTATTTTAAGGATTTTATTTTCCACTGAATCCCTTGTATACTCTCCAGTATTTTGTTTTTATTTTTATCCTGCAAATAAGATGGATTTAATTTTGCTTTTTTATACTGCAAATATGTTCCTTCTGTTTTCTGAATCAGCAATTTTGTAAAATATTGTTCCCAGCTAAAAAACTCTGTGCTGTCGATATAATCTTCTGGATTTTCCAGAATTTTACGAACCTCTTTGTCCTGTAAAAGATCTGAATTTAAAATCAGCCATTCAAAAGACTCCGGTAAATATAAATGTACGTTCTGTTTTTCCTCTATTTTATTGCTGAGAAGATTCATTTCTGCTCCAATTGCAGCACCGTCCGCAATAATACAGGTTTCTTCTGTTCCTGCCTTGCCGATCATTTCCGGTATTTTTGTTTTTCCACCAGCGCTTTCACATGTAATATTCCTTTCTGCACATACATTTTCAAAAAATTGATACCCAGAATTGGAATCTTCCGTAATTATTTTTTGTACTCTAACAGGAAGCCGTGCTGTTTTGGGATAGATCTGATACATTTTCTGATATATTTTTCTGGTATCTCTGTATTTTCCGGAAACATGCAATCCATAAATCTCTTCTACACTATACGGCAAATTATATAAGTTTTCTCTCGTAATCAATACAAAATAGTTTTCTGAACCCCGTATGGCAGAAGCAAATTCTTCTGTTTTTATAAAATAATTCTCCTCGTCTATGAAAAAGATGCTTTCCCGGCTGTTTTCCAAAATAATTTTCCAATTAACACCTTCCAGCACTCTGCACGGTACTTCACAGGAAACGTTGATTCCGCTGGACTCCCCTAAATTTTCTGCCTGCCGGATCATATTTACCAGTGTTGTTTTTCCTGATGCACTATCCCCCTGGATGATTGTAATATTACGCTTTATCACAAATTCATAATGAACTCTGTTATTTTGAATAATAACTCTTTTCTTTCCCTTCATACATCCACCTATACATAAGCCTCGGCAACATCTACAAATTCGGACATATTCCGCACAATAGTCCCTGTATTTAAAATCAGGATTTCAAAAGGATCTTTGCCAAACCGCATCACATGACGCAGATTAATCGTCAGATCCTTTTGCTCTCCTAATTTTAAAATCCATTTTGCACAATTATCTCCACATACGGAGGCATTAAAGATCTTTCCGTCTGTATCGTATGCCATCAGCAGCAACGTTTTGATTCCTCCGGATAAATCTTTCGGTGGAATCGGACCAAGCACCGGGCTGTCAATCAGATGCGCACTGATTACCTCCGAGCGATCCACATCGCGGATCATTTCTTTTGCCAGTGGCGTGGTCAGCCATTCATCTTCATAACAATTATCAAAATAGGTTGGCGGATGATAGATTGCACCTTTCATTTCTCCAAGATATATTTTCAACATAATAAAATTCCTCTCGCTAACGCTCATTATATCGTGATACGCACATTATACCATATCTCAAAGCCTTCTTGCGCAAAAATGTATCGTTTGTCAACATTTTCCGGGATAAAAATGTTGACAAACGATACAAAACTATTGCCAAATGTCGCTAATTCATTTTTTCTCCCAAAAAGAAAGAAGCCATACTCTCTCAAGTATGACTTCTCTCCTTTTTCAAATTCTTTTTAAGGAAAAAGAATTACTCTTCTTCTGCGCCGTACAGTTTTACGAGTTTGTTCAGGTAAGTGTAACGGTCTTTTGCTTCCTGCTCGTTCTTGCCGAACAGTCTTTCTGCTTTCGCCGGGTTTGCACGTTTCAGAGAGTTGTAACGTACCTCGCCGTTCAGGAATTCCTGATAATCTCCTGACGGAGCCTTGGAATCCAGTGTGAATGCGCTCTTGCCTTCTGCAGCGAGTGCCGGGTTGAAGCGGAAGCAATGCCAGTATCCGGTCTGAACAGCGAGCTGCTCCTCGGTCTGTGCTTTGCTCATACCTTTCTTGATACCATGGTTGATACACGGAGCGTAAGCGATAATGAGGGACGGTCCCGGATATGCCTCTGCCTCTGCGATTGCTTTGACTGCCTGATTGTAATCAGCGCCCATAGCGATCTGTGCTACGTATACATAGCCATAGCTCATTGCGATGCTTGCCATATCTTTCTTCTTGGTTTCTTTACCGCCTGCTGCGAACTGTGCAACTGCACCGGTCGGAGTAGCTTTGGAGGACTGTCCGCCTGTGTTGGAGTAAACCTCGGTATCGAATACCATTACGTTGATATCTTTTCCGCTGGCAAGTACGTGGTCTACGCCGCCGAATCCGATATCGTAAGCCCATCCGTCACCACCGAAGATCCACTGGGATTTCTTAGCGAGGAAGTCTTTGTTCTTCACGATTTCTCTGCAGGTATCGCAGTCAGCATCTTTGATTGCTTCTACGAGTTTATCGGTTGCGGTTCCGTTGGTTGCGCCGCAGTCAAAGGTATCCAGATACTCTTTGCATGCTGCTTTTACTTCTTCCGGAGCTTTCTCAGAGTTCATAACAGCTTCAACTTTGGCTTTCAGGCCGCCGCGGATTGCTTTCTGAGCAAGAAGCATACCATAACCGAACTCTGCGTTGTCCTCGAACAGGGAGTTGGACCATGCCGGGCCCTGTCCTTTCTCGTTTACGGTGTAAGGAGTGGACGGTGAGGAGTTGCCCCAGATAGAAGAGCATCCTGTTGCGTTTGCGATGTACATTCTGTCACCAAACAGCTGGGTGATCAGTTTTGCGTAAGGAGTCTCGCCGCAGCCTGCGCATGCGCCGGAGAACTCAAGCAGCGGTTTCTTGAACTGGCTGCCCTTTACGGTATTTTCTTTGAATTTTGCTACAACGTCTGTCTTCTCTGGAAGAGCTGCTGCATAATCGAAGTATTTCTGCTCTGCTTCGTGTGCTGCAAGGCTTTCCATAGCCAGTGCTTTCACACCCTTCTTGCCCGGGCATACGTTTGCACAGGAACCACATCCGGTACAGTCAAGCTGGGAAATAGCCATTGTGAAGGTGTAGTCCGGCATACCGGTCATCGGCATGGTCTGGATGCCTTCCGGAGCTGCTGCTGCTTCTTCTGCGGTCATGGCAACCGGACGGATAACAGCGTGCGGGCAGACGAAGGAACATCTGTTACACTGGATACAGTTTTCCGGATTCCATACAGGTACGTTTACGGCGATACCACGTTTCTCGTATGCGGATGTGCCGGACGGAGTTGTTCCGTCTACGTAGTCTGCAAATGCGGATACAGGCAGGTTGTTTCCTTCCTGGGAAGTTACTTTTGCCTGGATGGTATTTACGAATTTAACAGCGTCAGCGCGGCCGCTCTCTGCATGAGTTGTGGTCAGACCTTCGTCTGCTGCATTTTTCCAGCTTTCCGGAACTGCAACTTCTTTGATCTGTTTTGCACCCTCATCGATTGCTGCCCAGTTCTTTGCTACGACATCATCACCTTTACGGCCATAGGTAGCTTTTGCTGCTGCTTTCATGAGTTCGATGGCTTTTTCTTCCGGAATGATCTTCGCAAGCTTGAAGAATGCAGACTGAAGAATGGTGTTGATACGGGTCGGTCCCATGCCGGTCTCGATACCGATCTTAACGCCGTCGATCACATAGAATTTGATGTTATGGTTTGCGATGAATGCTTTTACCTGACCTGGCAGATGCTCTTCCAGTCCTGCTTCATCCCATGGACAGTTCAGAAGGAAGGTTCCTCCGTCTACCAGCTCCTCTACCATGTGATATTTGTTCACATAGGAAGGATTATGACATGCAACAAAGTTTGCTTTGTGGATCAGGTAGGTGGATTTGATCGGTTTCTTTCCGAAACGCAGGTGAGACATCGTTACACCGCCGGACTTCTTGGAGTCATAATCGAAGTAAGCCTGAGCGTACATGTCTGTGTTGTCACCGATGATCTTGATGGAGTTCTTGTTTGCACCTACGGTACCGTCTGCGCCAAGTCCCCAGAATTTGCAGTTGATGGTTCCTTCCGGAGTTGTTACCAGAGGAGCGCCAACCGGCAGAGACAGATTGGTAACATCGTCTACGATACCAATGGTAAATCTCTGTTTCTCTGTATTTTCATATACAGCAACGATCTGAGCCGGTGTGGTGTCCTTGGAACCAAGTCCGTAACGACCTGTGAAGACCGGTGTGCTCTCGAATCTGCTGCCTTTTAATGCTGCTACTACGTCCAGGTACAGAGGCTCGCCAAGAGATCCCGGCTCTTTTGTTCTGTCCAGAACGGAAATCTGTTTTACAGTCTCCGGAATTGCATTGATGAGTGCTTCTGCGGAGAACGGACGGTACAGACGTACCTTTACAACGCCGACTTTCTTGCCTGCTGCTACGAGGTAATCGATGGTCTCCTCGATGGTATCGCAGACAGAACCCATAGCGATGATTACGTGCTCAGCGTCTGCTGCTCCATAATAGTTGAACAGTTTGTAATCGGTTCCGATTTTCTCGTTTACTTTGTCCATGTACTCCTGTACGATTGCCGGAAGAGCATCGTAGTACGGGTTACATGCTTCTCTTGCCTGGAAGAAGATATCCGGGTTCTGTGCGGATCCTCTCTGGCACGGATGGTTCGGGTTCAGGGCATGTTTACGGAATGCATCTACTGCATCCATATCTACCATGTCTTTCAGATCTTCGTAATCCCATGTCTCGATTTTCTGAATCTCGTGGGAGGTACGGAATCCGTCGAAGAAGTTGATAAATGGAACTTTGCCTTTCAGTGCTGCACAGTGTGCAACCGGTGTCAGGTCCATAACCTCCTGTACGCTGGATTCGCAGAGCATTGCGACTCCGGTCTGACGACAGGCGTAAACGTCTGAATGATCTCCGAAGATGGAAAGTGCGTGGCTTGCAAGGGCACGAGCGGATACGTTGAATACGCCCGGGAGCTGCTCGCCGGCAATTTTATAAAGGTTCGGGATCATCAGAAGAAGTCCCTGGGATGCGGTGTAGGTTGTGGTAAGAGCTCCGGCTGCCAGTGATCCGTGTACTGCACCTGCTGCTCCTGCCTCAGACTGCATCTCAGTTACCTGAACTTCCTGTCCGAAAATGTTCTTTCTTCCCTGGGTTGCCCACTCATCGGTATGCTCCGCCATAACGGATGAAGGGGTAATTGGGTAAATAGCTGCTACGTCGGTATACGCATAAGACGCATGTGCTGCAGCCTGGTTACCATCCATGGTTTTCATCTTTCTAGCCATTTGATTTTATCCTCCTTAAAAAATGATGACCAAAAATTACTTTGGCTTTTCTCAGGTTGGTGTTCTGCCGGGTTTCGGTTGCCTCCGCGCTTCGAAAAACCCGGATAAGGGCATGGCAATGCCACTATGTCCAGTATTTGAATTATAACACCGATTGGGCATTCTGTCCAGATTTTCTGTGGGTGTTCAGGGAAAAATACAAGTTTTTTACAACTTCTGGTAATTCCGCGTCGAATTTCTTGATAAAAAAAGAAGGAACGACCCGCATATTTTTTCTCTTCTGCGGACAGTTCCTTTGCTTCTTTTATTTCTGATTCTGCGCCTCAATCTGTTCTGCGAGGTCGGTTAGATAAACCCATCTCTCGGTTTTTTCTTCCAGAGCAGCTTCGGTCTTCTCTTTTTCCACCATCAGTTCGGCGAGCTTTGCAGAGTTGGTGGCGTTTTTGAGCATCTGATCGTCAAGCGATGCAATCTTTTCCTCGAGTACAGCGATATCGTCATCGATGGTCTCGTACTCGCGCTGTTCTTTGAACGTAAATTTCAGGCGGGTCGGACGGTTCTGCTTCCAGTCATTGTTCTTTGACTTTGCAGGTTCGTCCGCGGACGTTTTGGACGGCGCTGCTTTTGCCGTTTCTTCCGCACTTCCGCCGAAACGGCGTTCTTTTGCTTCGAGGTAATCGGTGTAGCCGCCCTCGTACTGCAGAAGATTTCCGTTTCCGTCGAATTCGAAGATGCGGTCCACGACGTTATCCAGGAAATAGCGGTCGTGGGAAACGGTGATGACGATGCCGACGAACGTGTTCAGGAAATCCTCAAGCACGGTCAGGGTCGGGATATCAACGTTGTTGGACGGCTCGTCGAGGATCAGAACATTGGCGCCGCTCACTAAGACGGATAAGAGATACAGTCTCCGTTTTTCGCCTCCGGAGAGTTTGGAAATCGGGGTGTACTGCATATCCGGTGTGAACAGGAAGCGTTCGAGCATCTGCGATGCGCTGATGCGGCCGTCACGGGTCTGGACATACTCAGCGATATCTTTCACGTAGTCGATCACGCGCTGATTCGTATCCATGTCCGGCTCTTCCTGTGCCAGATAGCCGATGCGGATCGTGTCGCCGATTTCGATGGTTCCCGCATCCGGCAGGACTTCTCCGGTGATCATCCGCAGCATTGTGGATTTTCCGCAGCCGTTCGGGCCAATGATGCCGACACTCTGGTTCCGCAGGAAGATGTATTCGAAATCTTTCATCAGCGTTTTATCGCCGAAGGCTTTGCTGACGTTATGGAATTCAATCGTTTTCTTTCCCATGCGGGTCTCGACAGCATCCATCTCCACGACAGCGTCTGCGGTCGGTGCCGTGCCATTTTTGAGTACTTCGAGACGTTCGAGTCTTGCGCGCTGTTTTGTGCTTCTTGCGCGGCAGCCGCGTTTCGCCCATTCGAGTTCCATGCGCAGGATGCTCTGGCGTTTCCGTTCAGAGGCGAGTTCCATCTCCTCGCGCTCAGCTTTCAGTTCCAGAAAACGGGAATAGTTGGAATCGTAGCTGTACATTTTTCCGTGGCTGATTTCGAGGATGCGGTTCGACACTTTATCCAGGAAATAACGGTCATGGGTGACCATAAAGACGGTTCCGCGGTAATTTTTCAGGTAATCCTCGAGCCAGGAGAGCATCGCATTGTCGAGATGGTTTGTCGGCTCGTCGAGGATCAGGACGTCAAAATCGGACGCAAGCACTTTTGCCAGGGCAACCTTGCGGCGCTGGCCGCCCGAGAGGGTGTCGATTTTTGCGTCGTATTCGGTGATACCGAGCTGTACAAGGTTGCTCTGCACCTGCCAGTCCTCCTCATCGCCGGAAAGGGCGTAGGACAGCACGGTGGCATCCTTTGGAAATTCCGGTGTCTGCGGAAGATAGGCCATTTTGAGGTTGTTCTGGCGGATAATCTGGCCGGAATCCGGGGTCTCATCTCCTGCTACTATGCGCAGCAGCGTGGATTTTCCGGTTCCGTTGATTCCGACGATGCCGACCTTGTCGCCCTCCTGCAGGCCGAAGGAAGCATCGTCAAAAATCAGTTTATCGCCGAACAGTTTGCTGATGTGTTCGATGTTGATGATATTCATTTGCACAGTTCTGCAACGGTCTGGTTGATGACTTTTCCGTCTGCTTTACCTTTCATATCTGCCATAACGGCCTTCATGATGGCACCTTTGCTCTTGGTTGCCAGAACGTCTGCGAATTTCTCCTTGATGTAGGCTTTGACTTCGTCTGCACTCATCTGTTTCGGTGCATACTCGCTGATGACGTCATAGCGGAACTGATACTCTGCTTTTAAGTCCTCACGGGATGCCGGGCAGGTATCGATCTGCTCTTTTACGGTCTTCAGCTCTTTTAAGATGACGCGGTCTACCAGCTCCGGTTTGATGTCATCGCGGCAGCCCTCGTCGATGGCTACTTTCTTTGCTGCGGAGATCAGGGAAGAGATGGCCTCTTTTCTCGCTTTGTCTTTGGCTTTCATTGCTGCTATCATATCACTTCTTAAAGTTTCTAATTCCATGGTGTTGTTCCTCCTGTACTAAATTTTGTCCGGTTTCAAGTATAACACTTCTCTTTTTGCTTTTCCAGTCACTTTGTAGGATAGCTCCCTTATTTTTCCCACGGCAGACGGTGTTTCTTTACCTGGATTGCCTGATGCGGGCACATTTCCTGACAGCAGAAACAGCGGATGCACTTTTTATAATCGTAGACCGGCGGATTTCTGCGGCCGTTATCAAAGCGGACGGCTTTCCCTTCCACCGGGCAGCTCTCGACGCAGACGCCGCATTTTTTACATTTTTCTTCTATGATATAGGGGCGGCTCTGGAAGACCCCGAGGATCTCGAGCAGGTCGAGGGCTCCTTTTTTGCGGGCTTTGCGGCGGTCGACGTTGAAGTTTGGATTTCCGTACTTTCTTTTCAGTTCTTTCTCGGATATGGTGCCATCCGCTGTCACGATTTCGATGCGGTCGTCGTGCCACGTTCCAAGGCCGAGCGTTTCCCCGTAGAGATTTGTCGGCACATACGACGGATCGAGGTTCACCAGATGGCAGAACACGGTATCCAGTGCAATCGGATCGGTGGACATAAGAAGAACTCCCATCGAAACCGGGTCGCCGGAAGTCGGACCATTGCCTTCCATTGCTACGATGCCGTCGCAGATATAGAGGCGCGGGGCGACTTTCTGGTTCAGCTCGATCAGCATGTGCGCGAAGCTCTCAGCGTTCGGATACTGCGTGTGGCCGAGTTTTTTGTAGACGCCGCTGATGCAGCCGTACTGGTTCTTGACAGCTCCGGTGATGCGTTCCAGCGCGTGGGTTTTCATTTTGCTGACGCTGATGAGGGCGTCGCAGTCGAGTGCATCTTTCGCAATCATCAGAAATTTACCATCGGCGGTTTCTACGCGCTCGCTCGTAAGGAAATCTTTCAGCGGAACGTTGTGTTTTTCCAGCACCTCTTTCAGCCCGGCTTCCTTTGCAATGCCCTCCGGGGTGCCAAGGCCGCAGGAATCGCCGCAGGAAATATTCTCATAGCCATTTTCCTGCAAAATCGTGATCAGGGCATCCATAACTTCCGGGTCGGTCACGACGGCGCGTTCTCGTTTTGCGGAGCGGACGAGGTTTGGTTTTAATAAGATATTCTCTTCTTTTCCGATCAGAGATTCCAGGCCGCCAATTGCTTCCAATCCCTTTTGCAGGCTTTCCTTTACGTGCGCCGGCTCATAGTCGGGACAGGCAACCACTGCCACTTTGCTTTTTTTCATATTCACCTCATGTTTTTCTATATTTCAAAAGAAGCTGCGATCCCCTTACCGGTTCTCACAGCTTCTTCGTATATTCACACAGAATATGTTTTTACTTATGCTACTTTGCTTTTTGCAAGCTCAGCCAGTGTTGCAAATCCTTCTGCATCGTTAACTGCCATGTCAGCCAGAACTTTACGGTTCAGCTCAACGCCTGCCAGTTTCAGACCATACATAAATTTGCTGTAGGACAGACCGTTCATTCTTGCTGCTGCGTTGATACGAGCGATCCACAGCTGACGGAACTGACGTTTTTTCTGTTTTCTTCCTGCGTAGGAGCTGGTCAGTGCGCGCATTACGGACTGTTTTGCTACTCTATACTGTTTGCTTCTGGCTCCTCTGTAACCTTTAGCCAGTTTTAATACTCTGTTATGTTTTTTCTTAGCGTTCATGCCGCCTTTAATTCTTGCCATTTCTTATTTTCCTCCTTGATCTGTTGGGCGTAACTCTACCTTGCAAAAATTACATGTAAGGTAAGATTTTCTTCATGTTCTTTACGTTTGTTGCATCAACAGTAGTCTGTTTTCTCAGGTTTCTTTTTCTCTTCTGAGATTTCTTGGTTAAGATATGGCTCTTGTAAGCTTTATTTCTTACTAATTTTCCTGTTCCTGTTGTTTTAAAACGCTTTGCAGCTGCTCTGCTTGTTTTTACCTTTGGCATTTTAATTTCCTCCTTGATATTGATTCAAATGTATTTTAACGTTTAGCCGTCAAAAACATGGTCATGCTTCTGCCTTCCACCTTCGGCGCTTTGTCAACCGTTGCAATATCGGACAGACTCTCTGCAAATTCATCGAGGATGTATTTGCTACTGTTCATATGTGCCATCTCACGGCCGCGGAAACGAAGTGTTACTTTTACTTTGTCTCCCTTTGTAATGAACTTGCGGGCTGCACCTACTTTGGTATTAAGATCATTGGTGTCAATGTTTGGAGAAAGGCGAACTTCCTTGATTTCAATTGTTTTCTGTTTTTTCTTTGCTTCTTTTTCCTTGCGGGCCAGTTCATATCTGTACTTTCCGTAGTCGATAATTTTGCAAACCGGCGGTTTCGCTGTCGGAGCAATTTTCACAAGATCCAGACCTGCTTCCTGTGCTTTCAGGTACGCATCTCTGGCAGACATAATTCCAAGCTGTTCTCCGTTCTGACCGATCAGACGAATTTCTCTGTCTCTGATCTGCTCATTAATCATTAATTCGCTAATTGTAGTGCACCTCCATCATTATAAAAGACTGTGTTCCCGCTTTTGCGGTGTAACGAAATCAAACTCGGCTCACCGGACCGGATTTGACTGATAACGCAAGAAAAGTGGATAGACAGACTATCCACTTAACATTGTACATAAATCTCTACACAAAGAGAACTTAAGATCAATATTGGACCGTAGTCGCGTGTTTGCGCTAGGGTGAGAGTGGATACTCTACTTTCTTTTTCTCAGACTATTGCAGTATAGCACTCTCCCATCCTGTTGTCAATACTGATTTTCGCATTTTTTCGTATTTATCTCCCGCAGCCACAGCGGAAGGAGCTGCACTCGGTTTCCTGGCAGCTGCATGCGCTGTCTCCGGCGATATGGATGTCTCCGGCTTCGCATTTACAGTTGTCGTTAAAGGTACAGTTCTGCGCCTTGCAGTCGACACCGATTTTCGTACAGCCGCAGCCGGTAGAGTTGAACATCGTGCCCTCACCGCGCTCCTTGAAGCTCTCGCAGCACGTTTCCATGGAGCTTTTGGCTTCGCTTCCGCCTACGCGGATATCTCCTTTGGAACAGAGCTCGTTCTGGTTGTAAACACAGGTCATAGCGGAACAACTTAATGCTGGCATAATAAATTACCTCCTGAAATTTAGTTTTCTGCGGTTTCGCCCGCATAGAAACCATTATTTCCAAGAGGTAATTTTTTATGCTTTATTTATTTGATAATACCAGTGTCCAAAGTTTGGAAATCCGACGCAAGCAAAGCTTGCACGAGGATTTTTAAATTTTGGACACGCCAAAACATGAGTAAGTAGCCATTTTTCGAAGAAAAATGAGCGGAGTACGAATGTTTTGAAGATTGCGGGAGTACGAAGTACGGAGCAATCTGGTATCATAGGTGTCAATTTTTTTGACACCTACCTTATTTATTTTCTTTTGTTTCAACAGTAACCGGGCGGTTAACGCGGCTTGCGATTTCTTCTTTGATATCTGCGATAAACTGCTCCAGGCTTCTCTGGCCTTCATCACCTGCAAAACGGCTTCTGACAGATACAAGACCTGCCTCTTCCTCTTTTGCTCCGGCGATCAGCATGTATGGAATCTTCTGTCCCTGTGCCTCACGGATCTTATATCCAATCTTCTCGGAACGGGTATCCATCTCTGCGCGGATGCCTGCCTCGTGAAGGGCGTCCAGAACCTTCTTACCGTAATCTGCGTATTTGTCGGAGATTGGCAGAACCTTTACCTGTACCGGTGCAAGCCAGGTTGGGAATGCACCTGCAAAATGCTCGATCAGGATACCGATGAAACGCTCAACAGAACCGTAAACAACACGGTGGATCATAATCGGACGATGCTTCTCGCCGTCTGCTCCTGTGTATTCCAGCTCGAATCTCTGCGGCAGCTGGAAGTCAAGCTGGATGGTACCGCACTGCCACGTTCTTCCGATGGAGTCTTCCAGATGGAAGTCGATCTTCGGGCCATAGAATGCGCCGTCGCCTTCGTTGACTACATAGTCAAGGCCAAGATCATCGAGTGCGCCGCGGAGACTTTCGGTTGCTACCTCCCAGTCCTCATCGCTTCCCATGCTGTCTTCCGGACGGGTGGACAGCTCTACGTGATATTTGAATCCGAACAGTTTGTAAACCTGGTCAATCAGGTTTGCAACGCCTTTGATTTCGTCTTTGATCTGCTCCGGTGTCATGAAGATATGGGCATCGTCCTGGTTGAAGCAGCGTACACGCATCAGGCCGTGCAGCTGGCCGGATTTCTCATGACGATGTACCAGACCAACCTCTGCCAGACGCAGCGGCAGATCACGGTAGGAACGAGGCTCGGATTTGTAAACGAGAACGCCGCCCGGGCAGTTCATCGGTTTGATTGCATAATCTTCATCGTCGATGACGGTGGTATACATGTTTTCTTTGTAGTGATCCCAATGACCGGAGGTCTCCCACAGGCGACGGTTCAGGATGATCGGTGTGGAGATTTCTACGTATCCTGCTTTTCTGTGGATTTCACGCCAGTAATCCATCAGTGCATTTTTCAGATCCATTCCTTTTGGAAGGAAGAACGGGAATCCCGGGCCGTCCTCACTCATCATAAACAGGCCGAGCTCTTTTCCGAGTTTTCTGTGGTCACGCTTCTTTGCTTCCTCGATCATGTGGAGGTACTCTTCAAGCTCTGCTTTCTTTGTGAATGCAGTTCCGTAGATTCTCTGCAGCATCTTGTTTTTCTCGCTGCCTCTCCAGTATGCGCCTGCAAGGCTGGTCAGTTTGAAGGCTTTGACCGGCTTTGTGCTCATCAGATGAGGGCCTGCGCACAGGTCCGTGAATTCACCCTGGCGATAGAAGCTGATGACTGCGTCTTCCGGCAGATCTTCGATCAGTTCTACTTTATATGGCTCTTCTTTTTCTTTCATGAAAGCGATGGCTTCTGCTCTCGGCAGCTCAAAACGCTCCAGTTTCAGATCCTCTTTTACAATTTTCTTCATTTCTGCTTCGATTTTTTCAAGGTCTTCGCTGGTGAGTGGAGTATCTCTGTCTACATCGTAGTAGAATCCGTCTGCGATGGACGGTCCGATTGCAAGCTTGGTATCCGGGTACAGTCTCTTGATTGCCTGTGCCATGATATGGGATGTGGTGTGACGGAATGCTGCTTTTCCGCCTTCATCGTTGAAGGTCAGAATGGAAAGATTGCAGTCCTTGTCGATGACGGTACGAAGATCTTCTACTTCACCGTTTACTTCACCTGCACAGGCCATTCTTGCAAGGCCTTCGCTGATGTCTGCTGCGATCTCAATGATGGATTTCGGTTCGGAGTACTCTTTGGTACTTCCATCTTTCAGTGTGATGATCATTTGCTTTACCTCTTTCTTTGTATATTTTTCGCAAGCGTGTTTCAGAATTTTTATACTTTTTACAGCAACAAAAAAGTCCCTTCTGACACGCTTATGCTGTCAAAAGGGACGATGTATTTTCATTCACCGCGGTTCCACCCATTTTGTTTTTTCAAACCACTTCATTTGACGATAACGGAATCACCGGGCCGGATTGGGGCCGCTCAGAGCTGGTCTTCGATCACGTTCCTGTTAAAACCCTTGCACCACAAAACGGGGTTTCTCTCTGTCACATTCGCTGTGATTTACTCGTCTCTTCTACGCTTTGCTGTTTTCCTGTTCGGTGCTTTTGGCTCCCGATAGTTTTAGATTATATCACCCAATAACTGATTGTCAAGCCCTGCATTGGGTGAAAATTTATTTTTCCTGTGATTTTTTTGCTTCTGTCTGCATCAAAAATTTTTCTTTTGCTTTCTCCGGCATTTCAAGCAGTGCAAACTCGTAAAAAATCCCATAAATGTACGTAATTCCGCGGATATCTCCCAGTGCTTTCGGGCGGGCAACGACCGGCCTTTCGCTTTCCTGCTGCAATTCCAGCACTTTCTGATACGCCGTCCGCACAGAACTCCAGACAAGGCTTTTGCTTTTCTCCCGGCGGTCGATCCAGAGTTCTTTTGTATAAGTGCCGCTTCTGCCGTATTTCATATGGTAGGAATACGGCAGGCCGGAATAGGTATGAAATTCAAAATCCTGGAATGTGAGTAAGCACTCCCACAGAGCTTCTTCTGTCCGTTCCCGATGAAGCCGCTGCAGGGCCTGCACTCTTTGCATTTGTAAGTTTTCCTGTGTTTCTTTCATCTTTTCCTTTGTTTCCTGATCCTATCTTTCCTCCTGCAATGCCGCCAGATAACCTAAGATTCTTTCTTTTTGTCTGCCCGGCAGATTGCGGAAGCCTTCCAGAATTATTTTTTCTTCTTCGTTTGCGGCACTCAGTTCAGGATCCATCGGCTTTTGTTCTGTTCCACTCTCCCCTAAAAGTTCGTATGGCGTAACCTTCAGCACTTCGCAGATCTTCAGAATTTTGTCCGCCGATGGATTGGTTCCCTTTCGTTTCCAGTCGCTGATGGTGCTCTGGGAAATTCCGGTTTTTTCTGAAAACTCCTTCTGCGTTATGCTATTTCGAAGAATCAGTTCAAAAATTTTTTCACTAATCACGTTATCCTGTGTCCTTTCGTTTTTCTGTCCCTGTATCACAGAATTTCTTCGCCTCCCGTGCCGCCTCAAGTTCATGCTTCATACGGCACATAATCTGTGCAATTTTTTCATCCGGATTTTCCATATTCCGAACGAATGCAGCAAATTCATCTCCGCCCAGCCGGAATACAACATCCTCTTTTTCAAAACTGTTTTTCAGCACCTGTGCCAGCTGCTTTAACGTTTCGTCTCCCACCATATGACCCATGGTGTCATTCACAGACTTAAAATTATCCACATCCATCAGGAACATCGCATTCCCGTTTATTTCCTCTTCTTTTTGCCCGGCCAGTATTTTCTGTATATGCTCTTTTCCGCCGCCGACATTCCACAACCCGGTCAGCGCATCCGTCTGCGCCGCTCTTCTAAGTTCTCCCATACAGCATCTCGCAAAACAGTCCTGCAGGATCTCTTCGTCTTTTTTCTTGATCAGTCCGCGTGTCAGCAAAGCTTCTCCAAGAGACTGTTCCGTGTAAACCACGTTTTCTTTTTTTCCGTTAAAATTCTGAATGATAATCTTATGTTTTTCTGCTTCAAACTGAAACGTCAGCTCCATCGTTGATTTCAGAATCCGCTGCATCTCTTCCCTGCTCCGCTTCTACTTCCCGGTTGATCTCGTCCTCGCTGTCTGCCATGGCCTGAAGTGTCATGGTCAGCAGTTTTTCCAGCGGCCAGCCGAGCTGGTCAGCTCCGCGCTCGATAACTTCTCTGGAACATCCTGCTGCAAAGCCTTTGCTCTTATATTTTTTCTTCAGAGATTTCAGTTCCATATCCTTTGTGCTTTTGGAAGGCCGCATCAGTGCAGCCGCCCAGATCAGGCCGGTAAGTTCATCCGCAGCAAACAGCACTTTTTCCATTTCATGCACCGGTTCTACATCCAGCGTCACGCCGCACTCGATGGTAATGCCGTAGCCGTGCGAAACGACACCGTGAATGATGTCTTCCGATACGCCGTCCTCCCGTAAAAGCTCCGGTGCTTTCAGGCAGTGCTCTGCCGGATAAAGTTCAAAATCAATATCATGCAGCAGACCGACAATCCCCCAGTGTTCCTCTTCCGCTCCATAGCCAAGCTCTCTTGCATACCATTTCATAACTGCTTCTACGGTAAGCGCATGCTGAATATGAAAGGGATCCTTGTTGTATTTTTTCAGTAAGGCAAATGCCTCATCTCTTGTAATTTCGCTCATGCCTTTCTCCTTCCCATTTCCAATTTTATTCATCATATTCCTGTATTCCTATCATGTCAATAGGTTTATCACGTTTTTTCTAACACACCTGGCTATCTTTTTCTGTGGACTCGATCTGTCGTTGATTGGACCTTCATTCTAAATTCATTACAGCTTTTTCACCGCGTCCATACACAGCCTGAGTGCATACGCATAAGAATCTCCGCCCCAGTTCCGCTCATCATACCGTTCTACATCCGCAAGCGTATCTGCGGTGTAAAGAATCATTCCCCATGTCACATTTCGAAAAGCGGCGCAGGCAGCAAGCGCAGAACATTCCATTTCGACAACCGAGCAGCCCTCACTCTTGCGATATTCTACTTTTTCCTTTGTTTCCCGATAAAATCCATCCGTTGACCAGGTAACCACTTCCTGGTACTTCATATGATGTTCTAATACTGTTTCTTCTATTGCTTTTCTTGCCGTCTGACTGACTTCCATAAAACGCGAAGGTGCTGCATAATGGTAGGAAGTCCCTTCATCACGCAGGGCTTTGTACGGAACAAGAAACGTGCTTTCCGGAAATGGTACAAGCGCGCCGCAGGATCCTGTGGAAATAATTTTCTTTACTCCGTAGCCAATCAGCCAGTCAAGGAGCTGTACTGCAGGTGCCGCCCCTACCGGCGCCTGACACAGAACCATTTCTTCCCCTGCATCTTCTAAAACATAGACCGGATATTCTTTTGTTGCGCTGACAAATTCGGCCACTTTTTGCGCATGATGCTCCTGCGCGTACACATCAATATATCCTCCCACAAATGCAAATACACATTTGGGCGGCAATGAAATATTCTGATTTTCATGTGTCGGATTGATGACAGCCATCGGATTGTCATCAAATTCCAGAATGGGAATTTCGTTTTTTCTGATACTCATGTAAATGGTTCCTTTCTTTGTTTTTCTTTATTTTTCTCTGTGGCTTTGTCGCAAAATGATACCTTACCCATCTATGTAAATGCAGATGTCTGAAAGCAGATGGTTACGACAAAATCTGGATGGAAAATATCTTCACTCTATCAGATCAAGAAAACAATTTCAAGACTTATTCACTTTCTTTTACGTTCTTTTTGCCATAGTCTCCTTTTTCTGAAACAGCGAAGTAACAGCAATTTTTATATTCTAATATGATGATGTTGGGGTCAAAACCATAAATAACTTTGTCCTCTATTTCTATAGCACCTTGAAAAATTCATATTTTGTAGTGTAATACCGGATTTCTTCGGATATACGCTGGTATTCCCTTCCTTGATTTTATACAAGTACCGGATTTTGAGCGTAATGTCCTAAACCCTTCACATAGTTGAAGAGTTTTCTGAAATTCAATGCTGCTATCTTGGAACCGAAAAAGAACTTGCCCCGCCGTTTCCCACGAGGTATCTTTTCCAAGTGGTAATTCTTGCGTATATTCGATGGAACAGTTTCCACTCCATTACGCAGCCTTGTATAATTTTTGAATTCTTTGCTATTCATGTTCCGTTGGATTTTCGCACGTTCATGCGCTGCTTTGGATGTTACTATTTTTGCAACCTTCTTAAAGATCTTCGGCTTGCATTGATCCTGCTACGGACAGTTGGCACACTGCTCATGCAGAGAGGAAACGGCACACTGATTGCTTGGTTTCATATAAGAACAGCTTTTCGGTGCATGGCCGGCTGGACATCGGAGGACTTTTGTTCCCTCTTCGTTGAATTCAAAATCAGCAAGGATATCCGGAGCCGGTTTCCCCGTCAGACTTGTGGTAATCAGTTCTACGTTTTTATGAGCTGCAAGTTGTGTGTTTTCTGTTCCACTATATGCTCCATCCGTGACTATAACAGTCCGTTCTTCCTGGTTATCCATCTGCGCAAGGTGCTCCTGGATAAACTGACTGTCACTATGGTTGTTTTGCTCATACTGGTACTCTGTTACAACAGAACCATTGGCTCCAACGGATTCTTCAAGATTAGCAGCATATCCTCGATGCTCTTTTCCTGCTTTATTCCGGAATGTCGCTTCAGGGTCAGAAGGATTCTGCAGCATGGTTGATTTCATGCCGCCGTCTTCTTTCGTGCGGAGTCTTCGGTTTTCATTTTCAACAATGGTCTGTTCTGACAGGCATCTGACAAACAGATCATACTCTGTTGAATCATTGTAATCAGACTCACACAGGGCAAGAAGTTTATCCGCATCCGTTAAGAGCTGCTTCATGCGCTCATCTGCATCGGTACTGCGCTGATGATACATCACTCTGTTGAAATCGTTAGGATCGATATAATGTTTTAAATTGCCAGACAGAACGGAACCATTGATTTTATTCACATACATCGCCAGCTTTGCAATGCAGGTGTATATCAGTTCCATTCGGCTGAGCCTGCGGACGTTGGATTCGATCATCATGGAATCCATACGTCTGACTTTACCGCTGATTCCCATCAGTTTTGCAATGGAAGCACTTAAATCTTTCACACAATCATGGTAAAGATCCTTGTTGTGAAGTGTTTCATAATCATAGCACCTCTTGCGGAAACGGCTTAAGTTCTTGTCACTCAAAGGCTGTTCTTCAAAACTTGTTGTGTGCAGTGCGTACTGAATTCGAAAATCCAGCATAAGATTTTCGACCATCTCGTCATCGGAATAATCAAAAAGCTCTTTGATAATGAGCGCACTAACAATCACGTTGACCGGAGTATTCGGTCTGGATGCCTTATCGCTGTATAAGACAGAAAAACGCTTTTCATCAATGGCAGGAAATATTTCATCAGCAAAGACTTTTGCCCAGGATAATTCAATAGGTTTATCAAGACTTTTTTTGTACATCATATAAAAAGGCGCCGTTCCCTCACCTTTCAGAGAGAGGGCACAGCGCTTTTCTTATTTTTCAAATTCTACACTTTACAGCAGTTCCGGTTTCAGCCGCACATCGAAGCTGATTTCGGTTTCTTTCAGCTGATATTTTTCCAGCAGCATCGGTCCGCAGCTTGCCGATCCGATCCCGGCCTGGCGGTAGTCGATGCAGAAAACAGTGCTTCCGCACGGCCGAAGCTCATAGTTGTGGGCTTTCGCGGTCAGCTCCTCCTGCGTGTAAATAGATGCCTGGAATGAGAAGGTTTTCTCGCCCACTGCCGTCAATACCGCACGATCACTGGCAAGACTTGCATAATCGCAGTCGTAGTGGCTGCCGTTCTCCTGCGGGCGGATATAGTCTTCCTGCTGTTCTGCCGGTGTGCTGTGGAAAACGCCGTGATAGCTTGCCTGGTGCTTATCCACGTAGCTCTCCACCGGACCGAGACCGCAGTAGGTCAGTTTTGCAAACGATTTCGGCAGGAACAGGCGCAGGCCAAAACGCGGCAGAACCGAGAATACCGGGTCTTTCTTTGCTTCTACATGGACATCGGTCGTTCCGTCGCTATAAATTGTCCATTTGATCACACCTGCAAGGATCCGCTGCAGAGCCGGCGACGAAATCGAATAGCTTGTCTCGATCTCCACGCAGCCGTTTTCTTCTTTTGCCGTTGTCTCATACGCCCGCGTCACGGTGCGGTCATACTGAGCACGCATCCAGGTATTCTTGATATTGCGGTCATTGTCTGTCGGCGCACGCCAGATGTTCAGCTCCATCGGGCGGTCGAGCAGATTCTGGTTGGCATAGCACATTTCCTCGAACAGGCCGGTGAACTTATTATAGGTATAGCTGAACTGTTCCGTCGATACCGTCAGATAATGATCGTCCTCTTTCCATCCAAACGAAGCCGTTCCATCCGGGCGCTTCATCATCTCTTTTGCCTTCTGGTTCTGATTATCTTTCGTTTTCACCGGAACTTCTTCAAATCCCAGTTCGAACTGCTCCGGCAGCACCTCAGTGGCCTGTTTCTGATACCAGGTAACCTTCAGCGCACATTTTCCCTGCTCCGACACGGAAATGGCAAGCGGAATCGTCTTCTCACAGCCTGCCGCAAGCTCCAGCAGTGCTTCATCTGTAATCTTGCCGCTCTCCGTCACTTCACCGTCCACAAGCACTTCATAGCCGAGCACAGCGTAATCTTTCAGATTCACAAAATTCATATAGTTTTTGATGGTCAGTGTACCCTTTTCGGCATCATATCCCGTCACGCGCACCGGACGATACACGTTTTTAAATTCCATCAGACCCGTATGCGGTGTGCGGTCCGGATAAACAAGTCCGTCCATGCAGAAGTTGCCGTCGTGCGGATACTCGTTGTGGTCGCCGCCGTACGCGTACATCTTCTTTCCCTCGATCGTTTTTCCCATATCAATCGCGTGGTCGCACCACTCCCAGATAAAGCCGCCGCACATCTTCTCCTCGCTGTGGATCAGTTCAAAGTAATCTTCAAGATCTCCCGGGCCGTTGCCCATCGCATGGCAGTATTCGCACATGATATACGGCTTATCCCCGTACTCCACCAGCTCTTTTTTGATCTCCTCGAGTGATGGATACATGCGGCTGTAGAGGTCGAGGTTGCTGTAATCGTATTTCTTCGGATCATCCACATACCGTGCCGACTCATAGTGCGTCAGACGCGTCGGATCAAATTCCTTCGTCCACTTTAAGGCCGCCTCGAAGGTACAGCCGTATGCGCACTCATTTCCCATCGACCAGATGACAACGCTCGGGCGGTTTTTATCGCGCTCTACGCAACGCTGTGTGCGGTCTACGGTTGCCTCGGTAAATACCGGATTGTTCGCAATTAGTTTATTCCAGTTCTTCGCATACTCTTCCCAGCTCGTGTAATTCGCATAAATTTCCTCTGTGCCGTGACTCTCATTGTCCGCCTCATCGATGACATAAAAACCGAGACGGTCATAAAGCTGATAACAGTACGGCGCATTCGGGTAATGGCTGGTCCGGATCGCATTGATGTTGTGCTCTTTCATTACCTTCAGATCTTTTTTGATCTGTGCAAGGCTGATTGCAAATCCCGTCACCGGATCGCTGTCGTGGCGGTTTGTTCCGTGGAATTTGATCTTCACGCCGTTCAGGTACAGCACACCGTCCTTCGCGTGGATCTCACGGATGCCGACATGATCATTGATCACCTCACCCGCCGTCTCCAGCACCAGCGTATACAGATACGGCTCCTCGGCATTCCACAGATGTGCATCTTTTACATGCATCTGAACCGTATCGCCGTCAAACGCTGCCTCTGCCACAAGATGATTTTCTGCATCAAACAGCTTTGCCGTTCCTTCCTGCGGTTCCCCGTCATTCCAGGTAATCGCAATCGAAACTTCTCCATTCTGGTACGATGCATCCGGCGCTGCCTTTACAAAGTAATCGCGGATGCCTTTTTCTGGTCTTGCAAGCAGATAGACATCGCGGAAAATGCCGCTCATGCGAAATTTGTCCTGATCCTCGAGATAGCTTCCATCGCACCATTTCAGCACCAGTACGGCGATGGTGTTGGTGCCATCTTTTAAGAAGTCTGTTACATCAAATTCACTCGTAGAATGAGACACCTGGCTGTAGCCGACGAAGCTGCCGTTCATCCACACGTAGAAACAGGAATCCACGCCCTCAAAATTCAGGAATGCCCTCGGTGCTTCCTCCTGTTTTTTCCACTCGAACGTTCTCACGTACGCACCGCACGGGTTCTCATACGGCACATACGGCGGATCCACCGGGAACGGGTAGCGGACGTTCGTATACTGATGGTGGTCATGGCCATAATTCTGCCAGACGGACGGCACCGGAATCGTCTCGAATGCAGAAGTGTCGTATCCTTCTGCGAAAAACTCCTCTTTTACATCGTAAACACTGGTAAAATAGCGAAATTTCCAGTCGCCGGAAAGCAGGAAAAAGCGGTCCGACGCCTCCCGGTTCTCCACCAGATCCTCCATGCGGCGGGATGCCGGAATGTAGTAGGCACGGTTCGGCATGGTATTCACATGCAGGTGATCGAAATCTTCGAAATATTTTGGAACAATCATCTCTTTTTAAGTCCTCCTTATTCTGTCTTTTGTTTCCAATATCGGCACCGAAACACACGCGGTCCCGGTGCCGATCAGGTTTTCTGTTATTCTTTTACTTTTTCCATGCAGGAAGAACGCCTTCGTAATTCATGCCATAACCGTAGTCATAGTTATGTCCTTCGCTGTCAATATAGGTTTCCATATCCAACGCACGGTCCTCGCTCTGCTCCTCAACCGCATCCATATCCTTCGGCATCTGGATCGGCAGACGGCCGGTCGGGTTGTAACCGCCGAAGACAACGTCGAGCACAGCGGCTCTCGAAACACCGAACTCTGCGACGATCGCATCGGCTTCGGCTTCAAATTCATGCATCACCATCGGGTTGTTGACGGTTGCGCAGACGATCACCGGCTTGTCGCCCATCGCGCGGCGGCATTCGAGAATATTGTCGAGATCAGCCTCGTTGTAGGCAGTGTTTGTCTTTCCAAGATAGCTGCGGTTCGTGAAATTCTCGCGGAAATCACCGCCGGCAATGCTCACCTCACGCGCTTTTTTCGCCGTATACGGGCGGTACTGCAGTGTAATCGGCAGATATCCGTTGCCGCCGTTCGCAAGATCTTCGGTGGAATACGGGTTGCATGCCGGGCTTTCGATAAATACCAGCGCCACATCGGCCTCCTCCGGTGATGATACGCGTGTACCGTACTTGGACGGCAGTCCATCCGGCAGCGGATCTTCGGTTTTTGCCGGCAGATCGATGCGGAAGAACGCTTTGGACGGTCCGATCTTTCTCTCCGGAATATAAACCTTCAAACCTTTCTTCAGCGGCAGCACACCCTTCTGTCCTTCCGGTGCGCGTTTCGCACTGTTTTTCAGCAGGACGATGGATTTCTGCTGTGCCTCATAGCCATGGCGGCAGAACTCTTCGCATCCTACAATCTTTGCGGATTCTTCCGGATCAAGATACGGATCCTCAAACAAGCCGCAGTGGAAAATGTTGATCAGAAGACGTTTGGCGGACAGCTCCATGCGCTCACGCATCGCTTTCTCGCCGTATTTCTCACAGCCGATCTTATACGCCTCGACAATCGGACCGGACTCGCTGTTTCCGCCGAACTGGTCAACGCCGTTTGTGATCGCCAGCAGACACCGTTCTGCCTCGGTCATATCCTGCACGCCGTAGCAGCGGCTTCCAAATCCCTCAATCGTCTTCTCCGGATCCTGGGTGATGCCCCAGTCGGTGCAGACAATGCCTTTGAATTCATATTTTCCGCGCAGCAGATCCTTGATCAGGTACTCGCTGTAGGAGTTTCCGACGTTCTTGCCGTTTTTCTTGTCCACGCCGTAGGATACGGTGTAGTACGGCATAACCGCGGATGCGCAGTCGGTCGGTCCGTCCAGGTGGAAGGCTGCCTCGGTAAACGGTTTTAAATGCTCCTCAAAATTTCCGGTCGGATAAACGGCAAACTGTCCGAATGCATAGTGTGCATCGCGTCCGGCCTCTCCGGTGCCGCCGCCCGGCCAGTGTTTGACCATCGTGTTGACGCTGTCTTTTCCCCAGCCGTCTGCTTCCCCTTCCGTTGTCTGCATACCGTCACAGTACGCTTTGGTAAGCTTTTTGGACATCTCCACTTCTTCGCCTAACGTATCGACAAAGCGCATCCATCTCGGCTCGGTGCAGAGGTCGATCTGCGGTCCGAGTGCCGTTGTGATGCCGAGTGCCCGGTACTCACGGGAGGCATCCTTTGCAAACTGTCCGGCTACTTCCGGGTCAAAGCATGCTGCAAAGCCGACACCCTCCGGCCATTTGCTGATCTCGTTTCCGCCGCTCTTGAACTCTGCGCCAGAATCCTTTGCTCCATTCCGCGGATCAGAGGAGAGGTTGATCGGAATACCATACGGCAGTGTCTCTGCCCGTTTCTGCAGCTCATTGCTCCATTTTGCGGAAATCTCCGGGCTTTCCACGTTCGTCAGCAGGATATGGCGGATATGCTCGTCCTCCAGAAATTCTTTCTGCTGATCTGAAATCGCATACGGTTCTTTGCCGGATTCCAGATACGTTTTTCCGTCAAACGTTCCCTGGAACGGACCGCCCGGCATCGGCGGTACGGCCTGGTGCGGTGAGTACAGCATAAGGCCAGCGATCTCCTCGATGGAAAGACGGCCCGCAAGGTCTGCGGCTCTCTCCTCATCGGAGAGGCGCCAGTTCTCATACGGCAGCAGTTCGCCGGTTTTTGCCAGGTCTTTAAAGTAATACCCGTCTTTTTCCAGTACCTTAACTCCGGACTCCTCTGCCCAGGCGATCGTTTTTCCGCCCTCCTGGCGGATCCGGTGGATTCCGTTTTTCGTTGTTTTCTCCATAAATTTCACCCTTCTTTTCCCAATTTATTTTGTTTCAACTCACAGTAGGTATTTTCACGGAGTCTGACATGTCGAGAATAGTTCGACTGTGATTTGCCTCATGTCAGTGGAGGATACCGATTTCTCTCCGCCTGCCACTGCCGTTATGTTTCTTTTAACAATTCATCCCACCGCTTTAGAAGCGGGGGACTTCTTGTCTACTGGTGTTAAAGTAAATACTGCACTGTTTTCCGTCGTGCTGCTGTTGCCGATCATCACCGTAAAGGTACCCGGCTCGCTGCCGAAGGTTCCGTCGAGCCGGTAGTAGCGCAGATCCTCTTCGGTAATATAGAACGTAACCTCCTGCTCCTCACCCGGGGCAAGCTCTACTTTCCGGAAACCTTTCAGCTCTTTCACCGGACGAACCACATCGGAATAATCATCGCGGATGTACAGCTGAACAACCTCGCAGCCTGCAGCATCACCGGTATTCTTCACGGTTACTTTTGCTGCAATTCTGCCATTCTTATCCATCTCGTTCTGGTCAAGCACGACATCCGAAACGGCAAATGTCGTGTAGGAAAGACCATAGCCGAACGGATACAGCGGTGCATTCGGAATGTCAAGATATTTGGAACGGAACCGCTCTTTCATGCCCGGCAGATTCGGTCTTCCGGTGGAATACTCGTTGTAGCTGACCGGTGCCTGGCCCACGCAGTATGGGAAGCTCATCGGCAGCTTGCCAGACGGATTTTTCTTTCCGGTCAGGACATCCACAACAGCGCTTCCGCCCTCGGTTCCCGGGAACCATACCTCGAGAATGGCTTTTGCTTTAGCGCTGATTTCCCGCAGATCCAGCGGGCGGCCGTTGAACAGAACGACAACCACATTCGGGTTAACGGCCAGCACTTTGTGGAACAGCTCCATCTGGATTTCCGGCACATCGATCATGGCACGGCTGGTCGCCTCGCCGCTCTGCAGATAATGCTCACCCATCGGCATTACCACGAGATCGGCCTCTTTTGCTGCCTGTAGTGCGCTCTGCTCCATGGCAGCAAGCTCTTCCTCACTGTATTTTTTCGGTGTCGTCTCGGTAAATCCGATCAGCTCCACATCGTTTCCGATAACCGGGCATCCTTCTGCATACGTGGTGCGTGATGCGTCGAAGACTTTCTCGGCTGCTTTCTGAATCGTCACGCAGTCCTTGCTGTCGCCGGTGAAGGACCAGCTGCTCTTGATTTCATGATTGTTGGTATACGGGCCGACAAATGCGATTTTTTTCGAAGTGTCAAGCGGCAGTACGCCGTCGTTTTTCAGCAGGACGAAGGATTCCTCCGCTGCTTTTTTCGCCAGTGCACGGTGCTCCGGGCAGAGGTTGTATGCTTTCTCTTTCTCGGCATCTGCATCTTTATATGGATTTTCAAACAGTCCCAGTTTGTTTTTCAGCTCCAGAATCCGCAGGCAGCACTCGTCAATCAGATGCTCGTCCACTTCACCTTCTTCTACGAGACGGCAGAGGTTTGCGGCGTAAACGGATGTCATCATATCAATATCCACGCCTGCCTCCAGCGCTTTTTTCGCTGCATCGGCGGCATCTTTCGAGCTTCTGTGGGCAACGGTTTCCAGAATGGCTGCAAAGTCAGAAATCAGCACGCCGTCAAATCCCATCTCGCCGCGCAGGATATCGCGCATCAGCCATTTGTTGGTGCTCGCCGGAACGCCGTTGATCGTGTTGAATGATGTCATCACCATCGCTGCGCCCGCATCGATGCCTGCTTTGTATGCCGGAAGATAGAATTCACGGAAGGTATGCTCTGAGAGCTCTACGGTGTTGTAATCTCTTCCTGCGACTGCTCCGCCGTAGCCTGCAAAGTGTTTGATGCAGGAGGCAACTTTTCCCGGTGTTTTTAAATCATCTCCCTGGAAGCCTTTTACGATCGCCTCGGAAAAGCGGCTGTTCAGGTACGGATCTTCGCCTGTGGATTCCACAACGCGGCCCCATCTCGCATCGCGCACAAGGTCAACCATCGGAGAAAAGGTAACGTGAAGTCCGGCCGCGGATGCTTCTTTTGCGGCTGCAGACGCGCACTCGCCGGAGAGCTCCGGATCAAAAGTGGCTCCCTGCGCCAGCGGCGCCGGGAAAATGGTCTTCATGCCGTGAATGACATCCATCATGAACAGCATCGGGATGTGATGCGGCTGTTTTGCCATGTAGTCATCCTGCAGTTTTTTCATCGTATCGGCACCGGCTGCACCGAGAATGGAACCGGCCATCTCCAGGTCCTCTTTTCCGATTCCCATGTCATTTGCCGGGCCGGTCAGGACGCTGTTTTCATCCCCGAGGTAAAATGCTCCGCTTAACTGAAGCATCTGATCTACTTTCTCTTTCAGCGACATATCCGCCAGCAGTTTTTCCAGATCCGTCTGTTTCATTGAAAAACCTCCCTGTTGTTATTTTCAGAATTTTCCTGTTTCTTATATCATTTGTTTCTATTTTACGGCATAACTCTGCATAAAACAATCACTTTTTTTGACCTTTTCCTCAACGATTTTAACAAAAGAAGCGGGTTCCGCCGTTTTTTGATTTTCGGCAGAACTCGCTCCCTTTTTTATAATTTAATTCCTTTTAATGCCGCGGCAAACGCATTGTTCACCGGCTCTTCGGCCTCTTTTTTCTGTTTCTTCATATAAGCTGCCACATCGCGCTTCGTCACGCCGCCGCCCTCTTTTTTGCGGCGCTCCTGGAATTTTGTCATGCGCTCTTTGTGGCCGCAGGCGCAGACAAACGTCGCATCCTCGCCCTTTCCGATCATCTCCATGCGCTTATGGCAGACCGGGCATCTCGCATTCGTCGTGCGGGAAACCGTCTCGCGGTAGCCGCACTCTCTGTCCTGGCAGACGAGCAGTTTTGCGTTCTTTCCATTCACCGCAAGCAGCCGTTTTCCGCAGTTCGGGCACTTCTTGTTCGTCAGGTTGTCGTGGCGGAACGTTCCCTCTTCCGTCTTGATCTCATCGATCAGTTCCACCGTGTAGCTGCGGATCTCCTCCATAAACACATCGCGCCGCTTCTTTCCCTTTGCAATGTCGTTTAACTGCATCTCCCAGCTTGCCGTCAGCTCCGGCTTTTTCAAATCCGCCGGAACCAGCTTCAGAAGCTGGCGTGCTTTCGAGGTCAGATAGATCTCATTGCCTTTTTTCTCCAGCAGAAAGCTGCGGAACAGCTTCTCGATGATATCCGCACGGGTCGCAACCGTTCCAAGGCCGCCCGCCTCACCGATCGTTTTTACCAGGCTGCTGTCGCGGTTTTCCATGTAGCGGACCGGATTTTCCATCGCGGAGAGCAGCGTGCCTTCCGTGAAGCGTGCCGGAGGTTTTGTCTTTCCTTCGCGGAGACTGATCTTCGGCTGCCCGATCTTCATGCCTGCCTCCAGAAGCGGCAGATTCTGCTCCCGCACCTCTTCTTTCGCCTCATCCTCTTCGTCGTACCGGTTATCCTCGTACGCCTCCTGCCAGCCTTTCTCGACCATGCGCTTTCCGCGCGCAGTAAAGCATTCCTTTTCGATGGAAGCCTGGATCACCGTCTCTTCATATACACACGGCGGCAGCAGTACCGCAAGAAAGCGGCGCACAACAAGATCATAAATGCGGCGCTCCTCGTTCGAGAGTGCGGATAACTGCACGTACTGCTCCGTCGGGATAATGGCATGGTGATCGGAAACCTTCGCATCATTGACAAAGAAGAGCTTTCCGTTCAGCGGACTGCGCTTCGCCTGCTGGGCCAGTGCTTTGTACGGGCCGATGCTGACCGCATCCAGCCGCTCTTTTAACGTCGGCACAATATCTTTCGTCAGATACCGTGAATCTGTCCGCGGATACGTAAGGACTTTATGGGTCTCATAGAGGCTCTGCATCAGATTCAGCGTCTGTTTTGCCGAATAGCCGAACCGTGCGCTCGCATCGCGCTGCAGCTCCGTCAGATCGTAGAGCAATGGCGCTTCTTTCTGCTTTTTCTTCTTTTCTACGTTCTGTAAGACAAGCGGATACCGTTTTGCCTTCTCTGCGATCTGCTTTGCCTTTTCCGGATCGGAGATTCTTGTGCCGCCCGATTTTTCATCTTTCCAGGTGTAGACCACACCGCCCGCCGCGGCCGTCACCGTGTAATACGGTTTCGGGACAAATTCACGGATTTCCTGCTCGCGCTGTGCGATCATGGCAAGTGTCGGCGTCTGCACACGGCCGCAGGAAAGCTGTGCATTGTATTTACAGGTCAGCGCTCGCGTCGCATTGATGCCGACGAGCCAGTCCGCCTCGGCACGGGAAACGGCAGCGCGGTAGAGATTGTCGTACTCTTTCGCATCCTTCAGATTGGCAAAACCCTCACGGATCGCCTTGTCCGTCACAGAGGAAATCCAGAGACGCTTACACGGCTTCTGGTTATGTGCTTTGTCGAGAATCCACCGCGCCACCAGCTCACCCTCGCGTCCGGCATCGGTTGCAATGACAATCTCATTCACGTCCTTCCGCGCAAGCTGTGTCGTCACCGCATGGTACTGTTTTCCCGTCTGCGGAATGACCTTGATCTGCAGTTTTTCCGGCATCATCGGCAGAACTGCCATATTCCATTCCTTATACTTTTTGTCATAGTCTTCCGGATCTTTTAACGTCACCAGATGGCCGAGCGCCCAGGTAACGATATACTTGTTTCCCTCCAGCGCTCCGTTTTCTTTTTTGCTGCACCCCAGTACGCGCGCAATGTCGCGTGCCACGGATGGTTTTTCTGCAATTACCAGAGTTTTCATAAAATGTCTGCTCCTTTTATAGCTCTTTATACTGTTTTACAATTTCCTCCCGGTCTTTTCCGAGAATGAAGTAATAATCAATCTGTCCGTCCCCTGCGGTGTGAAGATACGTTCCAAACGTCCGTACATTGCACAGCAGTGCCGTCCGGGACGCGGCGGCCGCAATGCCGTAGCCGCGGTTCGAAACAAGCAGCGGCATCCGCGCCTGCTTTCCGCCAAAAGAGACGTAGCGCGCCCTCGCGGTCAGATCCAGCCACTCGGTCGAAAGAATGCCTTTTGCTTTCAGCTTTTCGGAACCGCTCCAGTCGAAGAACGTCCATGTCATGCCGCCGTCGATCATGCGCGGCTCGTCACGCTTCTCGGAAAGGATTGGTTTGTTGTCCGGCGTCAGGAACTGCACCGCGCCGTCCTTTTTTTCTACCATGACGCGCAGCTTTTCCGTCTCGACCAGAACCGCCGTCTTCGATTCTTTCGCACTCCACGAAAACGCGGTGTCTGCCTTCGGCTTCCAGTACGTGTCCTGCACTTTTGCGGTCACACTCTTTACGAAACTGATGCGGATCACCTCCGGCGCGATCGGGGTGATGCGTAAGATGCCGTACATGCTGGCAATCTCAACCGCCGATTTTCCTTTCTTCGCCCATTTCACCGCACACTTGATCTTCGAATGGCCCTTGATGCGCAGCAGCTCGTTTTCCGGGATTGCACCGAAAGCGTAAGGTGAGGTATTCAGGCGCTCCGTCTTCTCGGCTTCTCCTGGTACCATACCTGCTCCGCCCGGTCTTTTTGCACTCTGCACTCCGGCCGTGCCCATTCCATATTGCATTCCTGCCTGTGTTCCTGCACTCCGTCTGCTTCCCGGCGCTTTGCCGCCTGCCTTTCCATGATAAGCCGCACCAGCAAAAATAGATGACACCCCTTCCGGTGCACGCTGCTGCATTGTCTTTGCGGCAATTTCTTCTCCCGTTTCTACCGCAGCCCTCCGCGTTGCCGTACTGCCTTTTGCCATCACCGCTGTTCCGGTCGTGCTTGTATTTCCAAGCGCCATTCCCGGCCTCTGCTCCGGCTTGATCACAATCCGTTTCGGTCCATGGCTGTTCCGCTCGTCCATCTCCTGAATGCCGATCGCGCGGTTCTCCTCACGCACCTCCTTCTGCGTCAGCGAAACCTTCTCATACTCTTTCGCCTTCGTCAGCGTCTCCATGGCAAATTCCTGATTGTGACGGCCCTTCGGCGCTTCTTTGGCAAGGATTCCCGTCAGTTCTCCTGTATACAGCACCGCCAGCTCATGCAGTGCCCGCGTCGCCGCCACGTAAAGCAGCTTCACCTGCCCGTCATTTTCAGGATATTTTTCTTCCGTCGGATCAAGAAGCAGCACCGCATCGAACTCAAGACCTTTCGTATATGCCACCGGGAGCACCATCACGCCCTCGCCGAACTCTGCCGTCTCGAGATCCTCCTCCACAACCGGCACGTATTGTTTCAGCTTCCGCGCCGTATCCGCCGCTTCTGCCTCATCCCGGCATACAACGGCAATCGTCTCATATCCCTGCGCCTGCCATGTCTTGATTGTCTGAACACCCGCGGCGAGCAGCGCCTCTTCATCGTCAAATGCTTCTTTCCGCACCGCCGTTCCGTGCCGCAGCACCGGCTCCACCGGATAGATCGCAAAGTCCCCATGCCGCAGAATCTCGTTTGCAAAATCGGAGATCTCCACCGTATTCCGGTAACTCTTCCGCAGAACGCCGAACGCATCGTACGTGCCGGTCAGAATCAGCTTTTTCAGCTCCTCCCAGTCGTTCAGGCCGTAGGAAAAATGGATATTCTGCGACGTATCTCCCATAATGGTATACGTACAGTCACGCAGACAGTAATGAAGCACCTGGTACGCCATCATCCCGAAATCCTGCGCCTCGTCGATGACCACATGGCTCGCCTCGCGCACGGGATCGTTTTCCTTGATCCGCTTATAGAGGTATGCCAGCGCCGCCAGATCATAGACATCAAAGGAGTTTTCCGGCACTTCCACCGCTTTTCCTTTCTCCTCCTGCTGCTCCAGAAACTGTAAATAGAGATCAAAAATGGATCCCCGCCATTTTCCATCTCCAAAATATTTCTCGTATTTCCGCTTCAGCGCCTTTTTTTCGCGCGCCGGAAACGTCACTTCTTTTCCCGAAACCTCGTTCTCAAATTTTGCCAGCAGGATCTCGTTCAGCATGCACATCTTTCCTTCCATGGAAAGTGTGGACTGCTCCCTGCAATAGTTATCAATATACTCGGCGTCCAGAAGCAATGTTCCCGTTTTTTCCAGCCGCACCGGCTCCCGCGGAATCTGCTCTGCCTCGTACGTACGGCAGAAATTTTCCAGATCGAAAAACCAGCCGCTTCCGCCCTTTATGCTGTTTTTCTCATCCGCGCGGTCGATGGTGTGTACCGTGTACTTTTCTTCGTCCCAGTCCTCGTACAGAAGCCGGATAAAAAGCTGCTCCATCGTCATCTGACGGATGCCGTACACATCGAGTTCCGGCAGAACGCTGGTAATGTAGTTCAGCAGAATGCGGTTGCTTCCAATGATATAGAAATCCTCCGGCCGGAAGTCCTCCTCGTAATTATAGAGGATGTACGAAATCCGGTGCATCGCCACCGTCGTCTTTCCGGAACCAGCCACGCCCTGTACGATCAGATTCGTCTTCGGGGATCTGCGGATAATGAGGTTCTGCTCCTGCTGGATCGTCGCAATGATCTCACCGAGCACCGCTTTTTTGTTCTTCGCCAGATACTTTGTCAGCAGCTCATCGTTCGCTACCACATCGGAATCAAAAAAGTCTTTCAGATGGTCATTTTCAATCTCATACGTCCGCTTTCTTTTCAGATCAATCGAAAAAGTACCCTCTGAACTCACCGTATAGCTGCACGGCCCGGTGCTGTTCTCATAATAGACGGAGGAAATCGGCGCCCGCCAGTCCAGCACAACCGGTTCCGCCTTCTCATCGGAAATGCCGACGCGCCCGATGTAATAGGACTCTAAAAACGAAAGCCGCGGATCCTGAAAATCAATCCGCCCGAAATACGGCTTCTTTCTCGCTTTTTCCAGCCGCGCCATGCCGTGCTGGTACGCATTCAGCTTCGCCGTCGCGTTGTTCCAGAGCGCCAGGCCTTCCGCCTCTTTTGCGTCATACGTCTCCATCAGATCCGCCAGATCCTCATTCGCCGACCGGATATCCGCCTTCGCCTGTTCCAGATTCTGCTCGGCAATCCCGATCACCTTCGCAAGCTGTGCTTCCTCCTCTTCCCTCGTAAGTCCGGGAATCTCTGATTTTCTGATGCTTCTTTCCAGTTTCTCTTCTTCCACTTTGTGCCTCCTTTTTTACGAAAAACTTCTTCTACATCAGCCCGTTCTTTTGATTCTCTTATTTCCATCCCAATAGACTTTATTTTACCATGCACACGTCTCCCCGGCAAGATACTTCACCCGCTTTTTCGTGCATCAAAAAAGACACCATGCATCTTACACACAGTGCCTTTCCGACTTTTTTTTCTTACTGAAGGTAATCCTTAAATTTCTTTTTAAATGCTTCGATATCGTTCGTATGGGCTTCTACAACCGCATCCGGATTTCCGGCGATCATCAGGACACTCATCAGGGATTTCGCATCAAAGACGCATCGTCCTATTTTTACGTCAACGTCGTAATCCAGGCGTTTCACCATATTTACAAATTCTTCTACACTCTCTACTTCATCAAACTTTAACGGTAACGAAATCATATTTTCTGCATCCTCTCTGCTTTTTGGTCTTCTTTTCATAATTTTGAATTTTTTCTTTTATTTCCTTCAAAATTGATCAAAAACTTACACGATATCCCTTTTTTGCTGTTTTTTCTGAAAGTAGTAATGAAATCGCCTTCATTTTCGACTGACACTAAAATAGCATACATCTGTCTCACTGCAAATATCCGTTTTAGACAAAATTCGACGTAGTTTTACAGCAATTTGCTCATATGTTCCGTCTGATTCGTTAAGTTGTTTCTTTTCCGGCACTTTTTTCGTCTGATCTGACGGGCCGGAAGGCCTTACTTGAGAATCACTCTCATGAAAAGCTATTCGCTGAAAATAATATTTCGGATCTTCCGGGACAGGGTGTACGTTCCGGCATCTTTTTTCTGGGTCATCATCAGAAATGTCATATTCTGCTCCGGCACGACTTCCATGTAGCATCCAAGCCAGCCGTCCCAGCCGAACTCACCCTTGCTTCCCAGCGTTACCGCACGCGTCGGATCTACCAGAACACGCATCAGATTTCCGTAGGAAAATCCTTCCAGACCGATCCAGTTATCAAAGCCTGCCTGCTGTGCCGCGCTTAATGTGTGGCCTCCCAGAAATTTTACCGTCGTCGGACGGAGAATCTGTACACCGTTGTAGGTGCCGCCGTTCAGCAGCATCTGCGTAAATTTCGCATAATCGTCGATGGTAGATGCAAGGCCTGCTCCGCCTGCCTCATATGCCGGGCGGTACGCCATATCGTTCTGAATGCCAAGGTTATTGTCCAGATAACGGACGGACGGCTGTCCCTCCCTGCAGTCATACACCTTCGCCAGACGATCCTGCTTTTCTGCCGGAACCCAGAAATCGGTATCGTTCATGCCGAGCGGCTCGAAAATTTCTTTTTTCAGAAAATCCCCAAAGCGCATGCCGCTTGCCACCTCAATCACCGCACCTACGACATCCGCCGACGTTCCATAACTCCAGGACTGGCCCGGCTGATACAGAAGCGGGACTTTTCCAAGACGGTTTGCAAATTCTACTGTACTGATCGTTCCGCCGTTTTCTTCCTTAAGTCCGTGGATCACCTCCTGAAAAAGTGCATCGGTCTGCCGTCCCGTCTCATCCGTTCCGCCGTACGTCAGCCCGGATGTCATATTCATAATATCCTCCAGAAGGATCTCCCGCTCCGCTTTTTCTATCTTCCCATCCGCTGTACATACAACCGGGTTCCGGAAGCCCGGCAGATACTTGCTGACCGGATCCGCCAGATCGACGATTCCGCGCTCTACCAGAATCATCATGGCCGTCGCGGTAATCGGCTTGCTCATGGAGTAGAGGCGGAAAATATTATCGCGGGAAACCGGCTTTTTTGCTTCGATATCCGCATATCCGCTCTCCAGATAAACCTGCTCCTCTCCGTCTTTGATCACCATCAGAAGACAGCCCGGTGTCTCTCCTTTTGCAACGGACGCATCCATCACCTGCTGCAGTCTTTTCTTTATCACCTGTTCCATGGTATGTCCTAACCTCCATCTAAATTTCATTGTTTTTTCCTATTTTACCTCTCTTTTTGCCCCCTGTCATCTTTTATCTTGCTTTTCTTCTTCTATCCTCATTGTCTTTTTTTTCTGAAATCTTACAACTTTTCTGAAATTAAGAAAAACCATCAAAAACCATCATTGCCCTATTCCGAAAAATATGCTATTCTATATGTATATATATTTATGAATCTTCAGCTATTTAGAAAAACGAGGTGAACATCTTGCTGAAAACGAACGAATCCGCAGAAAATTATTTGGAAACCATTTTAGTCTTAAGTCAGAAAAAACCCGTTGTACGCGGTGTTGATATTGCAGAAGAACTTGGCTTTAAAAAATCAAGTGTCAGCGTTGCCATGAAAAACTTAAGAGAAAAAGAGCAGATCCGCGTAACGCCGGAAGGCTACATCTACCTGACCGACAGCGGACGCGCGATCGCAGAGATGATCTATGAGCGCCACCAGCTCCTCTCCCGCGGCCTGATGAGCCTTGGTGTTGATGAGCAGACCGCCACGGAAGATGCCTGCCGCATCGAGCATGTCATCAGCCAGGAAAGCTTTGAAGCGATCAAACGTCATCTGCACATGACTGCCGAAAAATAAGCATGACAAAGAAAACGCTGCCGGAGTTCTCTTCTCTCCGGCAGCGTTTCACTTTCCGCCCGAAAGTCTCCCATTTCTTTGCCGGAGCCTTTCGGGTTTTCTTTTTACAGCATAAAAGTATACGTTCCGCTTCCCAGTTCCACGGTATCCGCCGGATCCTGCGTGTTTTTAAACAGGGTTGCCGTTGTATTGACCGGAATCGTAACCTGATACTCTATTTTGTCACCTTTCCGCTCCCATCCGGCAGAAATCACGCCGTACGGGCTGTCTACGGAACCTTTCATAAACTCGAGCGTGCCCGGCTGCGGCTTCAGCAGAATGTGCTGATAACCCGGTTTTGTCTCGTCTCTCTGGATACCAAGTCCCGTGTGATACAGCCAGGAAAGAACGCTTCCGAGAGAATAATGATTGAACGAGTTCATCGCATTCTGTCCGCCGAAGCCTTTTTCCTTCGTGTAGGAATCCCAGTGCTCCCAGATCGTCGTCGCTCCCTGGGTCACCGGATACAGCCACGACGGGAATGCCGTCTGCAGCATCATCTTCCAGGCATCCTCCACAGCGCCCTGCTCGGTCAGCATCTGGTTCAGAATACCCGTTCCAAAGAATCCCGTTCCGACCGTATGGCCGATCGCTCTCGTCTTTCGGATCAGATGCTCTCCTATTCTCTTTCTGTCTTCTGCCACATCATAAGACAGTGCAATTGCATACGAGCACTGCGTATCACACAGCGTTCCGTCCGCATTGCAGGTCTTTCCGGAATCCGGAAGTACAAATGTCTCATTCCAGAATTTCTTCACCTTCGCAGCAAGCGCCTTATACTGATGCTGCTCCTCTGTTCTTCCGAGCGCACCGGCAATCCGGCTCATCAGATCGGCTTCTTTATAATAGAATGCATTCCATAAAAGCAGCAGATCCGTCTCTTCCGGTGCCAGCCAGTCGCCAAGCGGTCCGATCGCCGGATTTACCTTCGTTCCCGGCAGACCCTTATCCTTCATATAGTCCATATATTTCTGCATGCCAGGATAAAATTTCTCCAGTGTGCGGATATCCCCATACTGCTCATACAGTTCCCACGCCATAAAAATACTCGCACACTCATACGTAATGCCGCCGAATCCGCCGCCCACCGGTGCAATCTCCGGGTACTGGCCTTCCGGTGTCTGCAGATCACGCATCGCCTGCAGGTTCCGCTCATAGAATTTCTTCAGGCTGCTGTTGTTGAGCGCCGTATGGCAGAAAATATGCGTATCGCCCGCCCAGCCCATGCGCTCATTTCTCTGCGGGCAGTCGGTCGGAATGTTGATAAAGTTGCATTTCTGTGACCAGGAAACATTCTCGGCAAACCGGTTCAGCAGTCTATGGCTACTCGTAAGGCTTCCATGGAATTCCGTCACAGAAGAATACTGAAGACTCTCTACTTCTTCCAGCTCCGGCGCATGCTCCACACCGCTGATCTCAATATAGCGGTAGCCGTGGAAGGTAAACTTCGGCTGGAACACCTCTTCCCCGCCGCGGCAGATATAAACATCCGTACTCGTCGCATCCCGGTAATTTTCCAGCATCATCGTGCCTTCTTTTCCAGCATACTCCGGCAGATCCGGATAAAGCACCTCCGCATAGCGGATGATGATCTTTGTGCCCGCCTTCTCATGCAGTGTAATCCGCGGTACACCGGCCATCTCCTGTTCCAGATCGTAGAGATACACACCCGGGAACAGCTCTTTTCTCGTCTTTGCCGTTCTCCGGTCTACAATCCGCACCGGCGCATCGTACTCACCGATATATTCCGGCTTCTGCTCATGAACCGCCGGCCAGGACCGTCCAAAGCCCGGCATCGTGCAGAACTCTTCGATCATGACGGTATCCACAACAACTGGCTTTTCCCAGGTGCTGTCATCAAACTCCGGCAGAGAATAAGTTTCGTAAACCTCTGCCCGGCGCGCATCGTACTGCTCTCCGGCAAAGTAGCTGGAAAACAGGTAAGGACCTTCTCCGAAATACTTCCAATCCTCGGTATTTGTTCCAAAGACCTCGCGGCTGCCGTCCTCGTACTTCATGACAACCTTGGCAAGCAGACTCTCCTTGTCTCCAAAGTAATTGAAGTTCTTCACCACAAAGGTCTGTGCCTCGCTCCACCAGCCCGATGCCAGCGTCACGCCGATTCCGTTTCGGCCCGGTTTCATCAGCCCTGTGATATCGTATGTCTGATAGTTCATTCTGTGGTCATACTGTGTCAGACCCGGACGCAGCAGATCTTCCGTGATCTCCTGTCCGTTGATCCGGCAGTCGTAGATACCGCGCGCAGTAATATAAAGGCGTGCCGATGCCAGTTTTTTCTCTTTCTGGCAGGAAATACACGACCGCAGCATTGGAATTGAATGATGGGACGGATCTGCCGTAATCTGGCTGTCTTCTACTTTAAAGTATCCGTTTTCCACCGGAATCTGATCCGCAAAGATACTTTTTCCCCCATCCAGCCGTCCTTCCGGCGTCTCACGAACAATTTCCGCGGATGGTTTTCTTACGTTTCTTACAGTCAGATTCTTAAAATATCCTGTCGTCCCTTTTCCTGCATAAAATCCGATCTCATTCAGTCTCGGATACGGCAGCACATCGTTATTTCCTCTCGGATTCAGCTGGCGGCCTGATACTCTCGTTCCAAAAAATCCATGCTCTTCAATGGCATCCACGAGAATGCCGTCGACATAGGCGTATGCCACATTGCCGTCAACCTCTACGGTCAGCTTATGAAAGGCATCGGCATTCTCTGGTGTCAGGATTTCCTGTGTTTTCTCTTTCCAGTTGACCAGTTTCGTAACGGCAAACGGTTTTTCCGCTGTATCCTCCGGCGCATAGCCCACGCGGTAAATTTCGAGGCGTGCATCTCCATCCTCAAGGCACACAGCATAACGGATATAGTTCTCCCCTTCCATGCCAAGCTCATTTTTCGTATGATCGTTCAGACGGAAGTCATTGGCTCCAAAGACGATACCCGCTTCTCCCTTCCCGCCTTCCATCCGAAATTCACTCTCGATCGTAAAGACACCGCGGTTTTCCGCGCATACCGTCGCATGCGGTGCGCCGATCCACTCAGCTCCCTCCCATGCTGCATACAAAGAATCCATAAGGCCTGTCTCGAAGGAACTTTCTGCTTCTGCTTTTCCGCCGTGGTTATCCCACACCTCTGCTTTTACCTCATATTTGGTACAGGGCTGCAGTGCTTCTCCTTCATAACCAATCCCTGTTGATACGCCGGTTTCCATTTTTCCGCTGTCCCACACAGTATCTTCTCCGGTGCGCACAACGATCCGGCATGCGCTCTGCATCAGATTCTGTTCTCCTTCTTCTGCCGTCAGCAGCCAGGAAAATGCCGGTTTTTTCTCATCCAGCCCGATCGGTGCCATCTGATCTTCAATCAGAATTCTCTCTATCTTCATTTGGTAACCTCCCATTGCAAGTTTTGCCTTCTTTGCTGATTGTATTATACCGTCCAGCAGCTATTTCTGTTAAGATCAGTTTTTGCCCAAAAAAGCGTCTTTATTTGCATCTTTTCCGGTGTTATAATAAAGAAAATTACGAAAGAGAGGTACCATCAAATGAAAGTATTATTAATCAACGGAAGTCCTCACGCAAAAGGCAGCACTTATACTGCCCTGCACGAAATGGAAAAAGTCTTTACAGAAAATGGTATTGAGGCGGAAATCGTACATATCGGAAATAAAGATATCCGCGGCTGTGTTGCCTGCGGTGCCTGTTCCAAGCTCGGAAAATGTGCTTTTTCCGATATGGTAAATGAGGTTGCTCCGAAATTTGAAGAGGCTGACGGCCTTGTTGTCGGAAGTCCGGTTTATTATGCATCTGCAAATGCAACACTTATTGCTTTTCTTGACCGGCTGTTCTACAGCACACACTTTGACAAGACCATGAAAGTCGGCGCTTCGGTTGTCTCTGCACGCCGCGGCGGTCTTTCCGCTACCTTTGATGAGCTGAACAAATACTTCACCATCTCCGGCATGCCGGTTGCTTCCGGCCAGTATTGGAACAGTATCCATGGAAATAATGCGGACGAGGCACAGCAAGATCTCGAAGGCCTGCAGATCATGCGTACCCTTGCACGGAATATGAGTTTTCTGATGAAGAGCATCCAGCTCGGAAAAGAATCCTTTGGTCTTCCGGAAAAGGAACCGCGCGTCGGCACAAACTTTATCCGTTAATTTATCTGTTAAGCAAGATGCCGTATTTCAGACTTTTTTCTATGTCTGGAATACGGCATCTTTTATAGCTGGAAGAAATTTTATACACGAAAAAAGCCTGCTTCCGCAGACTTTTTAAAGCGACCCGGATCGGGATCGAACCGACGACCTCCGCCGTGACAGGGCGGCGCTCTAACCAGCTGAGCCACCGGGCCAGACATATACAGAATATAAAATATAGAACTAAAGTGGACCTTCAGGGACTCGAACCCGGGACCGACCGGTTATGAGCCGGTTGCTCTAACCAACTGAGCTAAAGGTCCAAAGAGCCGATGATCGGACTCGAACCGATAACCTGCTGATTACAAATCAGCTGCTCTGCCAATTGAGCCACATCGGCATACATAACAAATATTTTATATTCAGTGACTCCGACGGGAATCGAACCCGTGTTACCGCCGTGAAAGGGCGATGTCTTAACCGCTTGACCACGGAGCCATATTTACTTTTTGAAAGAACTGACCTGTAAGAAACTCTTACAGGTCGCATTCACTCCCCGAGTTGGGCTCGAACCAACAACCCTTCGGTTAACAGCCGAATGCTCTACCATTGAGCTATCGAGGATTATTTAATTGAAGATATTTGATATACCTTCAAAACCGCATACACTACACATCTATCATTCCATTTTGTGAACACAACCATTCAGGTCAAGCCCTCGACCGA
>NZ_QUGQ01000004.1:212070-215027 GCF_003479155.1 Blautia sp. AF19-1
TTAGGTCAAGCCCTCGACCGATTAGTAACAGTCAGCTCCATGCCTTACGGCACTTCCACCTCTGCCCTATCTACCTCGTCGTCTTCAAGGGGTCTTACTTCTTTCGAATGGGATATCTCATCTTGAGGGGGGCTTCACGCTTAGATGCCTTCAGCGTTTATCCCTTCCCGACTTGGCTACCCGGCCGTGAACCTGGCGGTTCAACCGGTACACCAGAGGTCAGTCCATCCCGGTCCTCTCGTACTAAGGACAGCTCCTCTCAAATATCCTACGCCCACGCCGGATAGGGACCGAACTGTCTCACGACGTTCTGAACCCAGCTCGCGTACCGCTTTAATGGGCGAACAGCCCAACCCTTGGGACCTACTACAGCCCCAGGATGCGATGAGCCGACATCGAGGTGCCAAACCACTCCGTCGATGTGAACTCTTGGGAGTGATAAGCCTGTTATCCCCAGGGTAGCTTTTATCCGTTGAGCGATGGCATTCCCACTTAATACCACCGGATCACTAAGTCCTACTTTCGTACCTGCTCCACCCGTCGGTGTCGCAGTCAAGCTCCCTTCTGCCTTTGCACTCTTCGAATGGTTTCCGACCATTCTGAGGGAACCTTTGAGCGCCTCCGATACCCTTTCGGAGGCGACCGCCCCAGTCAAACTCCCCGTCTGGCATTGTCCCCCGGCCTGATAAAGGCCGCTGGTTAGAAGCCCAGCAGCACAAGGGTGGTATCCCAACAATGGCTCCCCTGAAACTGGCGTTCCAGGTTCACAGCCTCCCACCTATCCTGTACATGCACTGCCGGACCCCAGTACCAAACTGGAGTAAAGCTCCATGGGGTCTTTCCGTCCTGGCGCGGGTAACCAGCATCTTCACTGGTACTTCAATTTCACCGGATGCATTGTCGAGACAGCGCTCAAATCATTACGCCTTTCGTGCGGGTCGGAACTTACCCGACAAGGAATTTCGCTACCTTAGGACCGTTATAGTTACGGCCGCCGTTTACTGGGGCTTAAATTCAAAGCTTCGCTTGCGCTAACCTCTCCTCTTAACCTTCCAGCACCGGGCAGGCGTCAGCCCATATACCTCACCTTACGGTTTTGCATAGACCTGTGTTTTTGCTAAACAGTTGCTTGAGCCTATTCTCTGCGGCCAACTCTCGTTGGCACCCCTTCTCCCGAAGTTACGGGGTCATTTTGCCGAGTTCCTTAACAATGCTTCTTCCGCCGGCCTTAGGATTCTCTCCTCATCCACCTGTGTCGGTTTACGGTACGGGTATCTTAAAAACAATAGCGGCTTTTCTTGATTCATGGCTCACACACTTCCCTACTTTAGTTCGGTCCGCATCACGCCTTTGGATTGCCACACGGTTTTTCCTATGTGACTCCTCCTTCGCTTGCACGCGGCTTTCCGTTCCGCGCCTGTGCTCTCCACAAATGTCCCCACAGTTCTGTTTTAAGATAGTGCAGGAATCTCAACCTGCTGTCCATCGGATACGCATTTCTGCCTCTCCTTAGGCCCCGACTTACCCAGGGCAGATCAGCTTTACCCTGGAAACCTTGGATATTCGGCCGAGAGGATTCCCACCTCTCTCTCGCTACTCATTCCGGCATTCTCTCTTCCTGGCACTCCACAGCTCCTTCCGGTACTGCTTCGTCGCGCCAGCAATGCTCCTCTACCATACCATACGGTATCCTGTGCTTCGGTGTCGTGTTTCAGCCCCGGACATTTTCGGCGCAGGACCTCTCGACTAGTGAGCTATTACGCACTCTTTGAATGTGTGGCTGCTTCTGAGCCAACATCCTAGTTGTCTTCGAAATCCCACATCCTTTTCCACTTAACACGTACTTTGGGACCTTAGCAGCAGGTCTGGGCTCTTTCCCTTTTGACTGCCCAACTTATCTCGTGCAGTCTGACTCCCGATGAGCATCTTTACGGCATTCGGAGTTTGATATCCCTTGGTAAGCTTTGACGCCCCCTTAGAAATTCAGTGCTCTACCTCCGTAAGACTCCATCGAGGCTAGCCCTAAAGCTATTTCGAGGAGAACCAGCTATCTCCGGGTTCGATTGGAATTTCTCCCCTACCCACACCTCATCGCCACCCTTTTCAACGGATGTGCGTTCGGCCCTCCACTACCTCTTACGGCAGCTTCAGCCTGGACATGGGTAGATCACCCGGTTTCGGGTCTACTCTTACTGACTTCACGCCCTCTTAAGACTTGGTTTCCCTTCGGCTCCGTACCTATAGTACTTAACCTTGCCAGTAAACGTAACTCGCCGGACCGTTCTACAAAAAGTACGCGGTTGTGCACATAAGGCACTTCCACAGCTTGTAAACACAGGGTTTCAGGTTCTCTTTCACTCCCCTCCCGGGGTCCTTTTCACCTTTCCTTCACAGTACTATGCGCTATCGGTCACTGAGGAGTATTTAGCCTTGGAGGGTGGTCCCTCCTGCTTCCCACAAGGTTTCCCGTGTCTCGTGGTACTCTGGATCCTGCCAGCCTCTCATCAATTTCGCCTACGGGATTTTCACCCTCTCTGATCAGATTTCCCAAAACTGTTCGGCTATTGATTCGAGTACCTTATGCAGTCCACAACCCCGCGGTGCACGCACCACGGTTTGGGCTCTTTCCATTTCGCTCGCCGCTACTTTGGAAATCGAGGTTTCTTTCTTCTCCTCGGGGTACTTAGATGTTTCAGTTCCCCCGGTTCCCTTCCATACGTTATGGATTGGCGTATGGATACTTGAGGTTTGCTCAAGTGGGTTTCCCCATTCGGATATCTCCGGATCAATGGATATTTGCTCCTCCCCGAAGCTTTTCGCAGCTTATCACGTCCTTCATCGGCTCTCAGTGCCAAGGCATCCACCCTGCGCTCTTAATGCTTGACCTGTATTCTTGGTCCGCTGCCATCATAGCGTTGATGACAGGCTTTTGTGTTCTCTGCTTTAAAAGCAATTGA
>NZ_QUGQ01000040.1:0-5487 GCF_003479155.1 Blautia sp. AF19-1
AAAGAATATAGATGAAAGGAAGTGAAAAAGTCGAGACAAAGTCTACTCGACGGTTTGGATGAAATACAAGATTTTAGTTGTCGATGATGATAAAGAATTGGTGAAAATGCTTTGTAGTTATTTTAATATGAAACAATATGAAACCATTACGGCTACAGATGGAATGGAAGCATTAAATAAAATAAAAATGAAACCGGATATTATTTTGTTGGATATCAATATGCCACGCATGGATGGGATTGAAGTATGTCGTCTGATACGCAGTAAAGTGTTATGTCCAATTTTATTTCTAACAGCAAGAGTTGACGAAGATGATAAAATTAATGGGTTGCTTTCAGGTGGGGATGATTATATTACGAAACCATTTAGTCTTCGGGAGTTGGAAGCGAGGATTGTTACAAACATAAAGAGAGAAGAAAGGCATCAACAAAAAACGGAATACCGTTTCATGGATGAAATGCTGATTGATTATTCTGAAAAAATAGTAGCTATAGCTGGACACAGGATGGAGTTCACAAAAATTGAATATCAGATTATTGAATTCTTATCCATGCATCCAGGGCAGGTGTTTGATAAAGAACGTATATATGCACAAGTCTGTGGATATGATGCGGAAGGGGACAGTAGAACGATAACGGAATTAGTACGGCGTATAAGGAAAAAAATAGCGGATTATTCAGAAAAAGAATACATAGAAACTGTATGGGGGATTGGATACCGATGGAAAAAATAAGAAACTTGTCACTGAAAAAAACAATTCTGCTTTATTTTGTGATCAGCTTAACGGCAGCATTTCTGTTATCTGGATTTACAGTTCATTTTGCAAGAAATATGCAGAATAAAATATGGGAAAAATATATTGATTATGCAGATTATACGGACGTGTTTCAGCAATATGGAAAGAAATACGAGATTGAGATATCAAGACCTAATCAATCACAGATGAATCGTTTGGACCATCATCTTTCGGAAATGTGTGACTTTATGGAAACATATTCGGTACTGATTTTTTCGATTGTTGGGAGTGTTGTTGCGGTATTCTTTTTTTATAAAAATAAGTTAAAGACACCTCTACAGGAACTAAAAGATGCCTCACAAATGATTGCAGATAATGAACTGGATTTTCATGTGTCCTATGAAAATAAAGATGAGATGGGAACTTTGTGTAAAGAATTTGAAATGATGCGAAGTGATTTATCAGATAACAACAGAAAGATGTGGCGAATGATTGATGACGAGAAGGCTTTGCGGAATGCAATTGCACATGATATACGTTCTCCACTTTCCATATTGCGTGGGTATCAGGAAATGCTCTTAGAGTTTGTTTCTGCTGAGAGTATAAAAACAGAGGATGTTATTGATATCTTACAAACAGGCATGTATCAGATTGACCGTATAGAGCATTTCACGGAAAACATGAGAAAAATGTCCCATTTAGAACAGAGGGAACTGCAATGCTCAGAGATAGAATTATCGGAACTGGCAAAAAAGATTGAGGCAGAAGCTGCCATGCTGTCCAAGAAGGAAAGTAAATTATGTAAGGTAGAAAGAGTGCAGGAACAAAACATTGTGAAAGTGGATGAGGAACTTGTCATGGAAGTGACAGACAACTTACTGGAAAATGCGGTTCGATATGCACAAAAAAGTATTGCTTTGCAGATAAAGAAAAAGGATGGTTTTCTTATAATTTCTGTTGAAGATGATGGAATAGGATTTGTGGATACTGAGGAAAAAGTAACAGAACCATTTTATCATAAGAATCCACAAGATGATTTAAAGCATTTTGGCCTTGGTATGTATATTTCTCGTATTTTCTGTGAAAAGCATGGAGGAAATTTGAAAATATATAATGCCAGACAAGGCGGTGCTCATGTAGAAGCTCTTTTCAAAGCTGAATAAAAATACTTTATAAGGCTGAAATCACAAATAAAGTGGTTTTAGTCTTTTTTGTTGTGAATTTATTGAGAATTGATTTGTATGATGTTGTTAAAGAAATAAAGAAAGGAAGAGATACAATGAAAACAATCATAAAAAGAAGTATACTTGATTATTTAAAGAACCCTGTTTTGTGGATTGGCTTGATTATTATAGTTGCCAGTATGTATCAATGTCTGTCACCGTATTTGCAAATTCATTATATCAAACAGAATGAACAGGTCACACAAAATGATGTAGAATTGGAAGATGCCGATGTCATGGATGGGTACATTCCCACATCTGATGATAAAGAAAGAAGAAGGGAGTGGGAAGATACGATCAAAGAGACGTTAATGGACACCTCCCAAAATGGTTTTGGATTTAGCAGGCAGGAAGCGGATCATGTAATGAAAGAAATTCAGAATATGGATGTAAAGACTGCTTCTGAGTTTTTGGAATCCCAATATGGCTATTATAATGCAATATATGCTTATGAGGACCTTGAAATTCATAAGGGGACAGCAGAAGAAATCAATCATTATATCGAGCGGAAATTATCCGAACATTCTTTTTCCTGGTACTTTGCCAAAAAGTTCACGGATTTTGCAGGATTGCATATGGCCTTTTTTGCAACAGTCTTGCTATCATTTTTATTTATTCAGGATACACGAAAAAGTACCTATGAATTATTACATACAAAGCCTGTTACGGCAATCCAATATATATGTGGGAAAGTAATAAGCGGATTCATTAGTATGCTGGGAGTATTAGTGATTTTGAATGTTATATTCTTTATGCTGTGTTTGAAAACGTCTTTAGAATCGGGATTTCCGGTAACACCAATTGATTTTTGCGTGAATTCTCTGATCTATATTGTGCCGAATCTTTTGATGATATGTTGTGTCTATACAATTACAGCATTAATATTTAAAAATCCGCTTCCGGCAGCACCAGTTTTGTTTTTACACATTATATATTCAAATATGCTGACCGAGAAGAATGATATTTATTATATGAGACCGTTCTCTATTATGGTGCGATTTCCTGGCAGGTTTTTTGAAACACATGCAGCCAAAATGTCAAATATAAATCAGATTATGCTTGTGATCGCATCTGTTATATTAGTATGTATTTCTGTTACAATCTGGAAAAGGAGGAGGGTTCATTGAAAACGGAACTCAAAAACTGCCTGTCGTTATATAAGATTTTTTATTCATGTGCCTTTATACTGATATTGTGTGTTATTCATCCGATTATATACTATGAAGAAATCGGTTCAGCAATTCAGTCTCCAATAGCATTTTTAACAATTATTTTTTGTAGTGACACATATTTGATGGAAGTAAAAAGTAAGCGTGCCGATGTATTTCATTTGTATGATCAAAAAAAGCAGTTAAAAGTAATATCACAGAGAGTGTGCGTTCAAATATTATATTTATTAATACTTTCCTGTGTTGGATATGTTTTATTTTTCTGGCAAAAACCGGGCAGTGTAAACGAAGGCATTTCAGGTATTCAGATATTTCTTTTATATTTCATTGCAATGTTTGGAACTATCTGGCTTTGGAGTATATGCTCTGTGATTTTGTGTACATTGCTTGGAAATATGTGGGCAGGTATAGGATGTTTATTTGGAATTGTCATTGGACTTATATCAAAAGCGGGAAGTTCATTTTTCGGAAATCTGGGATTGTTTTCTTTCAGCTTTTGTGAACCTACTCAATTAATGTCCGAGAGTTGGATTTATGGAACGCTTGTGTCTTTTATAACGGGGCTGTTTTTATTTGCAGTATTACCAATGGCTTTAAAGAAAAGAGGATAGATTATGAGTATTAGAATAAATGATTTAACAGTTAGATTTAAAAATGGTGTAGTTGCAGTAAATAAGGCATCTCTTGAAATACCCAAGGGAATTTACGGACTTTTGGGAGAGAATGGTGCGGGAAAAACCACGCTGATGAGGGTTCTTACAACCGTTTTAAAACAAACGGAAGGAGTGGTTTCGATTGATGGAATTCTGTATAACGAGGGAAATTATGAAAAAATACAGAAAAAGATTGGTTATCTTCCACAGGAAATCGACTTATATCCGAATCTTACGGTGAAAGAATGCCTTGTATATATGGGGGGACTGTCAGGAGTATCCAGAAATGACCTCGAACAAAGAATTACCTATTATCTGGAAAAGACTTCTCTTACAGAGCATCAGAATAAAAAAATGCGGCAATTATCTGGTGGTATGAAGAGACGTGTCGGACTCATACAGGCACTTCTTAATAATCCGGATTTTTTGATTATTGATGAACCTACCACCGGGTTAGATCCGGAAGAAAGGATTAGGATCCGCAATCTTCTGGTTGATTTTTCAAAGGATAGAACTGTGCTGTTTTCCACTCATGTAGTAGAAGATTTAGCAGCAACCTGTACACAGCTTGCCATTATGAAAAAAGGAAGTTTTTTATATTCCGGAAGCGTGAGTGGATTGCTGGAAAATGCAAAGGGCTGTGTTTGGAATTGTACGGTACAAAATGCAGAAGAAGCCCGTTTGTTAGAAGCCAATTATTCTATATCATCTAAGCAGTATGTAGAAAATGGAATTCATATGAAAGTATTAAGCAAAGGAAAGCCAAATGAGAATTGTGTCCTGGATAATGATATCACTTTGGAAGATGCATATATTTATTTGACGAATAGTTGAATATAACGGCGGGCAAGTTGCCCGCCGTAAATTATGCTTATTTTGTTAAAAGACCGGATAGTTTTTTTCCAATGCAAAATCCAATCTGTGGATATAACTCCTGAATTTCCTGATATTTTGCTTCAATCATTTCTGGTTCATCAGCCCAGATCTTTTCATATATTTTGAAAGCTCTTTTAAAATGTGTTTTGGCTTGCGGAAGATTGGCAGTCATCAGATAAATGGTTCCAAGGGTTTCCTGTACTTTGGCATAATCCAGACAGTCATCGGAATGGTATTCCTTGATGATGCCGGATAATTTTTGCAATTCAGAGATGCCTCTTTCGGGTTCCTGCTGTTCTGTCAGGAACATTGCATAATTGGCAATCTGAGGTATGCTGTCATTTATATGAAGCAGGTTAAATTGGTCAAGCAGTGAGATACTTTTTCCCATGTGTTCTCTTGCAAGATCGGGATAACCGTTCATGCGGTAAAGTCCTCCAAGATTGGCATGAAGGTTAGAAACGAGGCGAGCATTGTCAGCAGTGATATTTTCTATCTGGGCAAGTGCATCTTTTTCCAGTTTTATTGCTTTTTCAGGTTTGGTTTCAAGGGTTGCCTGAAAATCCAGTAATAACGCCCGGTCAGAGTTGGTGCCAATGCTTTTTGTCTTTAACAGCACCTTCAGTTCCTGAATGATTCCCTTCATACCTTTGTGATAGTTATAGTTATCCATGTATGGAAATGCATTTTCCAGAAAAAGCAGATACTTTGGCATATCATCTTTTTCAATTAATTCTATGATATTTCCGATTGTTTGAAATAGCTTTTTATAATAATCTACTTCCATTCCATGCATTAAACATATGTGCTGTAAAGAATCCAGAAACGTG
>NZ_QUGQ01000040.1:5497-6763 GCF_003479155.1 Blautia sp. AF19-1
TTCAGGTTTGGTTTCAAGGGTTGCCTGAAAATCCAGTAATAACGCCCGGTCAGAGTTGGTGCCAATGCTTTTTGTCTTTAACAGCACCTTCAGTTCCTGAATGATTCCCTTCATACCTTTGTGATAGTTATAGTTATCCATGTATGGAAATGCATTTTCCAGAAAAAGCAGATACTTTGGCATATCATCTTTTTCAATTAATTCTATGATATTTCCGATTGTTTGAAATAGCTTTTTATAATAATCTACTTCCATTCCATGCATTAAACATATGTGCTGTAAAGAATCCAGAAACGTGTGACAACTACTTACAGATGGTTTTGTCTCTGAAAGGGTGATTTCCTGAATCATCGGATGCAGAGAGATAGTGCGACGTGTTGTTGTCTGAACGAAACCAGTCTCAATTAAATCGTTGATTTCATTTAGTGTGGGCAGTTCCAGCCATTTGGCAAATATACGGGCAGAAATACCGGTGGAAGGAAGAAAGCACATATTGCACATGATATCCTGCTGTTTTCGGGATAAAGCATATAGTGAAAATAGAGTATGGATATGACTATAATAAGTGGCTTTACTGCTTTGACCATCCTTGATTATCTTAATTTTATCTTCATTATCGAGAGATGCTCTTTCTTCCTGAAGTCTTGCTAATAACTGACCTGGAGTTGAAATTCCATTTTCCAAAAGTTTTGCAGCCAGTTCTACAGCAAAAGTATGATAGTGTACGGTCTCTATGATTTTTTCGACGGTCGAACGATACTTGTCTGCTTCTGAATAAAATGCAGATGTCAGTTGGAAAAGAATGTTTATATCCTTTATTTCTTTTAATTGAAAAGTACAGTATTCATTCAGATTACTTCTGGTCGTAAATAAAATCTGACAGCGGTATTTTAATACTACTGACAGAAAACTGTCCTGTGTAGCTGTGACATTAAAATTATCTATGATAAGCAGAGTATCGGATTTCAGGGAACGCAGAAAACGGTTATGTCTTTGAAACAGTTCCTGTTCGTTGATTTCTGGTGGATCATCAATAAAATCCATGTCAGTAATGTCCTGATGAAGATCACCTGTATATTCTACATATAGAATGTTAGTGTAATACTTTTTGTAATGTTTTGCGTAGGCTTTGGCAAGTTCGCTTTTACCAATACCGGAAATTCCGCAAAGAAAAACATGACGGTTTTCCTCAAGCATGGTATATAATTCTTCTAGTTCTTTATCTCTTCCGATAAAATGACGGCATGGTTTCGGAACCTCACTGTC
>NZ_QUGQ01000041.1:0-6607 GCF_003479155.1 Blautia sp. AF19-1
ATGAAATTCGCAGTGTAGTTTTGTGCAATTTTTCAAATTTGCTCATTTATAGTATACGAAAATAATATGTTCTGCAGTTAATTGATCCGAAAAAATATTTGTGTATTCTTTATCCTCGTCCCATATCAATTTCTTTGAGTTATAAGCAGTTACACAATCTCCATGAAAAGCCAATAAAGTTTGTGCAACCAAATATGGATCAAAGACTTCTTTGTTTCTAACCCTTGTACTATCTCTTCTACCACCGCTATAATACAGTTGTGGATATTTTTCAAACTCTTTTCTAAGTCTTACTTGTTGTTTATCATTACTTCTTAAATCAGATGGCAAAATTTCATTTTGTTTATTGTTATTATTAATAATTTCTTCTATGATCTTAGGATCACTACATACAATAAAACGTATCGGCACAAGAAAATCTTCTTTTAAGCTTTCAACAGCTCCAATAGCTCCCGTTGATTGTGCTCCATTAATAATAGTTATTCCATGTACCTTTGTTATATTGTCATCATCTATTTCATAATCATTCACTAATGCTGTTAATCCATTGTTATATGCCCAAAAATTTTCTGGTTGCTCTTGCACTGTGTCCATAATTCCTAAATTAATTTTATTTTTTCTTTTTCCCGCCCCTAAATAGTTTCTTGGATTTCCAGAAAAAAGATCATCTTTATACATTAAGTAAAGTTTTCGTATCCAGCTACCTTTTACAGCTGTTACACAAGATTTCCACTTTCCTCCCTTGACTTCAAAGGCTTTTCCATTTCCTTCTACATCAATCTCTTCTTCAATTGTAATTCGTTTACTAGAGCTATTATACCAACGTTCAATCGTATCATTTCCAACTTCTAACGAAACTATTTTAACAGAATTATCTCCAGCCAAATTATTTACCAATTTTTGTGCTGCAATCTGAACAGTATTCAATTCCTCCTGAACTTCTGGATTATTTTTTTCATTCATATTATGAACATACCAAAAATAAACTGTGTTAATATCGCCATCTTTAATAGCTTCTTGTAACTCACTAACTGAATCTTTTATTCTATCTGGTATATCATTTATATCTCTCGTAAAAATCCATGATGCTGCCGTATTTAAATCACTTGCTTTATTTACCTTCGCCAAGTCTGTTTCCGTCGGATTTTTCTTCATATAAGCTTGCGCCACAACTGCAAATCCCGAATCTCTATCTATATAAATCAAATCACACTTTTTATCATCACTTCCATCTGTCAACGCTTCCGAAGCAACTGATATTATATCTTCAATGTCATATCTCAATTGTAACGCATACAATAACAATGAATTATCTCCATATAAATCGACCAAATCAGTTCGTCCTTTATAATTACTTATATAATTATACATTATCTACTCCTTATCTTATGCAAAATTATACTTTTTATCCTTCATTTACAATATCTTTACACATCCCTCACTAAACACTTTAGGAAAACATAATGGTATTATTTCATTTTGAAAAGCAACCACATATGCACGTATTATACCTTCGCCATATCTTTCATGCAATATAGTTTTTCCATCTGCATACAAACTAATTTCATCTGGAATCCCCACTAAATATGGAATTTTTTTATCTTTCACCTTTGCTTCGGGAAAATACACATCCATTGCAACCACTCGTCCTTCGCCATATATCAGATGACATATGTTTGCTCCTGGTGGCACTATCGGTAATTCTTTACTTTTACTTACTAATGGTCCTTTTTCCATTCTTTTTATTTTTTCATCAACTGTATTCCCTATATATGCCTTCCATCCCGGTGCATTCAAAATATCTCTTCTGGTTTCACATAGCAAAATCAATTCTCGTAGTTTTTCTGGATTAGCGTGACCTGTTCTAAACATCGCCATAAAATATTCCCGATACTGGGCTAATGTTAGTGGAACAATGTCCAATCTCTGCTTTAAATCTCCTCGTGCGTACCAAATTCCATGTCTAAATGTTTCCGCCGTATTGGTATCTATTTTCACAGCAATAAACATTCCATATACTGGCTTATCATATTTTAAGACAGCATCCGACACATGCCTTCTTACAGGTTCGCCCTCCATTGCTTCTTGGCGTGATGACGTAGACATCGTGACTTCCGTTAAGATTGTAAAGTCATTAAATTCGCAATATAGATCGCCTTTTCCTCCACCAGCGGCAGATACTGGAAGAAAATCAGAATCTAATTTAAATCCTCTTACCTCATAAGGTTTATTGACCATGTGATCAATAGCTAAAGAAGCTCTCCATAAAATCCACTCCAAATATGCCGGAGTCTCATCTTTTGGTACTTCAATAACATTATCATCATCGTATGTACGCTTTCCTCCACCTTTAATCAATAACTCCATATAATCTGCTATTTCCTGCCATTGATTACATTGTTCTTTCGCATACTGGATTTCATCTGTTTGAGATAAGATATTTTCTAAACGTCTTCTTGCAATATTGATTTCTGCTGCAGTATTCAATGGTAGATCATTAATGTTAAACAGAATTTGTCTACCCTTCATCTGCTTTATTAAATCATTTAATAAAGCCTTGGCGGTATCCATATTATCCGTTGGTAATTCTGCACCTTCGCATAATCTCTTGTACTGAACCATTATTGGTTCTTCATTTGATGTCGACTTTGCCAATTTTTCAGCCAAAATATGTTTAGCCGGGACAATAATCATTCCTCTTCCTTTTCGTTGTAAAATTCCTGAAATGCGTAAATATCGCATGTTCATGTCACTATATTCTTTAAAATTGTTAGCTTTTTTATTATAGTGCTTTCCACGTTCTTCAATTTCTTTTTTATCAAATTTACGTTTCGATGGTGCTTGTTTCCTACGTGCACGCAAATCTAAAATATTATTCACAACCTCTTCAACCGAATAACTCGGATTTGTTGTATGTCCCCATAATGCAAACTCTATTCTAGTAATCTCTGAACTTCCTGTTCTCCTCTCTAGCTCCAGCATGATTGCTAATATCCATCGCAATGGCGAAAAATAAGACTTTCCGTCTGGCATAGCAAATTGTTCAACACTTTGTGCTCTCAAATAACACTCCTGCACTGCTGGATATGTATCCGCCTTTAAAAAATTTCGTCCAAATGGTGTTATATCGTCCACTTTACCTAGTTTTTCTTGACTACCATCTTTCTTTTTCACTTGCGGATAAATAAATCCATTCTTTGAAAACATTAATCGCCATTTTCGAGCATGACTACCGGATGTATCTTTTCCATCTTCGTTTTGAATAATTCCCTGAGTATTTAAAAAATTCATAAAATCAATTTCATTTTCTTTTCGAAGATTCCCCACATATGGCGAATTAGCAAATGCTTTAAATCCTTCTTGTATTCTATTAGGATTTCTTAATCCAGTGTTCCCTACTTGCCAAATTTCTATTTTTTCTTCCATACATCTTCTCCGTTAAATCCAACAAATAAATATTCCTGTACCTTATTTCGATTTGTCTTAGCATGTTTCTGATTTCCAAAAGAATATGTATAATCTATTGGAACTACCTCTACATGTTCTTTATATTTAGACATAAGTGCAACCATTTCATCTTGTGTTGGTTGACTATTAGAAGAATAAGATACAATCAAAATACTGTCGGAAAACTTTTTAAACAACTTATCGAATGCATCTGCAGCACCTTTTCTAGTTGAAAACGGTGTCGGATATGACTTAAATTTCTTTGTTACTGTATTTTCCTGTATTTCGACACCTTTCCAATCTCGTGCCAAACCTTCGACAAAATGATATCTACGTACATATTCATTATCTGACAATGGAGAATAATACGGTGGATCAATATATACTAAATCAGGATGCTTAATTTTTACTTCCATTGCGTCGCCATGTTTAGATTTATTTTCACAACCGTTATCGAAAATTGCATTATTGATACTTTCCACCGCTTCCAAAAATTGCTGTTCTAAAGATTTCTGTAAATCTTTTCTTCCGTCATTATACCGATCTCCGGTGTATGTAAAAATTCCTCTTGGTCTTTTCTTTGTACAAGCTCTAATCAATGCTGTCATTGCAATTGCTTTCTTATATTGATCTCTAATAGCAGCAATATTAGTCCGCAAAATATCTATTAACCTATTTTCCTCATCTTTATAATATAAGCCTCGAAATGTCTCTTCTACAAAATGATCAGACTCTTTTTTTTCAATCAACAATTTTTTCGCCTCGTCCAATGGCAATACAACATTATTGTTTTCTACCATTGCCTTGGTAAAGGTTGCTGACATTGCCATATAGTCATTGCTAATTACAGTCTTTCCCTGCGCTTTAAACATGTAACCGACAATGCCAGATCCAGAAAACAGATCCACTACTGAGTCAAAATTGAACTGTGAAGCAACCGCCCAAATTTGAGGCAATAATTTACTTTTAGAGCCCATATATCTAGTTGCTGGATATTTCATTACCTGTTCAGGTAAAGGTTTCGGAACTATTTTTAACATAGTTTTTTGTTTTGGCAAAATATCTACTATAATATCCTCGCCTTTTCTTTTACTTCCGTTACAAGAAATATACCTTTTGGTTTGGATAACCTCAATCTTATAATCCGCGTATAGCTCATGAACCAATGGATGATTAGAATTGGTCAATATTACATGGCAACCTAATTCCTGTAATCTTTTGACCTCTTTCGCTAATTCTACATGATCTTCTTCGTAAAATTGCTCTTTTGTATATCTCTTAAAATCCGAATATTCTGAAATCGGCAAGTACGGGGGATCTAAAAAGATAAAATCTCCCGGTTCTGCATATTCTTTCAATACTGACAAATAATCTCCACATGTTATAGTTGCTTTTTTCAGCACATCTGATGCAGCGAATAAAGCTTCCTCATCGCAAAAGTTTGGAGCTTTATATTTACCAAACGGAACATTAAACTGTCCCTTCTTATTGACGCGATATAAACCATTAAAACATGTTTTATTCAAATAAATCGTTCTCGCTGCTGCTTCTTCTTTTTTCAATTTGAACCAATCTAACGAACGTACTTCATAAAAATCTTCTTTAGTATTTTTGTATTTCTTTAGATATGAAATAACAGCCTCTACATTATCAGCGACTTGTCGATACATGTTAATCAATTCCGGATTACTATCTGCGATTATTGCTTTATCCGGACTTAATGCAAAAAACAGTGCACCACCACCAATAAATGGCTCTATATATTTTCCATATTTCTGAGGAATTTTAGGCATGATATCCCCTAACATCTGGGTCTTCCCACCGGCCCATTTCATAATAGGCTTTGCCTGTATCTGTTTTTCTTTCTTTAAAACTTGTTCCATCACGCCTTTTCCCTTTCAATCTCTATTATTTCCATGATATCACTAATATCACATTTTAAGGCAGTGCAAATTTTCACCAGCACATCTGTTGTAACATTTTCATTTTTTCCGAGTTTCGCCACTGAAGCATGACTGATACCTGCAGCCTCACATAAGTCTTTCTTTTTCATATCTCTATCGATAAGTAATTTCCATAATTTTTTATAACTGACCGCCATATTTTAACCTCTAAACCATTTTTTCTAAAATATTGCTATGCCGTTATTCTACCATGTGATTTCAGTCATATCAACATTTATTTCAGCGATCGCAGACTTTTTTACAAACATATGTTTTTATTCAATAAAGACTATTTCTTTTCAAATAGGATTATGATCGTCTGCTTTCTCCAATATAAAAATATATTCATGTGCCAGCATTAAGAATTTTCTTTCTTTTCCCTCCCAATAATCAGTAGAACGACAATTATGTTGCTCTTTTATAACAATTTCTTTGAGTTTAAATCCAGCATCAACGAATTTTTGCATAGAATTCATGCCCAGTGGTAGAACATAGCCTTTCTTCCGTATATCTCCAATCATAAATGCACATATTCCTTGCTTTTTTAGTACCCTATATGATTCTTTTGCAACCTGTTCCAGTTCCTGCAAAAAATTCTTATATTTTAAATGAGAAATATCTCCTGGGATTTCTTTACTATACCGTATAATATCAGCATATGGTGGGTGGGTACAGATAAGATCTATACTTTCGTCTTTTATAAATGATAAATTGTTTGCATTTCCTTGTTTGGTGAATATTTTTGATTTTTCTTGACAAGTAAAATGTAGATTTGTGTTAGATAATTTGACAGCCTCAGAATTTATATCAACGCCAATTGCATTTCGTCCTAATAACTTTGCTTCGATTAACGTTGTGCCACTGCCTAAGAATTGATCTAGTATCCAGTCTTTTTTCTTTGAATACCTCAAAATAATATTTCTAGGAATATACGGAGACCAGTTCCCTCTGTATTTTCCTGAATGTGTAGCCCAATTCCCCCTTTCAGGAAAAGACCATATTGTTGTATCTTCTAATTTGAATCTTTCTGGTGTTTCTCTTATAACAATCGCTCCCTTCTTTTTTGCTCATTATACTTCCACATTGTTTATTTGTCCATGAAAAATCTCCATTCAAATATTAATTATCAATAAATATTTGAACAGAGATTCCTTTTGCATTATAAACTATAAATGAGCAAATATCGAATTTTGCACAAACTTATCCCACAAACTTAA
>NZ_QUGQ01000042.1:0-4065 GCF_003479155.1 Blautia sp. AF19-1
AGCCCGTAGGTTTCTTCCAGATAGAGAAGCAGATACTTCATGTCCGTATCGTTTAAGGCGGTGCTTTCCCTGTGGAAGCCGATGGGCTTTATGATGTCCTTGCGGTCGGTCAGGATGTTGTATGCGATAGCTCCGGAAAGCAGCGGATCACGCTGGAATACGGTCAGGCAGTTCCGTATGCTCTGACGGACACCGCCTTTCTCGGTGGTTTCCAGCCCCGCCTTGATTTCCTCAACGCTCTGGGGCGGCTGCATGGCGTTCATGGTGTTTTTTAGTTCCTGCTGCGTCTGTGGCGGCAAGCTCTGCCATTCGCTGTTCAAGCTGTATCACATCCTTTCCGTAGTCCGTAATCAAAGCCGCTTTTTCCTCTGTTTCCCCGAACAGCAGCACATCCAGCTGATATTCCACATGGGCTTGCTTCTGTAAGGCTTCCACAAACCGGGGATGAAAGGCTTCCTCCGGGGAGTGTGGGGCGTAGTCCGTTCTCCATGCCATAAGCAAGTGGAGATAATCGGCAAGAATACGGAAGCAGCGGTTCTTTGCTTCCTGAAACTGTTCCTCCTGGGATTTCTGCCGGGGCTTGGGCTTTTTCGCCTTTCCCGGCGGCTTCCAATCCTCATAGGAAAGCCCGAAGTCCTGTGCCAGTTGTATGGCGGCTTCTTTCTTTCCCAGCCCATACAGGGCGGCGGCAAAATCAATCACATCCCCATCCGCACCGCAGCCGAAGCAGTGGTAACGCCTATCCAGCTTCATGCTTGGGGTTTTATCGTTATGGAACGGGCAGCAAGCCATCCCGTTCCGACCTACATGGATTCCATAATGCTCCGCAGCCTGTCTTGTTGTAACGGACTGCTTCACAACTTCAAATACATTCAAATCTATCCCTCCTTGAAAAAAAGAAAAGCACCTGACATTCTCTGATTGAAAATGGCAAGTGCCTGTTAAAGTTCCATATCCTGTTGTCTGTGTTTCGTCTGTGCCTGGGCTGTTCTTTGTGCTTTTTTCTCGTCAGCCTTATCCTGCAAGACTTCTTTGATAGGCTGTTTCTTGGGCGGCTCTTTGCTTTCTTCTGTGCCGGGGGTGGCTTTCCGTACCCAGTAGCGAATGTCCCGCAGCTTCTTCAAATCCTCCTGTACCTCGGTCAGCGGTGTTTTCAGGGCTGCAATTTCTTCCAGAAGCGTTTCCTGCTCCTCTTGCAGCTCCTTTTGGGTACTGTCCTTATCGTCCGGGTGCTTGGCAAGGTAGGCGGCGGCTTTCGCATACCGGGCAACCTCCGGGTGTTCCTGTTTGAATTTCTCCTTTGTTTTCTTGAAAAATATCTTCTGGTACTTCTCATAGACAGGCTTACATTCCTTGCAGTCTGTCCGGCTGGCAAGAATCCCGTCAATCACTTTGCTGCGGGCTTCCTTTGGCTTCATCTGATTGCGGTAATCTGCGGCTGATTTCCCGGAAGATTCCAGAAACGCTTCTAAGTCCTCCACAGTGGAAAGCCCCTTTTGCCGGAGATAGGACAGGGCTTCGCTGACTGCCTTTAAGTCCTGTGAAGTCCCCCGGTTCTGTCCAGCCCTCGTCCAGTCCTTCCGTTCTTCCTTTCGTATCTCCATGTACTTCATCAGCAGATTGGGAAGAAGTGTCGCTTCCTCCGCCGCTTTTTGTGCAAGCAGCTCTTTCCGTTTTTCTCCCAGCTCGGTAATCCAGCCTTTGAGGTTTTGGATAAGCTGCCGGATAGACTTCATCAGGCGGTTGGCGGCTCTGATTTCCCGGTTCAGGTTGCCGATATTCGTCTGGATACCACGCTTTTCCATCTGCCGGACAGCAGCCCCCTCATGGACAGTGGGGACAATATCAAGCCCCTGTCTGGCATAGGAACGCAAGTCCACACGCTCCGGGCGGTCATTGGCTTCCAGATAGCGGTTCTGGATGACCTCCCATTCATGCCGCCAGATTTCACAATACTCCTGGTCGTTCCAGTCCACCGTATCCTCCTTGTGGCTTTTCCACCTGCCGGATGGCAGCTTTATCCGTTCCCCTTTTTCATCAAGGTCATAAACCTTGCTGCTCTTGGGAAGCCATTTCCCATGTTCGTCCATTGCTCTCATAGTCAACAGGACATGGGCGTGGGGATTGTGTCCCGGCGGATAGGGGTCGTGGATGGCAAAGTCAACAATCATGCCTTTGGAAACAAACTGCTGTTCACAAAACTCCCGGACAAGGACAGCGTACTGGTCGGGCGGTATCTCTCTGGGGATGGTAAGCACCCACCGCCTTGCAAGCTGGGAATTCCATTGCTTCTCCACCGCTTCGGCGGCGTTCCATAAAGTATTGCGGTCTGCATACGACCGTGGGGCATTTGCCGGAAGCAAGATTTCATTGTGGACGATACCACGCTTTTCCGGGTAGTGCTTCACTTCCTGATCGTATCCACAGAACAGCTTTTCGCCGCTCTGGTAGGCAGCGGCGGCAACCGCAGACTGCTGTTGGCTTCGCTGCACAATCGAGATTTCGTTGTGTGGACAGGGCATTTCGTGTCCCTCCTTTCGGTAATTGGTGGATGGGGTGGCGTTTTACCACCTCATTTGGGGCAGAAAAAAAGCAGGAGACCTTTTCAGATTTCCTGCTCGGTGGTGCCGCCGGTGGGCGGCTGGTATTCAGTTTTGAAAGTTCGGGTCAGGGTGGCCCGATGATGAAATAAAATATCTGCATGAAGATTATTCAACTTCTTTTAGTAATTCTTCAACAGAAATACCGTAAAGTTTTGCAAGTGCAAAAAGATTTGATGTGGAAGGGTCGGATGTTCCATTTTCCCATTTTGAAACAGCCTGCCTGCTAACACCAATCGTTTCAGCAACAAATTCCTGCGTCATTTTGCACTGTGTTCTGTGTACTTTGAGTGCTTCACCCAACGATTTCCTCACTACGGATTTTTCCTGCCGTACATCTTTTGAATGGATATATTTGAGTAATGCACGAACAATAAGGGTAAGCAAACCAACAAAGATACATAAGAAAATTATTCCAACGATTATCATAAATACGGTTACTTTCATTTGACCACCTCCTAATGTTGCTGTTGGCTTCATTTCTCTGTACGGATATATTTAAGCAATGCACGAATAACAAGGATAAGCAAGCCGACAAAGATACATGAGAATACTATTCCGACTACAATCATAATGATGTTTACTAACATTTGGATGACCTCCTTTCTTTGTTGGCTTTATTCTATCTGAATTACCGTGTTGCTACCACCAACTATCAAGCAATTATCAGTTGCATATCGGTTGCACAATGATAGCGTTCTGTTTTTTGACCTTATTATACTAAATTACCGTAGATAAGGATAGCTCGACTGATAAAACTTGCTGGACGGGAACAGCTTGCAGCGCAAGGTGTTTCCGGGCGGCAAGTCCACAAAAGGGTAGCTGGCGACAGCCAGCGCAGGGGAAGCGTAGCGTCCCCTGTATGATTTGGAGCAGACCATGACTGCGGAAAATCACAGCCCTCCGGCGAGGAGCCTTCGGAGAACGCAATGCACCAACCTTTGGGTGGTGTATAATTGCGCCCTTAGTAAACTAAGGGGTTTCCGGCTTCTCCCGTTCCAGCAGTTTTTTCAATAGTTCCTGCGTGTCCTGCCTGTGAAAAATGAGTTTCAACAACAGCATGACATCATCATCTGTCAGGCGTTCCGGCTCTTGCAGAGAACTTTCCAGCATACCGCCACGAGTACAGAGCCGGTGCGTCCGTTCCTTTCGGGTAAGCTGCTTCAACTGGTGCTGCAATGCCTTTTCATCATTGATGTCTTTCCGCAGTTTCTTTTCGCTTTTCTCCAGCTCCCGGTTGAGCTTTTCCAGCTTTGAGGTATCAGGCAAGAGCAGCGTCCTCCTCTCCCGGTATCAGCACATAAATCCTGTTTGGTTCTCCAATGCCCTGACGCACCCGCATGATAAGTCCGGCGATTTCCAGTTCATTCAATGAACGTTTGACCGTCATGGGACTGCGGGACAGGACTGTAGCAATGGCTGTGACAGGGAAGCAGACAAAGAGGATTCCGTTCTCGTCCTCCTG
>NZ_QUGQ01000043.1:0-3399 GCF_003479155.1 Blautia sp. AF19-1
AATCGAGGTGTCTTTCTTTTATGCAAAATCACGAACTTGCTCATTTATAGTTCGTATATTCATTGGGGAGAGCTATTGATGAATTTAAAATTAACTTAAAAAATAAGAAAGAACAAAGAACGGATATAGAAGATGATGAACTTAATTTTTTGAGTAAGCGTGGCTCTAAAATGTTATTGATATCAGCAGTAAGCACTTGTATGGAAAGCTTACTTGGAAAAAAGATTTTAGATTCTTGGAGGTTAGTGTTTAAAGATAATAAAAATTTTGATAAGTTAGTTGAAGAATGGAAAGCAATATTAGATGTTTTGATGCCATGGCATTCTACGCTTGAACCGGCAATTGTAAGTGGTTTAAAAAGTAAGGAAGCCACACAAAATGCAGCTAAACAATTGAGAGCAACGTTGACATCGTTTAGTTCAATGTATGCTCAACAATTGAAACCATTTTCAGATAGTATAAATACAGATATGTAGATAAATACAGAGATATTGTGATAACACCATGATAACAAAATCTCCCAAAACCACACGGACACAGTGGAAAATGCGGATTTTTCCATACAAATCACACGAAAAATCACCATTTGCACACCGCAATACACCAGTCTGATACCGTGAAGGTGGACGTACTGTAGGTTCAGGACGTGTTGCTACAATCCTTCATTGAGCAATGACTGATTTGTGCGAAAAATGTAGAGTACCGCAAGGTATATTGTTTTCAAACGCAAGACGGGTCTGTCACATGAGCAAATATTTTTTGCTGATATGCTCCCTTCCGGGTAGACAAATAAAAACTTGTCTCCCAGGAAGGGAGCATATTTTACTTTACAGGGTAAGCGCCAAATAATAATGTAAGCGTCCAATAAGAGGGTGTATCGAAATTTCTGGCTGTTGCATGTAAACTATTGATTAGAGTTTTGGGAGTTGACTCTAAAAACTCTAAATCTAATCTAAGGAGCAGGCTTATGGATCTTTCTTCTTTGACTCCAGACAAACAGGTGAAACTTCAATACTGGCTGGATGTAATACGGCAATGCAGGGCCTCCGGACTGACAAATCAGATCTGGTGTGAACAACACGATATCTCTTTGAAAAGTTATTATTACTGGCTTTCCAAAATTCGAAAGCTTGCCTTGGAAGAACTGCCCCGCAAGAAAAACGGCATCCACATGTGTACAGACCAACAGTCAACTGCTTTAACGGAATCCCCGGCTGAGTTTGCGGAGCTTTCACTTCCGGACAGAAACATTTCCCGTTCCACTCCTGCAGCCATACTTCATATCGGATCCATAACAGTGGAACTTTATGAAGGCACATCTGCCCAGATGCTGGAAAACATTCTGAAAGCCGTGCAGTCATGTTAGGAGAGCTTTCCCATGTGGAGAAAATCTATATCCGATGCGGCTACACCGATATGAGGAAGCAGCTCAATGGCTTGCTGGATATCATCCAGTACAACTTCAAACTGGATCCTTACAGCAATTCCTTATTCCTGTTCTGTGGAAAGAGGGCTGACCGGATCAAAGCAGTCCATTACGAGGGAGACGGTTTCTGCCTTTTATACAAACGGTACGAAAACGGACGTCTCCAATGGCCGCGGACCGGCGAAGAAGCAAAACAGATTTCTGATCAGCAGCTGCGCTGGCTTCTGGAAGGTTTGAACCCGGAGCAGCCAAAGGCGGTTCAGAAATGGCTCCCGCATAAGTCTGAAAATACTGAAAATCCTTAGAAATGCTGGGAAATCTGACGATTCTATGGTATAATAATCCTATCGAAGCGAAAGGGTTTTCAGGTTATGTCAGCTACGGAACAGGAGTATAAAAATCATATCAAAGAACTGGAACAGCAGGTCCGGCTCCTGAAAGAGCAGGTTGATTTCCTGACCCGTAAACTTTATGGAACAAAATCCGAGAAGACATCTACTCTCGAAATCGAGGGGCAGATGTCTCTTTTTAATGAAATCGAAACCTGTGCGGATCCTGATGCACACGAACCGGAGCTTGTTGAGATAGAGAAGCACCTACGTAAAAGGAAGTACACCGGTCAGCGGGAAGAACTGGTAAAAAATCTCCCTCACAGCAAAGTACTCCATACCATAGATGAAAGGGAACAGATATGCGATAACTGCGGGAGTACGATGGTGAAAGTAGGGGAAGAATTCGTCCGCACGGAAGTACAGTTTATCCCTGCAAAACTCAAGGTGATTGACCATTACCGGGAAACGTATGAATGCAGGTCGTGCCGGAAAAACGGAACTCCTTATATGGAGAAGGCTCCGGTGCCATATCCTCCCGTCCTGCATTCTCTGGCATCTGCATCTACCATCACCTGGCTCATCCACCAGAAGTTTGAATTAAGCATCCCGCTGTACAGACAGGAAAAAGAATGGGAGGCTTTGGGATTACGTTTAAGCAGAGCGACTATGTCAAACTGGCTTCTGGTTGTCTATCGGGACTGGCTTGTACACATCGTCCACCGTCTGAAGCTGGAACTTCTGAAACAGAGATACCTTCATATCGATGAAACACATGTACAGGTGCTGAAAGAACCGGGACGGAAAAATACGTCCGATTCCTATATGTGGGTTTACTGCAGCATCAGAGATGCTGTAAATCCCATCCGCTACTTCGAGTACCAGCCGGGACGAAGCGGGAAATATCCGGAAGCGTTTCTGAGGGAATATGAAGGTTATATCCATACAGACGCTTACTCCGGATACAATGCAGTTTCAGGAGTAAAAAGATGTCTTTGCTATACGCATCTGCGCCGGGCTTTCGTGGATGCGCTCCCAAAAGACATCCATAATTCGGAAGCATCAAAACCTGCGGAAGCAATCCTCCGTCTGAATCAACTCTTTAACATAGAGTCAGAGTTGGAGGCGCTCCCTCCTGATCAGAAGAAAAAAGAACGTCTTATCCGCGAGAAACCGCTTCTCGAGGCTTTTTGGTCATGGGCAGAAAAAAGTGCCATCGGAGAGCTGCCGAAATCCAAACTTTCAAAAGCTTTTCATTACGCCTTAAATAACCGTGAAGGTTTTTGGAATTATCTGGAAGACGGGAATTGTTCCATCAGTAATTCGCTTGCGGAAAACTGTATCCGTCCCTTTGTGATCGGCAGAAAGAACTGGCTGTTCTCCGGCAGTCCGAAAGGGGCGGAAGCCAGTGCAGGAATCTATACACTGGTAGAGACAGCGAAAGCGAATGGGCTTGCCCCGATGAAATATATAAAATATATCCTGTCCGACATGCCGGGGAGTGCTTTTCTTGAACATCCTGAATATCTGGATGATTATCTGCCTTGGAATCCTCTTGTAAAAGAATTCTGTCGATAACCGTTGACCTTTTAGTATAAAAGGCTGACGGTTATTTTTCTATACACTGTTTTATTTGACACTTAC
>NZ_QUGQ01000044.1:0-432 GCF_003479155.1 Blautia sp. AF19-1
GGGAAGAAAAAGCAGAAACTGCAGATGTGGAGAAAACGTGATATCCAGAAACGATGCGGACAGCAGGCACACAGAAAGGGAATCCGAATTTCCCGAATCTGTGCATGGAACACGAGCAGGCTTGCCTTTGATGGATCAGGAGAGATTGCCCGTGATGTACGGGATCATCGTCTGTGTACGTTTCAGACTGGAAAAAGATACAACTGTGATTTGTCGGCATCGTATAATATCGGAGCAAGATATTTTATCCGTGAAAATTTAAAAACCTTACCGGAAACGGAAAGGTCTTTGCTGGAGGCAAAAGTTCCTGCAGTAAAGCGTAGAACCTCATGTGTTTATGCAGATCTGAGAGAACTGATTTCAGAAATGGAACTGCGTAAAGCAGCATAAACACAGGCAGATATGCAGTGGATTACCTGTTATGTGGAAACC
>NZ_QUGQ01000044.1:442-2942 GCF_003479155.1 Blautia sp. AF19-1
GCAGTGGATTACCTGTTATGTGGAAACCCGCCGTATCCGGCATGGAAGAAGCACATATCTGTGCAAAATCTAAGTAACAGGCGTATCCGCCGATATTTGGTCTGCCGCTTAAAGCGGCCGGAAGCACGTGACTTTAGTCATGTGAGGTTCACGGAAGAGATGATGATATTGACTGGTGAGGGATGGGGAAAACAGTCTTTAGGGTACTTTTTTCAGGAAGTTCACAAAATAGGTAACTGTTTCATTTGATAAATATAGTATATTCTGGAAATGTGTTCTGTGTGTGGTGAGAAAATTAAGGGTTTCTAAAATAATGAACATTATATTGACAGAAATACTCCGGGGAAAAATAAAAATCCCCGGAGTATTTTTACGTGTTTCTATCTAAAAGCACCATCAAAAATCATATCAGCAAATCTTACATTCCGGTCACTCACCGCACCAGACAATTCAAACATTCCTTTAGTACCATCTGTGACAATCAAAGTCAAGGTATTTTCATGAAAATAGAATTTCCATGTTTGTGAATGCCCGGTTTCCTGCCAGCATATAGTCAAAATAAGGGTACTCTGGTCTACCCAACTGTGATGGGCAGCATATTTCCAAATACGGTTTCTCTGTTCGTCTCCAATAAGTGGGCTATTTGACGGAATTTCAATTGCATATGTGGTTTCTCCAAACAAATCAACAGTACAGGAACTGTGAATAGTCTGTATTTCATCGATTACAAACTCCATACGGCTGTTGCCAATTTCAAAGCGAAGAGTATGTTTTTCATCTGATGTACGACTGCGTAAATCAAATTCTTTTCCCTGAAGCATATGCATTAGATAAGAAGCACTCGGCGAATATACAACAGGAGTTTCCCACTGGTTCATTACGTTTTTCATGTATTGGTAACACCATGCATCACGAGGTTTCGGCTGCTCAGTTATGTTATTAAGGATATACTTTTCAATCAGAGGGAAAATTCTGCTTCCATCCGTTTCTTCAGCAGTAGTTGTAATAACCATATCCATTTTCGGAAATACCATGCAATACTGGCCAAATGCTCCATCAGCACGATAGCTCCCCGGACTGTTCTCCCAAATTTGATATCCATAGTGGCGGCCCCATCCGGCACATCCCTGCACGTTTGTGGAAATGTGGGGGTATGATGCCTCCGTAACCCATTCTTCCGTGAGAATGCGTATGCCATTGTAAACACCTTTATGTAAGTACAAAAGTCCCAGCTTTGTGAGATCACGTGGAGCAATCAAAAGCCCCCATGCTCCAGTGTTAACATCTCCATGTTTATCCCAACTGACATCTGTAATCTCCAGAGGATTAAATAGATGCGTCTGTAGCCAATCTTTCAGGCACATGCCAGTCACACGGCTGATAAGTTCTGACAGCATATAAGTTCCTCCGGAATTATAGACAAAATGAGTTCCTGGCTCATATACTATTTTTCTGGTAAAAAAGATTTCCGGCCAGGGTCTTATGCCATTGCACATATCTCCCACTGTATCCACGCCATGACCCGTACTCATAGTCAAAAGATGGCAAATTTTTATGGTACGGGCTGCATCATCCATGTCCAAATCTCGACATTCCGGAAAATAATCAAGAACGAAATCATCTACCCGCAACAAACCTTCTTTTACCGCAATCCCTATAGCCGTGGATGTAAATGTTTTGCTTACGGAATATACCAATCTTTTATCAAGTGCACAAAACGGATATTTGGAAACTTCTGCTATCGCTTTATCATGGCGAACAATATGAAGAGTCCGCAATTTATAATTTATTTCATCACATTCTTTCAGAAACTGGGCAATAGCTACAGAGGAAATGCCTACATCTTCAGGAATATAAAATTTATTGAATAATTGTGTCATTAGAATTCTCTCCTTTATTGAGTATTTCTCAATTTTATAACTTCTTCATCTGCATTCATAAAGTTACTAATCAAAACTAACAAAATGCTACAGACCAAAGGAACGACTGCATATCCGCATCTTTCAGCAAACAGGGTGACAGAAGATTGTGCAATGCCATTATTTGCAGCCTGAGCGTCATATTTACCCAGAGACAAAGTGTGTGTCCGGTCAATGATAAAACCGCTTAAAAATTCTGTCACTGCGTTGATAATACGTCCGGCAGACATCATAAAAGCAATAAACGACATGGACAACAGCAGATTGTCGGTCAGATACAGTGTTAAAAAGAACCAAGAATACCACTCAGACAATTAGCTCCACAGCCCAAAAGTGCGTATCCAAACATTTGAGATTTTGCAATCTCTCCATTATTCTTATCTCTCATTGTGATAATCCTCCAAGATTATTTTAAGTTTTTTACGCGCGCTTTTACTTATCTGAAAGATATCATAGATAGTATATTGTAAGATATAGGAAAATTAACCTTTGAATTTAGTAATATTGACCAGTCATTTTTATAAAATAATATGGGTGTCAAAACACTCGTTTTATAGTAACTCATTAACTAACGTACCTTG
>NZ_QUGQ01000045.1:0-2937 GCF_003479155.1 Blautia sp. AF19-1
TCTACAGAGGGTGTCTTTCTTTTGTGCAATATTTTGGATTTGCTCATTTATAGATTTTAAAAGAAAAATATGAAAATAAATTCAAAGCATATTATACGTATGAAAAAGGGAAAAATTACACTTTTTTACCTATAAAAATAGAAAACGTGGATTTGTATAAAAATCAAATTAAAATATGGTGATAATTTCTCTTGCTGTAAATACAATTTTAAAATCATAATAAAAGTCACAAAAAATAACATAGAAAAAGGAATCAGTAAAGGGAAACAGATGCAAGGAATTGGTCAATTACTATGGAAATTACGAGAGAAAGAAGGAATACGACAAAAACAATTATGCCTGGGTATTTCTTCTGTGTCAAAATATGCAAGAATTGAAGCAGATCAGCAGGAAATTGATTTTTTTCTGATTGATCGAATTATGGGACGGTTGGGAAAATCGGTGGAGAGGCTCACTTATATATTGCCAAGGGACATTTACAATATCTATGAATTGCGTCAGGAGATACAACAGAAAATTTGTCAAAAAAATGGGAAGAAGCAAAACAATGTCTGCTTGAATATGAGAAGAATAAAAGAGCAAAGGAGCCGCTGCATCAGCAGTTCATTGAGCAGGAATATGCGCAGATTGCATGGCTTCGTGGTAAATCAGTAGAGACAGTATGTGAACATTTGGAAAAGGCAATTGTACAGACAATGCCAGAAGCGGAAATACAGAGAAAGACAGGGATTTTAAGTGCAGAGGAATACAAACTTCTGCTATTTCGATGGGAAGTCTGTTTTGGTACAGATCGTGAACGAGGAGAGAAAGAACTTCAGGAGTTAGTAGAGGAGATCTTTCAGAAAAACTTTGAGAGGACAGAACGAGTAAAAGTAATTCCATATGCTGCATTGTTAATAGAAAAAACAGCCCGAGATGGAAAAGCGGATACTTATTTAAAATTGATAACAGAAACGGCGTTAGAAAACTTGAGAGAAGAAGGGAAACTGCTTTATATGCCGGAAATTCTGGAGCAGTATGCGCAGATTCTGGAAAAAGAAAATAGTAACGCAGAATTTATTGGGTTGCTGCGACAGGAACGTGCAAGCCTTCTGGAATTGGAAAGTGATTATAAAGTTTCTTTTAAAAATTACCGTCTGTTTGACCATGTGGTTCGGAATTTCGAGATTGATGCAGAATTGATACGTCGAACAAGAAATGCGGCAAAACTTACACAGGAAGGACTGAGTGAAGACATTTGTGCGCAGGAAACATTGGCAAGAATCGAAAACGGAAATCAGAAACCACGAAGCGGAAATCTACGTCAGATGATGGAGAAGATGGGAAGGAGTGGGGATAGAATTGAGACGGGGATTCAAGTGGAAGAGTATGAGACTCTGGAGTTGAAGATTGAATTTTCGAAGTTTATTCATCGAAAAGAGTATGGAAATGCAGAAAAGGTACTTTCAAAAATTGAAGAAAAATTAGACTGTAATTTGATGAAAAATTACCAATATATTGAAACAGAAAGGGTAAAAGTAAAATATAAGGAAAATGCAGAATATACGGAACAATTTATAAAACAATTAAAAGAATTACTTGCTATGTCACTTAAAGTTGAAGAAGGACAAAAAATAGAATATGTTTTAAATACAGAGGAAGTTAGTATTTTGACAGAAATGGCATTGATTTATTGGGGTGAACAGAATTATAAAGTAGCATTGGAAATATATCAATTTTTAGTGGGACAATATGAAAAAAGTTTTATTAAACCTGTATTTCACATCTTAGATTGGGGTATGAGTATGGGAAATTATGGGATGGCGTTGGAAGAATTGGGATATTTTGAAAAAGCAATAGGTGTCTGTCGAAAAAGAATTCAACAGACATTATTTGCCGGAAAAGGAGGATCATTGCACACTTCATTAATGGTTGAGGCTTGTATTTTAGAAGCACAAAAAGATGTAAAGTGCAAGAAATATTTTAAACAGGATTTAGATCTTTTAAGATTATATAAGATGCAAACAAATTATAAGTTAATGGAAAGTTATGTCAAGACAAATAAAATATTTGATTAACTTTGACCACCATCAGGATTTGTAGGAAGAGATGTTGTTGTAAATGGTGGGGTAGGTGAAGAAGGATTTGGAAGCGAAATTGTAATCCAAAGTAAAAGCAGAAACAAATGCAGAATTAAAAAACAGAGTGTATGAAGAGGTTTTAAACAATCACATCACGAATGAAAGTGACGTAATTAAGGTTGCAATTGAACAATATCAGGAAAAACAGATGAAGACCCGCGCCATTGATGCAAAGCCGGATGATTATTTGTCAATCACACAGGTAGTGGATGAAAATGGCAGCGAGCAGGATATTATTTCAACGGGTTTGTTGATTGTAGACGAGCATCAGCAAAGAGTAGCAATCACTGATATTGTAAGCAATACGGGGCAGCTTAGCCAGTACAGCATTTATGCAACCATGAAAGTATCCGTGACAAATGACCGTCAGGCATTAAAGGTACGAATTAATTGGTTTGAAACAACACTGAACTACGGAACCTCTATGAAAGCAAGTAGTTTAATGCAGACATCCAAATATTCACCAGAGGTGGGATTCCAGTATGATGATATTACAAAAACAATTTCAAATCCTGCTGGAGGAACCCCATATCACTATACTCCAAATAATACGCAGATGATTACATATTCGACTTTAGAGTGTGGACGGTCCTGTCGTTCGTATATTAAAGCTGGAACCTCAAGTTTGAATATTGCTTATTGTGTTATATCTTCAGCCCCGGGAGGCCGCTGGGAGAGAGCTTAAGCAAAACTCGATTATCAGAACAAGCGAACTAATTGAAAATAGACGCTCCCCTTGCGTTATAGATACTAGGGGAGCGTTTTTGAAAACTGCGCGTCGCATTCTCGTTACTTCAGTGATGAGTTAGACGCGCAA